>NZ_CP033043.1:2337500-2651250 GCF_003667825.1 Metabacillus litoralis | reverse complement strand
ACACTTCAGAAATCATTTGAACGGTGACAAGCTGTTTTTATCTCCTGAAAAAGCGATGCACATTCAAAATGATTTAGGCTCTGATATAATGATGGCATTTGATGAATGTCCACCGTATCCAGCTGAATATGATTATATGAAAAAGTCAGTTGAACGAACAACTCGTTGGGCTGAACGCTGCCTTAAAGCTCACAATAGACCAAATGATCAAGGGTTGTTTGGAATCATTCAAGGTGGGGAATATGAGGAATTACGAAAGCTAAGTGCAAAAGATTTAGTTTCTATGGATTTTCCGGGCTATGCGGTTGGTGGATTATCTGTTGGAGAGCCTAAAGATGTGATGAATCGGGTACTAGAATTTACAACGCCATTAATGCCTTCAAACAAGCCTCGTTATTTAATGGGTGTAGGATCTCCTGACTCATTAATTGATGGAGCTATCCGCGGTATTGATATGTTTGACTGTGTTTTACCAACTCGAATTGCGCGAAACGGTACATTGATGACGAGTGAAGGTCGATTAGTCGTGAAAAATGCAAAATTTGCAAAAGACTTTGGTCCACTGGATGAAAACTGTGACTGTTACACATGTCGTAATTTTTCTCGTGCATACATTCGACATCTTATTAAAAGTGATGAAACGTTCGGCTTAAGATTAACATCTTATCATAATCTTTATTTTCTGGTAAACTTAATGGAGAAAGTTAGACAAGCAATCCGTGAAGATCGTTTAGGCGATTTCCGCGATGAATTCTTTGAAACATATGGTTTTAATAAACCAAATGCTAAAAACTTTTAATACAGGCTTGAAAGGGGTGAAATAAATGGAAATGTTAGGAACAGTTTTACCGTTAGTATTGATGTTCGCGATTTTTTACTTCTTGCTAATTCGTCCGCAGCAAAAGCAACAAAAAGCTGTACGTGAAATGCAAAACAGTCTACAAAAGGGTGACAAAATTGTGACGATCGGAGGATTACATGGTATCCTTGATTCAGTTGACGAAAACAAAATCGTCCTAAAAGTAGGAGATGGCACTCGTTTAACATTCGATCGTAAATCAGTACGTGAAGTTATCAAAGACTAAATAGTACATAATAAAAAAACAGGGTATAAATATAACCCTGTTTTTTATTTTGCTGCTCTTGATGAAGACACGTTAACCCCAAAGATTCCACCAAGCATCGCTACTAATAAAAATCCCCCATGATACATAAGTTCTTCCATTGTAAAAATTTCCCCATAGCCCAGAAATTTAAACAATAAAATAATGAGTGAGAAAAGCAGGGCGGTAATCCCTCCGATTAGCCAGCCTTTTTCCTTGCCATTTCCTCCGGCAACAAAGCCACCAATAAATAAGGCTAAAATCGACAAACCTAAAAGCACCCATGTAATTGATGATTCTGTTAAATCGGTAAACTTTAATAATAAAGAAAATACTAGGCTTGTGGCTAACGCCATAACAAAGATGGTGATAAGACCATAAAGGATTGCTTTACCCCATTGTTTTGTTTCCACAAAGCATCCCCCTTTCCCTCTAGACAAGTCCCGAGCTTGTTGTGAGCTCGTCTTATTAAAGAATATTCATAGAATAAAAAAATAGACTATAAATATTTTAGTGGACTTGCATCATATGATGGTAAAGAGGACTTGCATATAGATTTAAAAAATCCTTTTACTTATTATTGAGTACTATTCATTCGATAGATAACACCATATTATCCGGCTGCTTTTGAGTGGTGTTTACTATCAAGGAGGATAAATAATGCTTACCACTTTAACAGTTATCATCTTTCTCATTACTTATTTTGTTATTATGACGGAAAAAATTGATCGTGCTTTAGCGGCTGGTTTGGGTGGAGTCGCTATGCTTATTGTTGGAATTTACGATATAAACAAGGCATTTCTTACGTACATAGATTGGAATACAATTTCGCTGTTATTCGCGATGATGCTGATTGTCATTATTACAAGTCAAACAGGTGTATTTGAGTTTGTAGCTATTATCATGGCTAAATTTGTAAAAGGGAGGCCTATTCCACTTCTTATTGTTATCTCTACGTTAACAGCTGTTGGATCAGCTTTTCTTGCTAATGTGACGATGGTGCTTCTACTTGTTCCAATCATCCTTACAATCGTGCGTATGTTAGATATACCAGCCATTCCTTATTTAATTACAATCATTATCGCTTCAAATATTGGTGGAACAGCCACACTAATTGGAGATCCTCCGAATATCATGATTGGTCAAGCAGTTGAGCATTTAACGTTCAATGCTTTTATTACTCATTTAAGTCCCATCGTGCTGATTATTTATGCAGTGGTTCTAATTTACTTAATCGCAATTTATTGGCCAAAGCTTCAGGTTGATACGATTGATCAAAAAAAGCTAGCGTCGATTAAGGCGAGTAACTATTTAAAACTAACACCAGCGTTACCAAAGTCCATTTTTGTTTTACTTTTAACTATTGCTGGCTTTGTCTTAAATCCCATTTTACACATTGATCTGACGAGTGTTGCGTTAGCAGGGGCATTATTGTTATTGTTGCTTACCCACGATGAATACAAGCCTGATGAGGTTTTTAAACAAGTGGAATGGGGAACATTGTTTTTCTTCGTCGGATTATTTATGTTAATTGGCGGGCTCGAGGAAGTAGGGGTTATTGATGAGCTTGCACGGGGAATGGTGTTTTACACAGAAGGTGATTTACCTAAAACATCAATGCTTATTTTATGGATGACAGGTATTTTATCCGGTTTTGTTGATAATATTCCTTTTGTCGCGGCAATGATTCCGATGATTATCGAGTTTAAAGATTACGGAATGACCAATTTAGATCCTTTATGGTGGTCATTGGCATTAGGAGCTTGTTTAGGAGGAAACGGGACATTATTAGGTGCAAGCTCTAATTTAGTTGTTGCAGGACTTGCAGCAAAGGAAAAAGAGCATATCAATTTTATCGAATTTCTTAAAGTTGGTTTTCCAATCGTTATTATCTCACTTGGTATCTCCTCTGTTTACGTTTATTTTCGATATCTTCTAAACTTTACGATGTAGATGAAATGTTTACATAAAAGTTACGTTATCGTTCAAAATAAGTGTTAAGCAATTAGATAAAAGGAGGCCATGAAAAGTGGAATATTACATCACGATCTTGGCTCGTACTTTATTTCTATACTTTCTCATTGTTCTTATTTTTAGATTAATGGGCAAGAGAGAAATTGGTGAGTTGAGCATATTGGACTTAGTGGTCTTTATCATGATTGCAGAAATGGCAGTTACAGCAATTGAGGACCCGAGTGATCCACTGATACATACAGCTATTCCTATGCTTATTTTGATGACGCTGCAGATTTCATTGGCATATCTATCACTTAAAAATCAAAAGATTAGGCATATTTTAGATGGAAAGCCAACCATTATTATTAATCGTGGAAAAGTAGATGAACACGCCATGAGAACACAAAGATATAACTTTGATGATTTAATGACACAGCTTCGTGACAAAAATATAAACAATGTTGCTGACGTCGAGTTTGCGATTTTGGAACCTACTGGGAAACTCTCTGTCATTGAAAAACAGAAAAAAAATAAAAAGCAACCAGAGCTTCAGCTTCCTCTAATTGTTGATGGAACCATTCAAGATGAGAATCTACACACGATTAATAAAAATACCTTATGGTTAAGGCAGCAGCTTCGTAAACTAGGTTATAAAGATACAAAGCAAATTTCGTTATGCACATATGGAAAAGGGATTTTTTTCATTGATTTGAAGGATGAAGATAAAAATTAATGTAGGTGGGGGTCGCATCGACTTTCATCTTTTTTTATGTGAAAGAAAAAAGCAATTGAGCATCACTCAATTGCATGGAGAGAAAAAAATTATTTTGCTGGTATTAGTCGAGCCAGAAAATGACCTACAAATGGAATGCGTTGTATTTCGTCTTTTTCTACAAGTTTTAACACTAAAAGTAAGAAGCAATAGATTAGTGATGTAACGGTTAAAGATGTAATTAACCTTAATATGATTGTGAATTCCGAAACGACATTTTCATAAAATAAATATCCTGTCACACCGGCAATGACCATGGTCATTCCACTCTTAATATAGTCCTTAACATGAATTGTAAATGGAACAACCTTTAAGACTGTTGCAAAATGTAAAAGAGTAACAAGCATTATACCTATAACAATGGCCAAAGCAGCACCCATAATACCGAGAGATGGTCTTGTTGCTAATACGAAGATAAGAGCTGTTTTGACAGCTGAACCTATTAAACTATTAATCATAGCAGCTTTTGCTAAGTCTAAAGCTTGTAGCACAGCCTGTAAAGGTCCTTGGAAATAATGAAAAATAAAAAATGGTGCCATCACTTGAACGAAGATGGCAGATTTACTGCTGCCATACATGATGCTCATTAAAGGTTCTGAAAAAACATATAACACAACACATGCCAGTCCACCACTTACAAGTGACAGTCTTAAAGCTTGCTGCAAGCGATGTTCAACGAGCTTTAGCTGATTGTTAGCCATTGCTTCACTTATTGCAGGAACAAGGGAGGTAGACAAAGAATATGTAATGAATGAAGGCAGCATCAGCAAAGGTATTGCATATCCTGTAAGACCTCCATATTGTTTTGTAGCAACAGCTGTGGCAACTCCTGCTATAGCAAGGCTGTTTGCAACAACAATTGGTTCAAAGAACCATGAAAGTGATCCGATAAAGCGACTTCCTGTTGTTGGGAGTGCTATCCCCATTAATTGATTAAATGTTTCTTTTCCATTTTTGACAGATTTAAAGAATTTTCTTCGAATTCTAATTTTCTTTTTCACTTTAAACATGGCTGCCAAGTAGATAAGTGAAACCAATTCTCCAACAACGGCTGAAATCATTGCGCCAGCTGCGGCATATTCAATTCCGTATGGTAAAAAGGCACTTGTACATATCGCAACTAAGGAAATACGAACAACTTGCTCTAATACTTGGGAAATGGCAGCAGGTCGCATATTTTGCCGTCCTTGGAAATAGCCACGGATAACAGAAGAAATTGCCACGATTGGAACTACGGGGGCAATTGCTAGCAATGGCCAATATGTTCGTTGATCAGTAAATACATGCTCAGATAAAAATGGTGCGAGAAGCATCATAGTCGGTGTGAAAATGATACTTAACGTTCCGGTTATTGATAACGAAACAACAAGTATTTTCTTTACTTTACGAGCATCACCTTTTGCTTCAGCTTCTGCAACAAGCTTTGAAATGGCAACAGGTAATCCAAGTTGTGTAAGGGTAATAGCTAAAACAAGGGTTGGGACAGCCATGTTATATAAACCAACCCCCTCTTCTCCGATAAAACGGGCAACAACTATTCGGTTAATAAATCCTAATACACGGGTTATAAATCCTGCCAAGATTAATATGAGCGTTCCTTTTAGAAACGTTTGCTTTGACATTTCTCTCCCTGCCTTCTCAAATAACGTGGAATCATATACAATTACTATATGCGTCGGAATAGGCCAAGCATGACAAGTTATATCGGATTGTGTGGTACTTCCTTTACATAGCCCTTAAAATGTCTCGTAAAAGGAGTGTATAAATGATGAATAAGCAGCCAATTGATGAATTCCGTCATCATGTGAAACCAGCGATTAAGAGCAAATTAGAAGAATTTATGATTCTAGGCTATGAGGATGTTTCTGAAGAAAAGCTTTGGTCATTTCTGAAAACAAAAAAATGGAAAAAAACACCTGAACTTTATGTGCATGAGGTTGTGCGTGATATTCTGGCACTAAAAATTGGAGATTTTATGAACTATGCCACTGTTGAATCATTTAAAGGAGGAAATTGGTTCGACAGTGACGAAGGTAAAGATTTGTTAAAAGGTTTGATTTAACATTGATTCTACATCTTTTAAAAGCGTATAATTTGATGGGGAATATTAACCTTGTAAAATAAACAAAGCCTGCATTTTTAGTAATTTATTATCGGCTTTATATCATTCGTTTTGTGGAAATTAAGGAGGATACATAATGGTTAAGCGCGGACGCATAATTGCGTTTTTTCTACTTGTCCTAGTAGTAGGTAGTATTATTGGCCTGAATACAAATAGGGCAACAAGCAACATTATTTTGGGACTAGATTTGCAGGGAGGCTTCGAAATTTTATATGAAGTTGAACCAGCAAACGAAGGGGACAAAATTACAAGGGATGTGCTTGTAAGTACAGTTAATGCTCTACAAAAGCGTGCAAATGTCCTTGGAGTAAGTGAACCGAATATTCAGATTGAAGGTGAAGATCGAATTCGTGTTCAACTTGCAGGTGTAAGTGATCAGAATAAAGCACGGGAAATTTTATCTACACAAGCTGAATTAACTTTCCGTGATTATGAAGACAAAGAGATGCTTAATGGCTCTGACTTAGTAGAAGGTGGAGCGAAGCAATCATTTGATGAGCAAGGAAAACCTAATGTTGCGATTAAGTTGAAAGATGCAACGAAGTTTAAAGAAGTAACAGAAGAAATTGTAGGAAATGCTCCTTATAATCAACTTGTTATTTGGCTTGATTATGAAGAAGGAGATTCATTCCAAGAAGAAGCGACTAAGCAAGATCCAAAATATCTTTCTGCACCAAATGTTGACCAAGTTTTTAATCAAACAGATGTTACCATAACAGGAAACTTTACAATCCAAGAAGCACAAGATTTGGCGAATTTATTAAACGCAGGTTCTCTTCCAGTAAAGTTAACAGAAATGTATTCAACATCTGTTGGAGCTCAGTTTGGTGAGCAGGCATTAGATCAAACAGTTCTGGCTGGAATTGTAGGAATAGCTATCATTTTCCTATTCATGTTATTCTTCTATCGTTTACCAGGTTTTATTGCTGTTATTACTCTTTCAACGTATATTTACTTAATTCTTCAAGTGTTCGATTGGATGAATGGTGTTTTAACATTACCAGGTATTGCTGCACTTATTCTTGGTGTCGGAATGGCGGTTGATGCAAACATTATCACATATGAACGTATTAAAGAAGAACTAAAACTCGGTCGTACCGTTCGCTCGGCCTTTAAGGCAGGAACAAGACGTTCATTTACAACGATCTTTGATGCGAATATTACCACTATTCTAGCAGGAGCTGTTCTCTTTTTCTTTGGGACAAGTTCTGTTAAAGGCTTTGCCACAATGTTAATCATCAGTATTATTGTAAGTTTCTTAACAGCTGTATTTTTATCAAGAATATTACTTGCGCTATTAGTAGAGAGCCGCTGGCTTGATAAGAAAAAAGGTTATTTTGGTGTGAAGAAGGAGCATATAATCAGTATCGAAGAAACAGATGATGATACGATTGCACCTACTCGTTTTGACAATGTAGATTTCTTAAAACATCGCAAGAAATTTTTTATGTTATCAACAATTCTTGTAATCGTAGGAATTGTCATATTAGTAGTATTCCGTTTGAATCTTGGAATTGATTTTGCGAGTGGTACACGTGTTGAGGTTCAAGCAGACAAAAGCCTAACAACACAAGAAGTAAATGATGAAATGGAAAAACTAGGTCTAGAAGCTGATGATGTTGTCTTGGCTGGTAATAACAATGAAATTGGTGTGGCTAGATTTATCGGTGTTTTAGATCAGCAAAAAATTGCTGAAGTAAAAAGCCATTTTAAAGAATTATATGGCATGGATCCAAATGTAAGTACAGTTTCTCCAACTGTTGGGAAAGAGCTTGCAAGAAATGCAATGTATGGGATATTGATCGCTTCTATAGGCATCATCATTTATGTAGCGATTCGATTTGAGTTTTATATGGCGCTTGCGTCAATTGTCGCCTTGCTTCATGACGCATTCTTTATCATTGCTTTCTTCAGTATCACCCGTTTAGAGGTTGACATTACCTTTATTGCAGCGGTTTTAACAATTGTCGGTTATTCTATAAATGATACGATTGTAACTTTTGACCGGATTAGGGAGTTATATAAGAAGAAGAAGGTTAAAACTGTTGAAGATTTAAAGTTAATTGTAAATCGCAGTTTACAGCAAACCTTTACTAGATCTGTTAATACGGTACTGACTGTTGTCATTGCTGTTGTAGCGCTAATGATCTTTGGTAGTACTTCAATTACGAATTTCTCGATTGCATTATTAGTTGGATTGGTTTCGGGTACCTATTCTTCTTTATTTATTGCTGCTCAGCTATGGCTGATTTGGAAAGGAAAGCAATTAACGAAAAAGAAGGATGTTCCTTCCCAAGTAAGTGACGAACCACAAGTATAAAAATTAAGGGTTATCTCTCTCTAATGTCATTATTTAAAGTAACCACATGGTTTACGAAATAATACAATGAGATGGGATAACCCTCATTTATTGTAAACAATTGGTTAAACTATAGGTACGAGCAAAAGAGGTGAAGATATGGGGAAAAATGATCGATTTAAGCAAGCTGAATTTGCTGCCATGATTGGAGTAGTTGGAAATATTGTACTTGCAATTATTAAAGGGGTAGTTGGTGTTATTGCTGAAAGTCGTGCGTTAGTGGCAGACGCTGTTCACTCGGCATCAGATGTTGCAGGGTCATTAGCCGTTTACATAGGTGTACGCGCTGCAAAACAGCCCCCTGATGAAGATCATCCTTATGGACATGGAAAAGCAGAGTCAATTGCTGCCATAATTGTAGCTGTTCTTTTGTTTTTAGTAGGACTTGAAATTGGTAAATCTTCCTTTGAGTCTTTTTTTGAGGAAATTCAAGCACCTAAGCCACTTGCGATATATGCAGTGATTTTGTCGATTGTCGTTAAAGAATGGATGTTTCAATATAAGTTTAGATTGGGTAAAAGAATAAAAAGTGATGCTATCATTGTAAATGCTTATGAGCATCGCTCAGATGTTTATTCTTCCATAGCTGCTTTGGCTGGTATTGGTGCAGCGATAATTGGTCAAAAGATGGGAATAGACTGGCTTGTTTATGCGGATCCTGTTGCAGGACTATTTGTAGCTGTATTGGTTATCAAGATGGCCTGGAAGCTTGGTGCTGAATCAATTCATACAACACTTGACCATGTTTTGCATGATGAAGATGTTGTTGATCTTAAGGATACAGTGAGTAAAATAAGTGAGGTTAAAAAAATCGATGAGTTGCATGCCAGAGAACATGGACATTATGTTATCGTAGATATAAAAGTTTCCGTTGACCCTCACATAACAGTTGAAGAAGGGCATAACATAGGAAAGCTTGTAAAAGAAAAGCTAATGAGTGAGCATGAACACGTACAAAATGTAATGGTACATATTAACCCTTACTCACCTTAGGAGAAAGGAGGAATACAAATGAAGCGTCAATGGAGTTTAATTCTAGCCATTATTTTTGCCATCATTATTGCCATCTTTGCTGTGATAAATGTTGAGCCAGTTGAGGTTGATTATTTATTTGGAAAAGCAGAATGGCCCCTTGTACTAATTATTTTAGGTTCAGTTTTTATGGGAGGATTTATCATTGCATCAGCAGGAGTTGTTAGAATCTTAACAATCCACCGAAGATTGAAAGTTGCTGAAAAAGAAAATGCGAAATTACAAACTGAACTAGAAACGTTAAAGGACGAAAAAGAAAAGAAGGTAACAGATCTCGATAACAAAAAGGAAGAAATGGATCATGAACCAACATCTGGTGTTTAGTAATCAAGCCTATTTACTTCTGGAATAATCCTTAAATTGAAACCCCTTGACCACTCTTGTATAATGGGATGGTTGAGGGGTGAAACTATGTTAAAGGCAAAAACAAGATGGATGGTTCAATCATCTGATGAAACCTTAATTGAAACACTTATTGATAACTTATCCATTACACCGTTAGTCGCATCTTTACTTGTAAATAGAGGCATACATTCAGTAGAAGAAGCACGCGAATTCTTGGAAACTGAAAAACAATCTTTTCATGATCCGTTTCTTCTAAAAGATATGGACAAGGCTGTCCACCGAATAAAAACGGCGATAGAACAAAATGAGCATATATTAGTTTATGGAGATTATGATGCTGATGGAGTAAGCAGTACAACTGTATTATTAACAGCTTTACGTACTCTGGGTGCAAACGTAGATTTCTATATTCCAAATCGATTTACCGAGGGTTATGGACCAAATGAAGCTGCTTTTAGACATGCACATGAAAAGGGTTTTTCTTTAATCATTACAGTTGATACAGGAATTGCAGCTGTTCATGAAGCACAAGTGGCAAAAGAATTAGGGATGGATTTGATTATTACAGACCACCATGAGCCAGGTCCGATTCTTCCAGAAGCACTTGCGATTATCCATCCAAAACAACCAGGATGTACCTATCCTTTTAAGGAGCTTGCTGGAGTTGGCGTTGCCTTTAAATTAAGTCATGCTCTGCTTGGTGATGTTCCAACTGATTTATTAGAAGTAGCAGCAATAGGAACAATCGCAGATTTAGTAGCACTTCATGATGAAAATAGATTAATAGCTAAAAAAGGTATAAACCAGTTAAAAACAACAAAACGTATTGGACTAAAAGCGTTATTAAAAATTGCCAATGTCAAGATGGATGAAATAAATGAGGATACGATAGGTTTTGCACTGGGGCCACGAATTAATGCAGTTGGTCGTTTACAATCAGCTGACCCCGCCGTGGACCTTCTCCTTTCTGAAGATGAAGAGGAAGCTTCAGTTATTGCTGAGGAAATTGATTTGCTTAACAAAGAACGTCAGAAACTTGTTAGCACAATGACAGAAGAAGCAATCGAGGAGGTAGAAACTCGTTTTCCAATCGAGGATCATCCAGTTCTTGTTATTGCTAGAGAAGGCTGGAATCCAGGTGTGGTGGGAATAGTTGCATCAAGGCTTGTAGACCGCTTTTATCGTCCAACAATTGTTTTAAGCATTGATAGAGAAAAAGGAATTGCAAAAGGGTCAGCCCGAAGTATCGTTGGCTTTGATTTGTTTGAAAATCTATCAACATGTCGCGATATTCTTCCGCATTTTGGAGGGCACCCCATGGCTGCAGGTATGACATTAAATCTGGAAGATGTTGATTCACTACGAGAAAGACTTGTTGAAAAGGCAAAAAACATATTAACAGAAAATGATTTTATACCGGTAACAAAAGTGGATGTAAGCTGTAATCTAGAAGATATTTCAGTTAATTCAATTGAAGAAATGCAACTTCTTTCACCCTTTGGTATGAATAACCCTAAACCTGTCATTCAAATAGAGAATGTTACATTGGCAAATGTTCGAAAAATTGGTTCTGAACAAAATCATTTAAAGCTGGTTTTTTCGCAAGAAGATTGTCAGCTTGATTGCGTTGGGTTTGGTATGGGGTATATCCATGATGAACTTTCACCCTCTGTTACTTTATCGGCAATTGGGGAATTATCTATTAATGAGTGGAATAATCTTCGCAAACCCCAAATCATGTTACAAGATATCAAGGTTGATGAGTGGCAGTTGTTCGATTTTAGAGGAACAAGAAATGTCGACAAGCTAGTGAGTTCAGTGACAACTTTAGAAGAGAGCATCATTGTTACTTTTGAGGAAACAACGCATGATTACGTGAAGAATTTAGGCTTCGAACAAAAAGCAATGTTAGTAAAAACAAAACAAGATGCCCTAAATCTATCTGTTAAAAATAAACATGTTATTTTAATGGATATTCCATCATCACTTGATCATTTTGATGCGCTTTTTTCTGAAGGAAAGCCAGCAAGAATTTACACAGTGTTTCAACAGGATTCAGATCACTTCTTTTCAACGATTCCAACAAGAGAACACTTTAAATGGTATTATGGATTTCTGTTAAAGAAAGGCTCTTTCAAGCTCCATGAGCAAGGTAAACAACTTGCGGCTCACAAGGGATGGACAAAAGAAACAATTGAGTTCATGTCACAGGTGTTTTTTGAACTAGAATTTGTTACAATAGAAAATGGTGTTATTTCGACAAATTCTTCAACTCGAAAACGAGATTTAACAGAATCGAAAACATATGCCCAAAAACAAATGAGATTAGAATTAGAAAAAACGTTATTATATACATCTTACATGCAGCTTAAGCAGTGGTTTGAAGAAAGATTTCCATTAGATGCGCCTGTAGGTGTATAAGGAGGACAAAGGAAAAATGGATTTAAAGCAATTCGTAACAGTCGTACCTGATTATCCGAAACCAGGAATTCAATTCAAGGATATTACAACATTAATGGATAATGGGGATGCGTATAGATATGCGACAGACCAAATTGTTGAATATGCTCGTGAAAAACAGATTGATCTTGTCGTTGGTCCTGAAGCACGCGGCTTTATTATTGGCTGCCCTGTTGCTTACTCACTTGGAGTAGGTTTTGCCCCTGTTCGTAAAGAAGGAAAATTACCTCGTGAAGTAGTTCGTGTTGAATATGGTCTTGAATATGGCAAGGATGTATTAACGATCCATAAAGATGCGATCAAGCCTGGACAACGTGTTTTAATTACAGATGATTTATTAGCAACAGGAGGAACAATTGAAGCAACCATTAAACTTGTTGAAGAGCTTGGCGGTATTGTTGCAGGGATTGCTTTCCTAATTGAGCTATCTTATTTAGATGGACGTAAATTATTAGATGGCTATGATGTATTAACATTAATGAAATTTTAATCATGAACTAAAATAAATGATAGGGGATAAGAGTTAATAAGGTAGCTCTGTCCCCTTTGTTCTTAAGAGCACTCTGAAGGGTGCTTTTTTTGCAAACTTTCTGTAAGATGGTCCTTATAATTCCTTAAGTAGGAACATATCCAGTATTTGGAGTAGCTAAAAAATAGTATGTACCTCTTTACATCTCTACTTTTTTTATTGATAATAGTTACAATATAGTAAATTTTCTAATCGTAATGATGAAATGTTTTCGTCACCTCGATTTTTACATGAATAAATCAGATTTTTCGCGCAGTTCCTTATTTAATAGAGGTTTATCAAAGTTTCAATACAAAAAGGTGATTCCATGTCTAATGAACAAGTATTATCTTCTGAGCAAGTAATTCAAAAAGCACAAAGATATTTATCGGCTGAAGATACAGCTTTTATCCAACGTGCTTATGATTTTGCTGAAGAAGCACATAGAGAACAATTCCGTAAATCGGGAGAGCCATATATTATCCATCCTATTCAAGTCGCGGGAATATTGGTAGATTTAGAGATGGATCCGTCAACAATTGCTGGTGGCTTCTTACACGATGTTGTGGAGGATACAGAGGTCACTCTTGAGGATTTGCGCAATGAGTTTAATGATGAAGTGGCAATGCTCGTCGATGGTGTTACAAAACTAGGGAAAATTAAATATAAATCAAAAGAAGAACAGCAAGCAGAAAACCATCGAAAAATGTTTGTTGCAATGGCTCAGGACATCCGGGTTATCCTCATCAAACTTGCAGACCGTCTTCATAACATGAGAACGTTAAAGCATTTGCCACAAGAAAAACAAAGACGTATATCAAACGAAACACTCGAGATTTTTGCTCCTTTAGCACATCGATTGGGGATTTCAAAAATCAAATGGGAGCTTGAAGATACATCACTAAGATACTTAAATCCACAGCAATATTACCGAATCGTAAATCTAATGAAAAAGAAACGTCAGGAACGGTTAGAGTATCTTGATCAAGTAATTGATGAAGTACGTGAGCGTGTTAACGAAGTAAATATTGAAGCTGAATTTTCTGGAAGGCCGAAACATATTTACAGTATTTATCGTAAAATGGTTCTTCAGAATAAACAATTTAATGAAATTTATGATCTTTTAGCAGTCCGAATTGTTGTAAATAGCATTAAAGATTGCTATGCTGTCCTCGGTATTATTCATACTTGCTGGAAACCAATGCCTGGACGCTTTAAGGATTATATTGCAATGCCAAAGCCTAATATGTACCAATCTCTTCACACAACGGTTATTGGACCTAAAGGAGATCCTCTTGAAGTTCAAATTAGAACATTTGAAATGCATCAGATTGCTGAATATGGAATCGCTGCACATTGGGCTTACAAAGAAGGTAAAGATATTGATGAGAAAACAACATTAGAGAAAAAACTGTCATGGTTTAGAGAAATACTAGAATTTCAAAATGATGTGACAAATGCAGAAGAATTTATGGAGTCATTAAAAATTGATCTCTTCTCAGATATGGTCTTTATTTTCACTCCTAAAGGGGATGTAATTGAATTACCATCTGGTTCCGTCCCAATTGATTTTGCCTATCGAATTCATTCCGAAATTGGGAATAAAACAATAGGTGCCAAAATAAATGGCAAGATGGTTACCCTGGATTATAAATTAAAAACTGGTGATATCATTGAAATATTAACGTCTAAGCATTCATATGGTCCAAGCCAAGATTGGTTAAAGCTTGCTCAAACATCACAAGCAAAAAATAAAATCCGCCAATTCTTTAAAAAGCAACGTCGAGAAGAAAATGTTGATAAAGGAAAAGAAATGGTTGAAAAAGAAATCAAAAATCTTGATTTCGATGTAAAAGAAGTCATGACATCTGATAATTTGCAGCGGGTAGCCGAAAAGTTTAATTTTTCAAATGAAGAAGATATGTATGCAGCTGTTGGGTATAATGGTGTAACAGCGTTGCAGGTTGCAAATCGCTTAACAGAAAAATGGCGTAAAAAACGTGATCAAGAGGAACAGGAAAAGAATATTCAGGAAGTAATGAATGAAGTAAAACAAGTTCCTTCTACATCTTCCCGTAAGCGTGATGCAGGCGTACAAGTTAAGGGTATTGATAATCTATTAATTCGCCTTTCGAAATGTTGTAATCCAGTTCCTGGGGATGACATTGTTGGTTTTATTACAAAGGGTAGAGGAGTATCTGTTCACCGATCTGACTGTACCAATGTTCATACTGAAGATGCTAAAGAGCGATTAATTGATGTTGAATGGGAAAATCAGCCATTATCAAGCCGAAAAGAATACAATGTTGAAATTGAAATACTTGGTTATGATCGTCGTGGTTTATTAAATGAAGTTCTTCAAGCTGTTAATGAGACAAAAACGAATATATCGTCTGTTGCAGGTAAATCTGATCGTAATAAAGTTGCCACCATTAATATGGCTATTTCTATCTCAAATATTAATCACTTGCAAAAAGTAGTTGAAAGAATTAAACAAATACCGGATATTTATTCGGTTCGAAGAATGATGAATTAAGGAAGGTTTTATTGTGAAGGTAGTTGTTCAACGAGCAAAGGATGCTCAAGTAACAGTCGAAGGAGACGTTGTCGGAAAAATAAAAGCAGGTGTAATGGTGCTTGTAGGAATGACACATGACGACACTGAGGCAGATGCTGAGTATTTAGCAGAAAAAATCGCTCATTTAAGAATTTTTGAAGATGAATCAGGAAAAATGAATTCGTCCTTGCTAGATATAGAAGGTGAGGTACTTTCTGTTTCACAATTCACTTTATATGGTGATTGCCGAAAAGGAAGACGTCCTAATTATATGAATGCTGCAAAGCCTGATTACGCAAATAAGTTATATGAAATCTTTAATCAAAAGTTAAAAGAAAAGGGACTACATGTTGAAACTGGTACATTTGGGGCTATGATGGATGTTCAGTTTACAAATGATGGTCCTGTTACGTTAATTATCGAGAGTAAATAAGAAGGTTAGTTTCTCCAACAAGGTGTTGGGAAGCTAACCTTTTTTGTTTTTCGAGTGTGCTTTATTTGAAGTAGTACGCAACCCCATTAAAGATCCCTTGTGAAGCATGTTCTTGATAACTTGTGCTGTTTATCGTTAATTCTTCAGTTCGATTACTTAAAAAACCTAGTTCTAAAAGGACAGCAGGTGAGTGGTTTTCTCTAAGAACATGGAAATTTCCAAATTTGACGCCACGATCAATAAGTCTTGTTTGTTGAGTTAGCTCTTTGTTAAGACTGAATGCTAATGGTGCATCCTTAAGTGAATGATAGAAGTAGGCTGAAGTACCTGAAGCATTTGGGTCAACAGCACTGTCATAGTGAAGACTGATAAACGCTTCTGCATTTCGATAATGAGATGTACTGACTCTTGAATTTAAGCTAATGTATGTGTCTGTTGATCTTGTTATAAAAACATTAGCTCCAGCAGATTTCAGCTTATCATATACTAACTTTGCTGTTGTAAGGGTGAGATTTTTCTCTAACGTCCCTCCATTGCCAACCGCTCCACCATCTTGTCCCCCATGACCAGGGTCTATAATAATTGTTTTACCTTTAACATATTGCGCGGCACCTGGTCTTCTTATTGGATCAGTTACACCACTCGTTTCAACAACCCATCCGGCAACATATCCACTTTTTTTGTCATCAAGGGCAATCTTATACCAATCACCATCTGTTTGAAGAATTTGATAGGTTTCTCCTAAATTGGCTCTTTTCACAATCTTGTTATGCGTAGAAGTCCCTGAACGGATATTGGTCCCATCGAACATAATTTTTACGGTTTGATCAGACTTGCTTAAATTTGTATCAGATTGGGTATCTGCTGTTTTTTTGATATACCATCCTGCAACCCAGCCAGTTTTATTTTTAAAAGAAATTTTATACCAGTTGTTTTTTTCTTGAAGAATCATTACCTCTGTGTTCCTTGGTACCGATGATAGAACCTTACCAGAGAAAGCTCCTTTATCCCTAATACTCAATATAGGAGCTGTAACAATTCCCCTTGCAATTCTAGTTGACGTTTTATTCGTTTTTTCTATGTAACTGTTGGACACCCAACCTGTTTTTCCCGAATAGAGTATTTGTGTCCATTCACCGCTTTTGTCAAGATATATTGCTGTTTTTCCATATTCAAAGCTACCAATCATATCAAAAGATAATCCAGGACCTGAACGAATTCTAAGTCCTGATGCGAGTGATATAACTTCATAATTAGTCGTTTTTTTATTTGAAAGTTTGGATTCAGAATTTTCTTTTGTAGTGAACCAGCTTGGGATCCATCCTGAAGAAGTTGGTGAAAGTTTAATTTTAACCCAGTTTCTTTTCTTTTCTAACACATTAAATGTTTGTCCCTTTTTAACTTTGGCAATAACTGAATATGTAAGACCAGCTCCACTTCTAACATATTCTTGTTCTACATTTATGATCACCTGATTGTTTTCTGCCTTTATAACAGAAGCATTCAGTAAAAAAGCTATAAATAAAAGTGTAAAACAAATCATGTTGGTTCGATTTTTGCGAATCAAAGAGAAAGTCCTCCTTTTAAAAGGTCTACCAAATTATTCATTCTCTACTGATCTTCATGATCCTTTAAAATCTGAAATAAATTCTTCCAAAAAGGGAATTATAAATTTGATCCTTACTGAAAAGAGGTGTATTAAAAATGAGAAATAGTGATAAAGGTGAATTAATGCATTCACGACGTGATGTTTTTGGAGTCAATTTTCATGATTTTATGACAAAAGAACAAAATGAAAGCTCCTTTGAACTTGCCTCAGAGTTTGGAATTTCATTACGCGAGGTAAAGAATTTAAAAAAACATTTAAATCGTTCTTGACAATGTACAGCAAAGATACGTATGATAAGATAAAATTCGATAGAATCTTATCAATGAACCATACATATATTTTTTTGAACCATTGAGGGAGAACAGTAAATAAGAATACACATGACAAGAGAGGAAATGCCCTGGGCTGAAAGCATTTCTACATGATGACTTATTGAAGAACACTCCTTAGGTTTCTCTCTGAAAAACATTCGTTTAGTAGGAGCAGGACGTATACAGGCGTTAACTGATTGAGTGGAAGCGGTCATTAGGCAGCTTCAACTAGGGTGGAACCACGGGTATAACTCTCGTCCCTACATGATGTAGGACGGGAGTTTTTTTGTTGTTGTAAAAATTTGTGGGAATGTTTTGATATCATTTTTATGTATGGTCTTTGTAAAAATTTTTAGTGTCTAGCTACAGGCGCCATCGGTTCGAGGTCATAAGCCAAGTAGGAATTGAAGGTGAAGAGTAACCTTCTATTCCTACTCGTCTTATGCTTGTCACCGATAAGCGGGCGCCTTCCGCATTTCGTATTAGGAGGAGAAAGTAATGTCATTCCAGATTCCTAGAGGGACTCAGGATATTTTACCTGGAGAAGTTGAGAAATGGCAGTTTGTTGAAAATACTGCTAGAGATTTATGTAACAGATATCAGTATAAGGAAATTCGCACGCCTATATTTGAACATACGGAGCTATTTGCAAGAGGTGTTGGAGAAAGTACCGATATTGTCCAAAAGGAAATGTATACCTTTTTGGATCGTAAAGGAAGAAGTATTACACTTCGACCTGAGGGAACAGCTTCAACTGTAAGATCCTTTGTTGAAAAAAAGCTTTATGCTAATCCATCACAGCCAACTAAGCTTTATTATATCGGACCTATGTTTAGATATGAACGACCACAAACAGGACGATTTCGTCAATTTGTCCAATTTGGTGTAGAAGCATTAGGAAGTAATGACCCTGCAATTGATGCAGAAGTGATTTCTTTAGCGATGAATTTATACCAAACACTTGGATTAAAGAGCTTAAAGCTAGTGATTAATAGCTTAGGTGATGCAGAAAGTCGTAAAGCTCATCGTGAAGCCCTAATAGCTCACTTTGAACCTAGAATTGAAGAGTTTTGTTCTGATTGCCAGACGCGTCTGAAGCAAAATCCATTGCGAATCTTAGATTGTAAAAAAGATCGTGACCATGAATTAATGGAAACAGCTCCATCCATTTTAGAATTTTTAAACGAAGATTCTAAGAAGTATTTCCAAAAAGTTCAGGATTATTTAGGTGCAAATGGAATCTCATTTGAAGTAGATCCTGGCCTAGTAAGAGGGTTAGATTATTATAACCATACCGCTTTCGAGATTATGAGTAACGCTGAAGGCTTTGGAGCTATCACAACTCTATGTGGTGGTGGGCGCTATAATGGATTGGCTCAAGACATAGGAGGCCCTGAAACACCTGGAATAGGTTTTGCTTTGAGCATTGAGCGTTTATTAGCAGCTCTTGAAGCAGAAAAAATTGAGCTTCCAATTACCTCATCTATTGACTGTTATTTGGTTACAATGGGAGATCAAGCTAAAGATCGTGCTGTTTCCTTACTTTATGAAATGAGAAATGCAGGTCTTATTGCAGAAAAAGATTATGAAGATAAAAAAATGAAGGCTCAATTTAAATCTGCTGATCGTCATCAAGCAAAATATGTGGCGGTACTAGGTGATGATGAGCTTGAAAGAAATATGATTGCCGTTAAAAATATGGAAACAGGCACTCAAGAAGAAGTCTCAATAGAAGAAGTTATATCATATTTAACATCTAAGTTATAAAGGAGAGGGATTACATGTTTGGCCGAACATATTATTGTGGTGAAGTTCCAGAGTCAGCAATTGGAGAAGAAGTTGTATTAAAAGGGTGGGTTGCTAAAAGACGTGATCTAGGAGGAGTTATTTTTATTGACCTTCGTGACCGTACTGGCGTTGTACAGGTGGTTTTTAACCCGGAGGTGTCAGAGGAAGCATTAGCGATTGCAGAGCGAGTTCGCAGTGAGTACGTACTAGATATAACAGGTAAGGTTGTAAGCCGTGATGAGGAAACAATTAATCCAAATGTATCAACTGGTACAATTGAGGTTATTGTGGAAAAAGTAACAATTATCAATGCGGCTAAAAATCCGCCATTTTTAATTGAAGATAAGTCAGAAGAGGTTTCAGAGGATGTTCGTTTAAAATATCGTTATTTAGATTTAAGAAGACCAGCATTGTTGAATACCATTCAAATGCGTCATAATGTGACAAAATCAATGAGAAGCTTTTTAGATGATAATGGCTTTTTAGATATTGAAACACCAATTTTAACAAAAAGTACTCCTGAAGGAGCACGCGATTATTTAGTACCTAGCCGTGTGCATGAAGGTGAGTTTTATGCATTACCACAATCACCTCAAATTTTCAAACAATTATTAATGGTTTCAGGTTTTGATAAATACTATCAAATTGCTCGCTGCTTCCGTGATGAAGATTTACGTGCTGACCGTCAGCCTGAGTTTACGCAAATAGATATTGAAGCTTCATTTATGAGTCAAGACGATATTATGTCGATGACAGAGCAAATGATGGCTAGAATCATGAAAGAAACGAAAAATGTTGACATTGAGTTGCCACTTCCAAGAATGACGTATGATGAAGCGATGGGACGTTACGGATCAGATAAGCCGGATACACGATTTGGTTTAGAGCTTGTCGATGTTAGTGAAATCGTTAAAGATAGTGGATTAAAGGTGTTTAACACGGTTGTGGCTAACGGTGGTCAAGTTAAGTCAATTAATGTAAAAGGTGCTGCTGAGAAATACTCTAGAAAAGATATGGATGCATTAGCAGAGTTTGTTGCACCTTATGGAGCAAAAGGATTAGCTTGGTTAAAAGTTGAAGAAGACGGCTTAAAAGGACCTATTATAAAATTCTTTACAGAGGAAGAACAGCAAGGTTTACTGCAAACACTCGATGCAACTATTGGAGATCTCCTTGTATTTGTTGCAGATAAAAAGTCAGTAGTGGCAGATTCATTAGGTGCTCTTCGCTCAAAGCTAGGAAGAGACTTACAATTGATCGATGAAAGCAAGTTTAATTTCCTTTGGGTTGTAGATTGGCCGTTATTAGAATATGACGAAGCAACAAAACGTTATTATGCGGCTCACCATCCATTCACAATGCCTGCTCGTGAAGACTTAGATCTTTTTGATACAGATCCAGGCAATATGAAAGCACAAGCATATGATATTGTTCTGAACGGCTACGAATTAGGTGGCGGATCTATCCGTATTTTCGAAAAAGATGTTCAGGAGAAAATGTTTAAGCTTTTAGGATTCTCAGAAGAAGAAGCAAAAGAGCAGTTTGGTTTCTTATTAGAAGCTTTTGAATATGGAACACCTCCACATGGTGGAATTGCACTTGGATTAGACAGATTAGTTATGCTTTTAGCGGGTCGAACAAATCTTCGTGATACGATTGCTTTCCCTAAAACAGCTAGTGCAAGTGATTTATTAACAAATGCACCAAGCACTGTTAGCGAAGCACAGCTCGAAGAATTAAATCTTGAAATACGTGACTAATTGTCAAGATCTTGAAATGAAAATTTGCTTATGATATTATCTCTATAACACAAAGTCCTGATGTGTTCGTTGTACACCTAGTTTTGACCTAACATTGTTTATACGGGAGCTTGAGTTTTCAGACAGAGTACATGCCTCTAACCTCGGATTGAGGACTTACAAACCTCTGGAATAAAGCACCCACCTGCTGAGTGCGGGATCAAAACGAGGGAAATGGCGACGGCACAATTGGGACTATTACATATGAACGAAGAAATTAGGGTCATTTCTCACAGTTATTTTAATAGTGAGGATGGCCCTTTTATAATTATTAAATGGGTGTAATTAATACTTACTGTTTAATGCTATATTAAAATGATAGTGTAATGGAGCGGACTTCCTCTCCGCGGAAAGCAAGTGTCTGGAGCGCAATGGAACGAACCAATTTCTACGGTTAATTCTATTTAAGCAAAACTTAGTATGAAAAGGTGTCCTTTGTAAAAATAAAAAAACGCTTGCTTTTCTATCGATGTATGTTATATTCGTTTTCAGGTAAAAATACTGTCATTATGCAAGATAACGAAATAGGTTAATAATTGGAGTGAGTTAGTTGCTACATCAATTTTCACGTAATGAACTGGCGATTGGTAAGGAAGGATTAAATATTTTAAAAAATAGCACGGTAGCTGTATTAGGAATTGGTGGTGTAGGTTCTTTTTCAGCTGAGGCTCTTGCAAGGTCGGGTGTGGGTCGACTTGTATTAGTTGATAAAGATGATGTTGATATTACAAATGTGAATCGTCAAATTCACGCATTAGTATCAACTGTTGGACAACCTAAAGTAGATTTAATGGCTGCACGTATTAAGGATATTAATCCTGAATGTGAAGTTATTTCTCTTAAAATGTTTTATACAGAAGAAACGTATGAGCAATTTTTTGATCAAAACTTGGATTATGTGATTGATGCTTCAGATACCATTTCTTACAAAATTCATTTAATGAAAGAATGTTTGAAGCGTAATATTCCCATGATTTCAAGTATGGGTGCCGCAAATAAAATGGATCCAACTCGATTTCAAATTGCTGATATTTCTAAAACACATACAGATCCAATTGCAAAAGTTATTCGAACTCGTTTACGTAAAGAAGGTATTAAAAAAGGTATTAAAGTGGTCTTTTCAGACGAAAGCCCGATCGTAATTCGTGAGGAAGTTCGTAAAGAAGTTGGTAATGATGCTGCACCGATAAGAAAGGCTAAAATGCCTCCATCTTCAAATGCATTCGTCCCGTCTGTGGCAGGGCTAATCATGGGTGGTCATGTTATTACAGAACTTTTGAAGGATATTAAAATGACAAGAGTGAAAGATGAAAAATAACAGCTAAGAGGTTGCGTTCATGCAGCCTCTTAGCTGTTAATGATAGTATTCCATTTTTAGATCTTCTTCCGATGTATTTTGTGCATGTTGAATTAAAACCATCAGCACTTTATATTCTTCTTCTAATTTATGTTTCCGCTCTATTAGTTTTTCATATCTGTCCACTAGCTCTTGATTTTTTTTATATAACGCTTGTTTTTCTTTTTGTAAATGGTTATTTTCTTCTTTCAGTGAAGAATAGCTTTCAGGCATGTTATTTAATTGATTTAGATAGATAATACAGTCATTAATATTAATAAACTCACTTTGAGTTTGTACCCTTTTTGCTCTCACCAATAAGTTAGGGTCTTCATTGGGCTTATTGCTTGAAGTTTTATTGTTATGTTGATTTAATTTGCGTTTATTTTCCTTATATTTCTTTTTTGCTAATTCAATGTCATGCGCATATTCTTTTCGAACCTCTGCATTCCAACGATAGCTGCATGCCGCAGGTGTCCGGTTTATTTTATCCGAGATCTCATTAAACGCGGCAGTTTGAGTACTACCATCCTTTATATGTTTTACTACCGTTTTTGCTAGAAGCATATCTTCTTCGTGGGTCCACGCATCATGTCTATTTTTCACGATAACCTCCTTCGAGTTACTCGTTTTAACATGTTCGTTACTTATCTTATTATTTCCTAGAAACTCATACTTATTCGAGTTCATAGATTCATATTTCATTCTTAGGAATGCTTATAACACTGAACTCCTTTTATTTCTTTACATCAAGATTCCATATATAATTAAATTAGAATTGTACTGGGGGTTTTAAAGTGAATGGAGAGCCACTTGCTTTTCGAATGAGACCGAAATCAATTGATGAGGTTGTAGGACAAAAAGATATCATTGGTGAAAAAACAAGTTTATATAAAATGATCAAAAACGGATATGTTCCATCCATGTTATTGTATGGAGAGCCAGGGGTTGGAAAAACGTCAATAGCTTTTGCCATTGCAGGTACGACTAGCATACCTTTTATAGCATTAAACGCGACAACAGCAGGAAAGAAAGATGTAGAAGCTGTTGTAGAAGAGACCCGTTTAACAGGAAAGGTTATCTTGTTTTTAGATGAAATTCATCGTTTTAATAAAGCTCAACAAGATTATTTACTTCCTCATGTAGAACGAGGTGACATTATTTTAATTGGTGCAACAACGGAAAACCCATTTCATGATGTAAATCCAGCGATACGAAGCCGATGCGGACAAATTAAGCAATTAACAAGATTAACTGTTGATGATATTGGATTGCTTCTTCAACGGGCGTTAAAAGATGAAAAAAATGGGTTAGGGATGATGAGTATCCAAATATCCGAGGAGCAGGTAAAAAAAATTGCTTATGGTGCTAATGGGGATGCAAGAAAATCTTTAACCTTATTAGAATCAATTGTTTACTCGTCCGCTAAAGAAGGGGATACCTATATAGTAGAGGATTCTATTATTAATGATCTGACAGGTAACACAGGTGTTTATGGTGATAAAAAGGGAACTCACTTTTATAATCTTCTTTCAAGCCTACAAAAAAGCATTCGTGGTAGCGATGTAGATGCAGCTTTATACTATTTGGCTCATTTACTTGAGACAGGGGATCTAATAGCCGTAAATAGAAGGCTAGTGGTGATTGCCTATGAAGATATAGGGTTGGCAAATACAGCTGTCGGAAACAATGTTTTGTCTGCTGTCATTGCAAGTGAGCGGTTAGGTCTTCCCGAGGCACGTATACCTTTATCTGTTGCGGTTGTTGAGATGTGTTTATCTTCTAAATCGAATTCTGCGTATAAAGCTTTGGATATGGCTATCGCAGATGTTCGAACAGGTAAAGTAGGGGAAATCCCGATGCATTTAAGAGATGGCCATTATGCTGGCTCAAAAGTGTTAGGACATGTTGGATATAAATACCCACATGATTACCCAATTGGAACGTTCGGCGGATGGGTGCAGCAAGAATACCTTCCAAGTAACTTAAAAGGAACTAAATATTACCAACCAATGGAAGCTGGTGAGGAAAAGAGATTATCAGCCATCTACTACAAGCTTGAGCAGTTTAAGAAGAATAATCAATAATACTTTTGCTAGTAGATTAAATCATGTCCTAGCGATATAGTCGGTTTTAGTGTCTAATATCACCATCTATGCTATAATGGCTAATGGTAAAAGTTAATGAATTGAACACTTGCTTATACAGTAAAGGGTTTATTACTTATACAGGGGGACCCTTCGTTGAAATCTTATAAAAGAAATACTCTCGAACTTCTGTTAAAATGGTCGATCTTCTTTATAGGATTGTTTATTATGTCGTTTGGAATTGTTTTAACAATTAAAGCTGATTTAGGTGTTTCAGCTTGGGATGTTTTACACATCGGACTTTATAAACAGTTTGGGTTATCAATAGGTTCATGGACAATTATGATTGGTGGTCTCGTTTTATTTTCTGCTTCATTATTAACGCGAAAGCTTCCGCAGGTAGGGGCTTTTATCAATATGTTTACAATTGGAATATTTATTGACTTGTTTTTATACATCCCTGTTCTAAAAACTCCTGAATTCTTTTTAGGCAAAATGATGATGTTGTTAATGGGAATTATCATACTATGCTATGGAATGGGTTTATATATATCTGCTAAATGTGGTGCAGGTCCAAGAGATAGCTTAATGATAGCTCTGGTTGAAAAAACGGGAAAATCTATTACATTTATTAGAGCATGGATTGAGGTAATTGTTCTTTTTATTGGATGGCTCTTAGGAGGTCCTGTTTTCATTGGAACTGTGATTGCGACAATCTCACTGGGGTATGTAGCAGGAGTTATGATTCCTTTTTGTCAGAATACAACTAATTTATTATTTGTGAAATTACTTAATAAGAACCAATTTCAAACAAGTTTACTAGACCGTGGTATGTAGGGGGATTATTATGAAAATATCAACAAAAGGACGATATGGATTAACAATTATGATTGAGCTTGCTAGAAAGCATGGTGAAGGCCCAACTTCATTAAAAAGCATTGCACAGGCTCATGATTTATCAGAGCACTATTTGGAACAATTAATTGCACCTTTAAGAAATGCACGTCTTGTAAAAAGTATTAGGGGGGCTTATGGTGGTTATATTTTAGGTGATGAGCCTTCAAATATTACATCTGGGGATATTATTCGGGTTCTTGAAGGGCCTTTAAGTCCTGTTGAAGTATTAGAGGATGAAGAACCTGCAAAAAGACAGCTTTGGATTCGAATCCGTGACGCTGTAAAAGAAGTGTTAGATAATACAACGCTTGAAGATTTGGCTAGCTATACAGACGGAGATCAAGAGCCGTATATGTTTTATATTTAGAAACTTGTTAACCGACTAGATATTTAATAGGAAGGAGGTAGGGAAATGAAAAAAGTTTATTTAGATCATGCTGCAACTTCTCCTATTCACCCTGATGTTGCAGATCAAATGATGAAGGTGATGACTGATACGTTCGGTAATCCGTCTAGTATTCATTCTTTTGGAAGAGAAGCAAGGAGAATTCTTGATGAGTCAAGAAGAATGCTTGCAAATAGTATTGGTGCAAGTCCAGGAGAATTGATTTTTACAAGTGGTGGGACAGAAGCTGATAATTTAGCTATTATCGGAACAGCACTTGCCAATCAAGAAATCGGTAAACATATTATAACAACTGAAATAGAGCATCATGCAGTTCTACACACTTGTAAATACCTCGAGAAAATGGGTTACGATATTACTTACCTTCCTGTTAATGAAAGTGGATTAATTTCTGTAGATGACCTCAAGCAACACATAACAGACCAAACAGTGCTTGTTTCAATTATGTTTGGTAATAATGAAGTGGGTTCAATTCAGCCAGTACGTGAAATAGGAAAACTTCTAAAAGAATATCCTGCGTATTTTCACACAGATGCTGTTCAAGCTTATGGTATTGAAGAAATCAACGTCCAAGAGTTGGGGGTAGATTTGTTAACTGCATCTGCACATAAGATCAATGGACCTAAAGGTATTGGGTTCTTATATGCAAAGGCCGGAATTAAACTTCAGCCTTCATTATATGGTGGCGAGCAGGAGCTGAAACGACGGGCTGGTACTGAGAATGTTGCAGGAATTAGCGGATTCAGTCGTGCAGCAGAAATTGCTACATCCAATCGCGAAGGTAAGCGAGAAGAATTTATGAAATATAAGCAAGAAATGATCTCCATTTTTAAAGAACATGATATACAATTTGAAGTGAATGGTGAATTGAGTGGTTTACCTCACGTTCTAAATATTTACTTTCCAAAAACTCAAATTGAGTCTCTGTTAGTAAATCTGGATTTGGCAGGTATTGCTGCTTCAAGTGGTTCTGCTTGCACAGCTGGTTCTGTTGATCCATCTCATGTATTAGTATCTATGTTTGGAAAGGATTCGGATCGTATTATATCTTCTGTTCGCTTTAGTTTTGGTTTGGGCGTATCCTTAGAAGATATTAGATATGCTGCTTATGAAATATCAAAGATTGTAAAAAGAGTGACAGCTTAGAGTAACATGGAGGTGAATAATGGATGACAAAAGATCCTAAAGATATAAGAGTAGTCGTAGGAATGTCGGGAGGAGTTGACTCATCTGTTGCTGCTCTACGTTTAAAAGAGCAAGGTTATGATGTTATCGGAATTTTTATGAAAAACTGGGATGACACAGATGAAAATGGTGTATGTACTGCAACAGAGGATTATAATGATGTGATTGAGGTTTGTAATCAAATTGGTATTCCGTATTATGCAGTGAATTTTGAAAAGCAGTATTGGGACAAGGTATTCACATATTTTCTGGATGAATATAAAGCAGGTAGAACGCCAAACCCTGATGTGATGTGTAATAAAGAAATTAAATTCAAGGCATTTTTAGAACATGCCATGTCACTTGGTGCCGATTATTTAGCAACAGGTCATTATGCAAGAGTGGAATATCGAGATGGCGAATATAAAATGCTGCGAGGCGTTGATGAAAATAAGGATCAAACCTATTTTTTAAACCAATTAGGGCAAGAGCAATTGTCTAAGGTCATGTTTCCATTAGGAGATATCGAAAAACCTCTTGTGCGTGAAATGGCAAAGAAAGCTAATCTTGCTACTGCAACGAAGAAAGATAGTACGGGAATTTGCTTTATCGGTGAAAGAAACTTTAAAGAGTTTTTAAGTGGATATCTTCCTGCACAGCCTGGTATGATGAAGACCCTTGACGGAGAAGTGAAGGGAAAACACGATGGACTGATGTATTATACAATTGGTCAAAGACATGGACTAGGAATTGGTGGAAGTGGTGAACCATGGTTTGCTGTAGGTAAAGATCTAAAGAAAAATGTGTTATATGTAGATCAAGGCTTCCACAATGACTTACTATATTCTGATAGCATAACTGCAACAAATATGAGCTGGGTTTCAGATAAACAAGTAACTGATTTAACATGTACAGCTAAATTCCGTTACCGTCAACAAGATAATGAAGTTACAGTCAAAATGATTGATGAAAAAACCGCTAAGGTAACATTTAAAGAACCGATTCGTGCTGTAACACCTGGACAAGCAGTTGTGTTTTATGATGGTGATACATGCTTAGGTGGCGGAACAATCGATGAAGTTTTCAAAAACGGTGAAAAATTATGGTATGTTGGGTAAGGGAGAAAATTTTGGTTTACTAAATGTTTCTGATACTAGAAGGGGTTGACACACAATGAGTCAGCCCTTTTTATCTGTATCCCATATATTACTACATACTAGATAAAGGAAGGATTAAGATGGATATTAATCAACGTGGTATTGAAGCAATGCAAAAAGGAGAATTCGAGGAAGCAGCAACTCTTTTCTCGGAGGCAATTGAGCAAAAACCGAATAACCCAATTAGTTATATTAACTTTGGTAATCTTCTTTCTGCAGTAAATGAACCAGAAAAGGCATTGAAATTTTATGAAAAAGCAATTGAAATAAATGAAGATTCTGCAACAGCTTATTATGGAGCAGGAAATGTCTACTTCAATCAAGAAAACTATGATGAAGCAAAAAATATGTATGAACAAGCATTAAAGAAAGGTCTAGATCAAGGTGATTTACACTTTATGTTAGGAATGTGTTTATTTAACCTTGGTCAAAACCGTTTAGCTCTTCCTTATTTTCAACGAGCAGTAGAGTTAAATGAAAATGATAGTGATGCAAAATTCCAGTATGGTTTATGCTTGGCGCAGCTTGAATTAATTGATGAGGCACTAGTGCAATTTGAAGAAGTAATCGAACTGGACGACCAACATGCCGATGCTTTTTATAATATAGGAGTAGCATATGCCTTTAAAGAAAAAAGTGAAAAAGCAATTGAAATGCTGAATAAAGCATTAGAAATCCAGCCAGACCATATGTTGGCAGGACATGCATTAAAAATTATGAATGGAAATATGGAGAAATAAATTCTCTGAAGGGAGAGGCAAAAAAATGCAGGAGAGTGCAGATTTATTTGGAGAAAAAGAGCGCTATGTCAAAGGACTAGTTAAGGTTGTTATCTTTCATAATGAACAAAATCTTTATTCAGTGCTAAAAGTAAGAGTACATGAAACGAGTGAAGATATAGAAGATAAAGAAATAACTGTTACTGGTTACTTTCCCCTCCTGCATGAAGATGATACCTACACTTTTTTTGGGTCGTTTACAAATCATCCTAAGTTTGGACTACAATTTCAAACCGAACATTTTCGAAAGGAAATTCCTCAAACAAAAGAAGGGATCATACAATATCTTTCAAGTGATCTTTTTAAAGGTATCGGAAAAAAAACAGCGGAAGCAATCGTTGAAAAATTGGGTGAATCCGCTATTTCGAAAATTTTACAAAACCCCTCCATTTTGGATGATATTCCTAAGGTGAATAAAGATAAAGCAAAACAATTGGTTGATGCGCTAATTTCTCATCAAGGTCTTGAGCAAATCATGATTGCGCTAAATCAGTTTGGATTTGGTCCACAGCTTGCGATGAAGATCTATCAAACTTACCAAGATGAAACATTAACCATCATTCAGGAGAATCCTTATCAATTGGTACAGGATGTAGAAGGAATTGGTTTTGTTCGCGCTGATGAGCTTGGAGAACACCTTGGTATTTCGGGGAAAAGTGCTGAACGTATTAAAGCAGCTTGTCATTACAATGTCGAGCACCTTTGCCTACAGGAAGGTCATGTTTATGTGACAACTGAGCAACTAATTGTTAAAACAAAGGAACTCCTTGATCACTCTAAGAAAGAAACCATTCACGAGTCTGATATTGCAAATGAGATCATTGCACTAGGTAAAGAGGGGAAAATGATTGTTGAAGAAAACCGTGCTTACCTTCCATCACTCTATTTTGCTGAACAGGGATTGGTGAAAAATATTAATAAGATCCTTGATCAAACAGAATACGAGGATTTATTTCCTGAATCTGAATTTTTATTATCTCTGGGGAACCTCGAGGAAAGAATGAATGTGCAGTATGCACCAACACAAAAAGATGCTATTCAGAAGGCGCTAATGTCACCAATGTTACTACTAACTGGAGGCCCTGGTACAGGAAAAACAACCGTTATAAAAGGGATTGTAGAATTGTATTCAGATTTACATGGATGTTCTCTTGATCCTAAAGATTACAAAAAGGAAGAGCCTTTTCCAATTGTACTCGTAGCTCCAACAGGGAGAGCGGCAAAACGTATGAGTGAAGCCACAGGAATGCCGGCGGTCACGATTCACCGTCTTTTAAAATGGAATGGTGCGGATGGTTTTGAACACGATGAAGAAAACCCGATTGCAGGCAAACTTCTGATCATTGATGAGGTCTCAATGGTTGATATATGGATTGCCAACCAATTATTTAAAGCTTTGCCTAAAGAAATTCAGGTTATCATGGTAGGCGATGAGGATCAGCTTCCTTCAGTTGGTCCTGGTCAAGTGCTTCGTGATTTATTGGCCTCTCAAGTGATACCAACGGTTCGTCTGACAGATATTTACCGTCAGGCAGAGGGATCTTCTATTATTGAACTTGCCCACGATATAAAGGAAGGAAGACTTCCACAAAATATTGCGGCACCAACTTCGGACCGTTCGTTTATTAGATGCTCACAAGTTCAGATGAAAGAAGTCATAGGTAAAATCATACAAAGTGCACTGAAAAAAGGATATACAGCGAGAGATATACAAATCCTGGCACCAATGTATAGAGGACCTGCTGGTATTGATCAGCTAAATAAATTACTTCAAGAGCTTTTTAATCCAAAAGCATCTGGTAAAAGAGAATTGAAGTTCGGGGATGTTGTGTACCGAAATGGTGATAAAGTACTGCAGCTCGTGAATCAGCCAGATAGCAACGTATTTAATGGAGATATTGGAGAGATTGTATCCATTTTTTATGCAAAAGAAAATACCGAAAAAGAAGATATGATCGTAGTTTCATTCGATGGTAATGAAGTAACGTATACGAAACAAGATTTTAATCAATTTACGCATGCCTTTTGTTGCTCCATTCATAAATCACAAGGAAGTGAGTTTCCAATTGTGATTATGCCTATTGTTAAAGGATACTATCGAATGCTAAGACGAAACTTAATTTATACAGCAGTAACAAGAAGTAAAAAATCTCTTGTTTTATGTGGGGAGTTAGATGCTTTAGAGTGGGGCATTAAAAATAATGAAAGTTCCGAAAGACAAACAAGCTTAATGTTAAAGCTTGGAGCGGATCAAATAAAAGATCTAGAACTTGATGAATTACAAAAACAATTGCCATTCCCTCTTGAGGATGCAAATATTGGCATGGAAAACCTTACACCGTATGACTTTATGGAAGCTAGCGAAATATAAAAATGTTCGGAAAGGTGGAGATGACTTTGCGGACATTTTCGAAGCTAAAGGGACTTCCAGTATATTGTAGCAGTAGTGCGGACCTTCTTGGTCATGTAACGAATGTTTGCTTATCTTCCAAGGGATTTATACTCGGACTTATGATGGACGGCAAGGGCCTTTTTCAGCGTGATCGCTTTGTTCCTCTTGATTCAATTTATGCAGTAGGAGACAACGGCGTTATGGTTGAAGAAAGAGACAAGCTTCTATCAATACATGAAATGAAAAAACAATATACGTATAACACTTATGATGATCTTTGTAATAAAGCAGTTCTCACCAAAGAAGGGGAAAAGCTTGGATTATTAGAAGACGTATATTTTTCAGAAAAAATGGACACAATTGAGGCATACGAACTGACGGACGGATTTTTTGCTGACATCGCTGAAGGTAAAAAGGTGGTTAAGGCTTCCGGTGAACCACTATCGATTGGCAAAGATGCGATCGTCATTGAACTTTATTAAAAGAGGTGTGCTTAGATTGTTTTCATGTCCGAATTGTAGAAGTAAAGACCTTGGAAAGATCGGTGTAAACCAATATTACTGCTGGAGTTGCTTTATTGAACTATCTGTTTCAAAAGGAAAAATATTAACACATCAAGTTGAGGAAGATGGGACACTTAGCTCACTTGATGATTTATTTTCTGAGGATGAACGATCAATAAGCATGTAAAGGGGAGATTGGTCTTGAATCGAACTTTAACCTCATTAATAACTATGGGTGTAGGGGCAGCAGCATATCATTTATCACGTAATACAAACATGATGAATAATCGTTCTATGAAGAAAATGAGAAAACGTGTTATGAAAATGTTTTAATTGTAAGGAGCTGGCGAATTCGTCAGCTCCTCTTTTCTTAAAGATTACATGAACCTTGTACATAAAAAACGTAATCACCCTCCACAATAAATAAGAAAGAGGGGGAGTGACTATGAGAGACAATCAAATAAAATGGTTGTTGCGGATTACCATTTTATTATTAGGCTTGTTAACAGTATTTGTGTTTTTTAAGCTATATTCTATTTGGGCTCCGTTTTTTCTAATGTTTAAAGCTATTTTTATCCCTTTTCTTATTAGTGCATTTATAACATATTTACTGCATCCGGTCATAGAAAAGCTACATCGAACTGGAATGCCGAGACCCATTTCAATATTAATCATTTATTTATTATTTTTTGGTTTGCTAGGATACGGTTTTTATAAAGGTGTACCTGTATTGGTTAATCAATTACGAGATTTATCTGAAAACTTCCCACAGTTCTCAGCAACTTACAACAGATGGATTGATTCTATTCATGATCAAACAGACCGTTGGCCAGATGGAATACATGATCGAATTGAACGGATGTTTGAGCAGACAGAAGAGTGGTTAGCATTAACAATCGAAAGAGTGATCAATAGCTTAAGGAGCTTATTTGATTATGTGCTTCTTCTTGCGATTATCCCGTTTTTAGTTTTTTATATGTTGAAAGATTATGATCAAATTAAAAAAGCTGGTTGGTATCTTACCCCGCGAAGATGGAGAAATGAAGCGATTCAATTTCTAAAAGATATAGATCATTCATTAGGAAGCTATATTCGTGGCCAGCTGTTTGTTTGTTTGATCATTGGAACAGTTGCATTTTTATCTCTTTGGTTTTTTCATGTGAAATATCCATTAATACTTGGCTTATTAATTGGTGTAACAAATATCATCCCTTATTTTGGACCAGTGATTGGAGCGGTACCAGCCTTAATTATTGCTGCTACAATGTCAACAAAAACAGTCATTATAGTAGTGATCATCATTTTTGGGCTGCAATTTATAGAAGGAAATATTCTAGGGCCCTTAATAGTTGGGAAAAGCCTCCATATGCATCCAATCGTCATTATGTTAGCCTTATTGGCTGGTGGAGAAATAGCGGGTGTTGTAGGATTAATGCTCGCTGTTCCTATTGTAGTCATTTTAAGGGTTGTTATTGTTCACCTGGCACAATTTAGACGACAACATTGACATTTGAATAAGGCTTGTCTATAATTCTCGATAGTACAATAATGAAAAAACAATGAAGGAAAAAAGTACGTTGTGACCGCTTTAAAGAGAGGAATTTCCCTGGCTGAAAGAAATTCTAGAGTAAGGACAGCTGAAAGCTATTCCTAAGTGCAGAAAAACCTGCCGTCAAAACCACGTTACGGTTTTTAAAGTGATGGACTTTTGGTCCATAATCAGGGTGGTACCGCGAGCTAACTCTCGTCCCTGTGCAAAGAGGTAATTCTTTACACAGAGACGAGAGTTTTTTGTGTTAAGAAAATTCTAAAATAACACCTAATTTTAAGGAGGATACATATGAAACACTTACAATCTGCAGAAGTACGTCAAATGTTTTTAGACTTCTTTAAGGAGAAAGGTCATACTGTTGAACCTAGTGCATCTCTAGTTCCGCATGAAGATCCAACATTACTTTGGATTAACAGTGGGGTTGCCACATTAAAAAAATATTTCGATGGTCGTGTGATTCCAGCAAATCCGAGAATTTGTAATGCACAAAAATCAATTCGAACGAATGATATTGAAAACGTAGGAAAAACTGCTAGACATCATACATTTTTTGAGATGCTTGGTAATTTCTCAATTGGCGATTACTTTAAGGTAGAATCAATCGAATGGGCATGGGAATTCTTAACAGACGAAAACTGGATTGGGTTTGATCCTGAAAAATTATCAGTAACGATTCATCCTGAGGACAACGAAGCATTCGATATTTGGAAAGATAAAATTGGTATTCCTGAAGAGAGAATTATTCGTTTAGAGGGGAACTTCTGGGATATTGGTGAAGGACCTAGTGGACCAAATACCGAGATCTTCTATGATCGTGGTGAAGAATACGGAAATGACCCTGAAGATCCTGAGTTATATCCTGGTGGAGAAAATGAACGTTATCTTGAGGTATGGAACTTGGTATTCTCACAATTTAACCACAATCCTGATGGTACATATACACCACTTCCTAAGAAAAACATTGATACAGGAATGGGACTTGAGCGTATGGTCTCTGTCATTCAAAATGTACAAACAAATTTTGATACAGATTTATTCATTCCAATTATTAAAGCAACTGAGCAAATTTCAGGTGAAGAATACCGTAAAGATAAAGAAAAAGATGTGTCATTTAAAGTTATTGCCGACCATGTTCGAACAGTAAGCTTTGCGATAAGTGATGGGGCTCTCCCTTCTAATGAAGGTCGTGGATATGTATTGCGACGCCTGTTAAGAAGAGCGGTACGCTATGCAAAGCAAATTAATATAAACCGTCCATTCATGTATGAGCTTGTTCCAGTTGTTGCTGAAATTATGGTTGATTTTTATCCAGAAGTCAAAACAAAGACTGAATTCATTCAAAAAGTGATTAAAAATGAAGAAGAGCGTTTCCATGAAACATTAAATGAAGGGCTAGCCATCCTTAGTGAAGTAATCAAAACGCAAAAAGAAAAAGGAAATAATGAAATTCCAGGAGAGGATGTATTCCGTCTATATGATACGTATGGATTCCCTGTTGAGTTAACTGAGGAATATGCTGAAGAAGAAGGCATGAAAGTTGATCATGCTGGCTTTGAAGAAGAAATGGGTAGACAACGTGAACGAGCTCGTGCAGCTATGCAAAAGGTTGATTCTATGCAGGTTCAAGGTGGCATGCTTGGGGAAATTAAAACGGAAAGTGAATTTGTTGGATACAATCAGCTAACTGTAAACAATTCAGAAGCTGTTGTAATTGTGAAAAACGGTGAAGTTGTTCAAGAAGCACACGAAGGTGAAGAAGTCCAAGTAATCCTTAATAAAACACCATTTTATGCTGAAAGTGGCGGACAAATTGCTGATGAAGGAACGCTTACTAGTGATAAAGCAATGATCAAAGTGAAAGATGTTCAAAAAGCTCCTAACGGCCAGAACCTTCATAATGTTATTGTAGAAAGTGGTACCCTTCAAACTGGGGATACATTAACAGCCTCAGTAGCTGAAGAAAATCGTACTGGTATTGTAAAAAATCACACAGCAACACATTTATTACATCAAGCACTTAAAGATGTGCTTGGTACTCATGTAAATCAGGCAGGTTCGTTAGTAACAGTTGATCGTCTTCGATTTGACTTCTCACATTTTGGGCAAGTGAGCCAAGAAGAGCTGTCACGAATTGAACAGATTGTAAATGAGCAAATCTGGAAAAGTATTGATGTAAATATTGACTTTAAATCTTTAAATGAAGCCAAAGAAATGGGAGCAATGGCACTATTTGGTGAGAAGTACGGGGAAATTGTTCGTGTTGTTCAAGTTGGAGACTACAGCTTAGAGCTATGTGGAGGATGTCATGTCGATAATACATCTTCAATTGGTCTATTCAAAATTGTAACAGAAACAGGTATCGGCGCTGGAACTAGACGTATTGAAGCTGTTACAGGAAAAGCAGCATATCAATATATGAATGAGCAATATGAAAAATTAAAAGAGGCTGCTGAGTTATTAAAAGCAAATCCAAAAGAAATTGTTTCAAGAATCAGCGGTTTATTACAAGATTACCGTGCACTTCAACGCGAAAATGAATCATTAACAACTAAGCTCGGAAATTTAGAAGCTGGTAGCATCGTTGATCAAGCTAAAACGATAAATGGAGTAACGGTACTAGCTGCAAAAGTTAATGCAAAAGACATGAACAGCCTGCGTGGCATGATGGATGACTTGAAAAATAAGCTCCAATCAGCTATTGTAGTTCTCGGAGCGGCTGAAGATGGAAAAGTAAACCTGATTGCTGGTGTTACAAAGGATTTAGTTGATAAAGGATATCATGCTGGTAAATTAATTAAAGAAGTAGCGGAACGTTGTGGTGGAAAAGGCGGCGGACGCCCTGACATGGCACAAGCAGGTGCAAAACAACCAGAAAAATTGGAAGAAGCGCTAAAACTTGTCGATGAATGGGTTGATTCCGTTTTATAATTACGAAAAGTAGTGTAAAATGTAGGTAAGATTGGACAAGCAGATTCCGATTATGAATCTGAGAAAGAGGTGCGAACGGTGAGTTCATTTGATAAAACAATGAAATTTAATTTTTCTGATGAAACGGTCGAAACCAATGTAAATGAAGTTCTTTATACTGTATACGATGCGTTACAAGAAAAAGGCTATAATCCAATTAATCAAATTGTTGGATATTTACTTTCGGGTGATCCTGCCTATATTCCCCGTCATCGCGACGCACGGAATTTAATTCGCAAACTTGAGCGAGATGAATTAATTGAGGAGCTAGTAAAATCTTACTTACAAAAAAACCGAGAGGCATAATATGCGAATTTTAGGATTAGATTTAGGCTCAAAAACACTTGGAGTTGCTGTGAGTGATGAGCTAGGGTGGACAGCCCAGGGAATTGAGACGATTAAAATAAATGAGGAAAGTCGAGACTATAAATTAGGACGACTTGCTGAAATCATTGAGCAGCATAATGTAGAAAAGATTGTTCTAGGAATGCCCAAAAATATGAATGGGACAATAGGACCAAGAGCTGAAGCAAGTCAGCGATTTGCTGATATTTTGACAAAGAAATTTGGTCTCCCTGTCGTACTCTGGGATGAACGCTTAACAACAATGGCTGCTGAAAGAATGCTCATTTCTGCTGACGTTAGTCGTAAGAAAAGGAAACAAGTCATTGATAAAATGGCTGCTGTTATGATTTTACAAGGCTACTTAGATAGTCTAAATTAACAAAATATACTATGAGGTGAAAAAATGGATCACGGTGAAAAACAAATTACAGTAATTGATGAAAATGGAAATGAACAGCTTTGCGAGGTATTATTTACGTTTGAATCAGAAGAATTCAAAAAATCTTATGTACTTTATTATCCAGTAGGCGCTGATGAAGATGACAGCGAAGAGATTGAAATTCATGCATCAAGCTTTAATCCCCATGCTGATGGAGAAGATGGTGATCTAGAACCAATCGAAACTGACGAAGAGTGGGACTTAATTGAAGAAATGTTAAATACGTTTCTGGATGAAGAAGAGGAAGAATAAAATGTTAGGGACAAAAGAAATCATTCTTTTGTCCCTTTTTCTTTGTTTTTTTTTCGGATCATTGTGCTAATACTATGAATTTTCTCCTTGTCTTAAAAAAATTGCCGAAACATCATGAACATTGTAGTATAATAATTGGGATGAGAGGGGGATACAACATGTCTGATGATTCGAAAAAAGATACATTCCGCGAAAAGTTACTGGAAAAACAAAGTGAAGCGAAGGTTGTAAGAAAGATTGTTTTAACAGTATTCATCGTTCTTCTAATTGTTTTTTCAGGGGTAATCGGTGGCGGATATCTATATATTAAGTCTTCGTTACAGCCGATAGATCCTAACGATCAAACAGCAATTGATGTCACTATACCGATTGGATCATCTGTTTCTAGTATTTCAAAAATATTAGAAGAGAGCGGCATTATTAAAGATGATCGAGTCTTTAAATATTATATAAAATTCAAAAATGAATCAGGTTTTCAGGCTGGTGACTATCAGCTATCAAAATCAATGACAATTACAGATATTATTTCAACACTAAAAAAAGGGAAAGTCATGGATGAGGCTGTTTTTCAAATTACCATACCCGAAGGAAGACAACTTACAGAGATTGCCTCTATTATTGCAAACAATACACCTTATACAGAAAAAGAGGTTTTATCCACTCTAACGGACAAGACTTTTATTGATTCAATGAAGGCAAAATATCCAGACTTATTAACAGATGATATTTATCAAGAGAATATTAAGTATGCTTTGGAAGGATATTTATTTCCTGCAACTTACCCATACTATACAGAAAAACCAACATTAGAAGAAGTTCTGGAACCAATGGTACAAAAAATGAGTGAAGTTGTAGCAAAGTATATTCCGCAATTACAGGAAAAAAATATGACTGTGCACAGATTAGTTACAATGGCTTCATTAATTGAAGAAGAGGCAACAGAAAAAGCTGATCGTGAAAAAATATCAAGTGTATTTTATAATCGAATGGAAATAAAAATGCCATTGCAAACAGATCCGACGGTGTTATATGCATTAGGAGAACATAAAGATCGTGTATTATATGCCGACTTAGAGGTGGATTCACCTTATAACACCTACCAAAATCGTGGATTACCTCCGGGACCGATTGCAAATGCCGGAGAAGTTTCATTTATCGCTGCGCTTAACCCGGAAGAAACAGACTTCTTATACTTTCTTGCTACAAAGCAAGGAGACGTCATTTTTACTAAGAGTCTAGATGAGCATAACAAAGAAAAAAATAAGCACATTACAAATCAATAGAGGAAAAGAAAGGGATCGTGAATTAACTATTCGCTTTCCCTTTCTTATTGTGGTAAAATATATCGAGTTGTTAATTGAAACCAAAATTTTAATAAATGCTAAAACAAGAGTTCTCATGTATGGGGCTCTTCTTTTCGTGATTTGATATCATCTTAGTTTATATTAGCGCTATATGACTCTTGCAGGTATAAGTCGATCTTCCTCAAGTTTTCAATTGGCGCTTTAAATCTGCAGGAGGGCAACATGTTACCTAATGACGTGATCATGTATGTGGAGAACTTAATTCCTGAAAGTCCACAATTTGTTAAAGAAATAGAACAGTATGCACAAGAGCATGAAGTACCGATAATGGAGAAGATAGGTATAGAAGTACTTTTGTTGCTTTTATCTATGCAAAAGCCAACGAAAATTTTTGAAATTGGAACGGCTATCGGTTATTCAGCTATTCGTATGGCACTACAATTGCCACAAACACAGATTATTAGTGTTGAAATGGATGAAGAACGCTTTGAAGTAGCTCAACAAAATATTAAACAACTTGGACTAGAGAATAGGATTATCACCTATCTTGGAGATGCCTTAACACTAGCTGATGAGATAGAGAAACATGGTCCATTTGATGCTATGTTTATAGATGCTACAAAAGCTAAATATAAGAAGTTTTATGATTTATATGAACCAATGCTGTCTAAAACAGGGATGATTTATACGGATAATGTGCTATTTAAAGGAACCGTTGCAAGAGATCGTTCAGAACTGAGCACAAGAAGACAACGTACACTTGTTAGGAAATTAGATGAATATAACAAAATGTTGTCTACGTTAGAAGGCTATGAAACAACATTCATTCCAGTTGGAGACGGAATTGCCGTAACTAGAAGAAAATGAAAGGTAACGAGGTGGTTGGAAAATGACTAAACCAGAATTATTAGTAACACCAAAACAAGTAGACGATATTCTCCCTTTAATTCATGCTGGTGCAGATGCATTTGTTATTGGTGAACAAAAGTTTGGTCTTCGACTTGCAGGTGAATTCTCACAAGACCAAGTGAGAGAAACAATTAATATCGCTCATAAACATAATAAAAAAGTGTACGTTGCAATGAATGCGGTTTTTCATAATGAATCAATAGAAGAGGTTGAAAAATATTTATCCTTTTTAAATGAGATTAAGCCAGACGCTGTTATTTTCGGTGATCCAGCTGTGCTAATGGCTGCTAAAGAGGTAGCTCCAGAGTTAAAACTCCATTGGAATACTGAAACAACAGCAACTAACTGGTATACATGTAATTATTGGGGAAGAAAGGGTGCAAAACGCGCTGTACTTGCAAGAGAATTAAGTATGGATGCTATTGTGGAAATAAAAGAGAATGCAGAAGTTGAGATTGAAGTACAAGTTCATGGCATGACTTGTATGTTCCAATCTAAACGAAATCTTTTAGGAAACTATTTTGAATACCAAGGTAAAGCATTGAAGGTAGAAAAACGTGATCAGAACGAATCAATGTTTCTATTTGATCCAGAACGAGATAATAAGTATCCGATTTTTGAAGACGTGAATGGCACACATATTATGAGTCCAAATGATATGTGTATTATTGATGAGCTCGGAGAAATGATTGATGCAGGTGTTGATTCATTTAAGATTGATGGAGTTCTTCAAACTCCTGAATATATTATTGAAGTAACAAAAAAATACCGAAAAGCAATTGATCTTTGTGTTGAGAATAATGCTGAATATGAAGAGGTAAAAGATACGTTATTGGAAGAAATAGAAGAATTACAGGCGAAAAACCGTCCTTTAGATACAGGATTTTTCTTTAAAGAAACAGTGTACTAATTCTTTTATAAAATGAACAAAGGAGTGAAAAAAGTGACTGCAGTTATTGATAAAATTTCAGAAATCGTTGATGGAAAACGAGTCATTACGAAAAAACCAGAATTATTAGCACCCGCTGGTAATTTAGAAAAATTAAAGATCGCTGTTCATTATGGTGCGGATGCGGTTTTTATTGGTGGACAAGAGTATGGTTTACGTTCAAATGCAGGTAATTTCTCCTTAGAGGAAATGGCAGAGGGTGTACAGTTTGCCAATAAATATGGTGCTAAAATTTATGTAACAACAAACATATTTGCACATAATGAAAACATTGACGGTCTCGATGAATATTTAATGGGGCTTCAAGGTGCAGGTGTAACAGGAATCATTGTAGCTGATCCATTGATTATCGAAACATGTCGTCGTGTTGCACCAAAGCTTGAGGTACATTTAAGTACTCAGCAATCTCTTTCAAACTGGAAAGCAGTTCAGTTTTGGAAAGAAGAAGGACTCGAGCGTGTTGTGTTAGCTCGTGAGACTAGTGCAGAAGAAATTAAGGAAATGAAAGAAAAGGTTGATATTGAAATCGAAGCGTTTATCCATGGTGCAATGTGTATTGCCTACTCCGGTCGTTGTACTTTAAGTAATCATATGACTGCACGTGACTCAAATCGTGGTGGTTGTTGTCAATCTTGTCGATGGGATTATGATCTCTTTAAGTTGAAAGATAATGAGGAAGTAGCTTTATTTGAAGAAAAAGATGCACATTTTGCTATGAGTCCAAAAGATTTAAACTTAATTGAATCAATTCCTAAGATGATAGAGCTAGGAATTGATAGTCTGAAAATTGAAGGTCGAATGAAGTCTATTCATTATGTAGCTACAGTAGTTAGCGTTTATCGCAAAGTGATTGATGCATACTGTGCAGATCCTGATAACTTTAAAATTGACCCAGAATGGCTAAAAGAGCTGGACAAATGTGCAAATCGCGAAACTGCTTCTGCTTTCTTTGAAGGCGTTCCTGGTTTTCAACAACAAATGTTTGGTAACCACAGCAAAAAAACGGAATATGATTTTGCAGGACTTGTATTGGATTATGACAACGAAACGCAAATGATTACACTGCAGCAGCGTAATCATTTTAAGCCTGGTGAAACAGTCGAATTCTTCGGTCCAGAAATCGATAACTTTACACAAAAGATTGAGAAGATTTGGGATGAAGATGGAAAAGAGCTTGATGCGGCCCGTCATCCATTGCAAATTGTGAAATTCAAAGTGGATAAACCAGTCTTCAGAAACAACATGATGCGAAAGGGGTTCTAATACAAATGGCAAAAAAACCGGTTGTCATTGGGGTTGCTGGAGGCTCAGGTTCTGGTAAGACGAGCGTAACTAAAGCAATCTACGAACATTTTAAAGGACACTCAATTTTAATGCTTGAACAAGATTTCTATTATAAAGATCAAAGTCATTTACCCTTTGAACAAAGGTTAAATACAAACTATGATCATCCCTTTGCTTTTGATAATGATTTATTGATTGAGCATTTAAATATGTTACTACATCATGAAGCCATTGAAAAACCGGTTTATGACTATAAATTGCATACAAGATCTGAAGATGTTATTGTAGTAGAGCCAAAGGATGTTATCATCTTAGAAGGAATCCTTATCCTTGAGGATGAACGTTTACGTGATTTAATGGATATTAAGCTTTTCGTCGATACAGACGCAGACCTTAGAATTATTCGACGTATCCTACGTGATATAAAAGAGCGTGGGCGTTCTATTGACTCAGTTATTGAACAATATATTTCTGTCGTCAGGCCCATGCATAATCAATTCATTGAACCTACGAAAAGATATGCAGATATTATCATCCCTGAGGGTGGACAAAATATGGTTGCAATCGACTTAATGGTAACAAAAATTCAAACAATTCTTGAACTAAATGCAATTTTGTAATAACATAGCATAGATAAAGTCTACTGTGATCATATTATGTATAGGTAATCATTTTCTTTTTTTATGTGAGGATTTGATAGGTGAAGGGCACACACATTGTTGCCCTTGCTTTTTTACATACTATCAAGTGAATACGATGCCTGATAATATCAGACGAAATTATGCTTCAACATCTTTCTTACTTAAGGCAATGAGATGCCTTAGCTTTACATATTTATTTTCATTAAAGATAAAGAAAGTAACAAGCATGAATGATTCAGTACGACGGGGAAGTCTACTAGAAGGAGTGGAACAAACATGGCACAAGAAAAAGTTTTTCCTATGACTCAGGAAGGTAAAGATAAGCTTGAGCAAGAGCTTGAATATTTGAAAACGGTTAAGAGAAAAGAAGTAGTAGAAAGAATTAAAATTGCGCGTAGCTTTGGAGATCTATCTGAGAACTCTGAGTATGATTCTGCAAAAGAGGAACAAGCTTTTGTTGAAGGCCGTATTACAACATTAGAAAATATGATCCGAAATGCAAAAATCATCGAAGGTGAAGCAGATACAAGCTCCGTTTCTTTAGGACGAACTGTTACATTTACAGAGCTTCCAGACGGTGAGGAAGAAACATACACAATTGTTGGTAGTGCTGAAGCTGATCCTTTTGAAGGTAAAATTTCAAATGATTCTCCAATTGCCAAAAGTTTATTAGGTAAAAAGGTTGATGATGAAGTAACTGTTCAAACACCAGGCGGAGAAATGCTTGTTAAAATTGTGAACATTAGCTAATAAAAGGTTTATATACGAAACACCTCGTCCAAAATGGAGACGAGGTGTTTTTTATTTAATGGTGCATTATACCGTTATAAATGGGATCTATAAACACCTACAGGAGGTTTTTATGAATCCAAATAGAAGAATGCTTGTATTAGGTATTTTCTTTATATTAATGCTATGTGCTATTTTATACAGGTTAGCGGATATCCAATTAATTCACACAGAATCATTTTCGAAAAAGGGAGTAAATCTTGTTCAGGAAAGTGTGAATCAAAGAACACAGGAAGTTGTTATTGATGACGGTAGAGGTCGCTTCGTGGACCGAAATGGAGAATCAATTCAAAAACACGCAGAACCTTCGCTTGTATTATTTCCCTTTTTAAAAGAAATTTCATGGCCGGCAGAGGAACTGTCTAATATTGTTAACATCTCAAGTAATGAACTAAAGGGACTAGTTTCAGATACAAAAGAGCCAGTGGTCCTGTCTAAAGACGATGGAGTCAAATTAACAAAAGCAGAATTAGAAAAAATAAATAAACTTGAGATACCTGGAGTGTTTGGGATATATCGACAAACCCTCTTAGACGAATCATTAGGTGAGCATATAATTGGAATTACCGGAGAAAACGCTGAACGCCTGAGGGAAAAGTATCCAGATCGTACTGACTTATCTTATAAAACAAAAATTGGTGTAACAGGGCTTGAAAAGGCATTTGATGAATTCTTATTGCCAGATGCAGAAACAAAGCTTCTATACCATGTTGATGGAGACGGTCATCCTTTATTTGGAATTAATGTAAAATACATTGCTGACTCAAACCCTTTTTATCCTGTAACCGTTCAAACGACAATCGATAAAAATATACAGGAGATGGCGGAAAAAGTATTGGATCAACAAAAAGTTGAAAAAGGTGGACTTGTTTTACTGGACATTGAAAATAATGAGATTTTGTCAATGGTAAGTAGGCCAACATTAAATCGTTCTGAATCAAGTACGTTAACAAATTATATGTTGCAACCTCTTTTTCCTGGTTCAGTATTTAAAACTGTCATTTCTGCAGCAGCAATTGAATATGGTTTAGATGATGCTACAAGACAATTTAATTGTAGCTTAAATTTATATGGAGAAGATGATGGTGGTCAGGATGATGGACAACTTTCTTTTGAAAGAAGCTTCGCAAAAAGCTGTAATTATACTTTTACAACTTTAGCAGAGGAATTAATGGAAAAAGATAAAAATGTAATTGAAAATACAGCGGATAAATTAGGATTAATCGGTCCAGTTGGCTGGAGTGGTGAAGTATTCCATTATGAAAATTTTAAACAGCTACCTGATGAAAAAACAGGTAATATTTGGGGAGATGAAAAAGATAAAAGTGTAGAAAAAGCTATTGATCAAACGGCTATTGGTCAAAAAAATGTAAAAATTACACCGCTAGCTATCGCAAATATGATGGCAACAATCGCAAGAGGCGGTCAAAAAGAACAAATAAAAATCGTAAAAAATATATTATATAAAAATGGAACTAATATGTTCTCATTTACGTCTAATTCTTTAGGAGGAGAAAAACTTTCACCAATTACTGCATCTAAGCTACAAAAACTTCTTCGATTAGTCGTCACAGACCCTGAGGGGACAGGTAGAAGGTTTCAAGCTTCTTCTTTTGAGGTATCAGGTAAATCAGGAACAGCACAAACAGGGAAAAAAGATGAGGATGGTCACACATTATACAACAAATGGTTTGCGGGCTACTTTCCATCTTCTAATCCTAGATATGCACTGGTCGTAGTTGAAATGGATACAACAAGTGCTGAGGCCGGTACAAATGCAGCATTTTATGATGTTGTAGAAGAGATGTCTAAAATTGACGAACGAAAAAACTAGTTTAGGAGTGGAAATCCTTGGGATTAAGCTTTATGATACGACTAGATAGAAAATAGTACTAATGCTAGAATAAAGACTGAAGGTTTGAGGGATAAAGGAGTGTAGGGCATTGAGTAATCAACATTTAAACAGCTCTCGTTATGAAAAAAGAGATAAGAAAAGAAAAACAAATATAGTACTAAACACTTTAATTGGTATTGTATTAGTCCTGATTTTTGTTATTGGCTCTCAACTTATCTTGGGTGCAAACCAAACTGAAAAAACAGCTAAATACAATGAACAACCAGACATACAAGTAGCTAGTGAAGAAAATAAAGCTGAAGAGGAAAACCCTGATACCGATAAAGAAGAAAATCAAAAAGAGAATCAAGATAAAAACACCGAAGATGGTAGCGAGGAAGCAAAACAGAAAGAAACTGATGAAAACATGGATCAAAAAGAAGGAACTGAATCAGAAGAAGAAGATTCATTTGATGAAGCAACTATTACCGAGGGAGATCCAGAATCAGGTATTGCAGAAACAATTGAAAGTTCTGGATGGGAACCAATTGGGACTTCTCAATCAGAGCCGCATTCAGCAAACTATACTAAGGGTTCACAGGATTGGAATGAGATGACAAAGGCTTTGAGCTATGCAACAGGTATTCCTGAATCAGATATGATTATTTGGTATCTTGGTAATAATGGTGGACCAAATGATGCAGCAGGAACAATTTCACCAAAAGATCAATCTGTAAAATATAAAGTGTATATTACATGGGTTGAGAATGAAGGCTGGATGCCAACAAAAATTGAAAAATTACAATAATAAAAAAGGATGTTTATACGGTTAATTGTGACCGTACAAACATCCCTTTTTAATTATTAAAAGTTTGCTTTAAAATGAACAACAGCACTATAAAATTTTTTCCCTTCCTCGTTCACGTGCATCTGATGTGATACAGAGTGAACATGTAACAAAATAGCTTGGTTATGAACAATTTGTTCATTTATTTTCTTCTCAAGGTCTTTTATCGTATGTCCCTCAAAAAATTCTATCTTATCTTTAAGTAAATCTAATTGTAAATTCATTCATATCCACCTCAAAACTAGTTGATTTTATCTACCATAAATAGTACCAAAAGAGTAGCTTCAACACCATAATGATGATGCTAGACCTGTTTGACCTTGCTTTAAGGACTCGAAATGGGTAAACTCTATTAGGAGACTTCATAACTACATAGCATAATGTTTATAGATACACAAGGAAGGAATGAAATGAAATGAAAGTTGCGATTATTGGAGCGATGGAAGAAGAGGTTACCATCCTAAGAGATAAACTGGATAACAAAGAGCAGCAAGTGATAGCTGGAAGTGAATTTACAAAGGGGCTTTACAAAGGGATTGAAGTTATTCTTTTAAAATCCGGAATTGGAAAAGTAAATGCAGCATTAAGTACTACTTTGCTTTTGGATCGTTATCAGCCTGATTACGTTATTAATACCGGATCTGCAGGTGGATTTCATTCTTCATTAAATGTAGGAGATGTTGTTATTTCTACTGAAGTTCGACACAACGACGTTGATGTTACAGCATTCGGTTATGAGTATGGACAAGTACCAGGACTACCTGCAGCATATACTCCTGATGCTAAGCTTGTTGAAATTGCAACAAAAAAAGCAGAAGAAATAACAGACATACAGGTAGCAAAAGGATTGATTGTAACAGGTGACTCTTTTTTAAGCGATCCAGATAAAGTTGAGTTTATCCGAAGTAAATTTCAAAACCTATATGCCGGTGAAATGGAAGCTGCTGCAATTGCTCAGGTATGTCATCAATTTGAAGTACCTTTTGTAGTGATAAGAGCACTATCTGATATTGCGGGTAAAGAATCTAATATCTCTTTTGATCAATTTTTAAATCAAGCTGCTAAGCACTCAGCTAATTTAGTCTTAAAGATTGTTGAGTCCATTTAAAGAAGACGATCATGAATATTCGTTCATGATCGTCTTTTTTATAGGTTCCCTTATTTGGATTTATTTACTTGATTAATAGTCTACTAGTCTGTGTTATTGTGTTTGTATAACACTTTTAGTAGGTGATGAAATGACTAAGAAAAAGCTACAAGCACTTATGATGGATTTTAAGCACTATGCCTTTATTCTATTAGCTGTAAGTGTTTTCTTATATATTGGCGTTGTACTTCCTGACGAGGGAAAACAAGAACTATATGACACTATCCTAATGGTTACTACTGTATTGTTTTTAATTGGATCTTTCCTATGTTTTAAAAAGTCATTACATTTTAAAAAACAGTTAGATGAAATAGAGGAACGTTAAAAACCGATCTTTAAATGGATCGGTTTTTTTGTTATAGACTGTTCATATCGAGGTTAATTTTCAGAAAATATAAACTTTAATAAATGTAAAAAATGTTGTTTACAGAAATGGAAATTGTGGATATAATTACCATTGTAATAAATAAACTTAAGGAGGTCGAAGAAAATGATCAAATGTATTGCTGTATCGAAAAAACAAAACAACAAAATATTAAAAGATCTACTCGACCGCACTGGTGTATCTCAATAGTAGTTTATTTTTACATTTCATGATAAAAGTAACCACACGCCACAGGTTGATAGGTTTAACTTGTGGCGTTTTATATGTCTTTATTTCGTCACAGGTTGCCCCTGTGGCGTTTTTATTTACTTTTTTCAGTAATTATGGAGGATCGTTAAGCATTAGACGTTCTTCAAGTACCCATGTGTTCTTACTTCCTACCTTTACTGTTAAAGAAAATAAAAGACTCCTACAAAGGAGTGTCCTCTTAAAGATTTGGCAACCTGTGTAAAGACAGCAAGAGGTGTTAAATGCTTTAAAGGAGGTGATACACATGACAATTAACTTATTTTTTATCACATTGACCCTTTCAGTTTCAAAAAGAAAAAATTCAAAAAATGATGTTGAAAGAAATCAAGAGATCCAAAAAAGAATGGATGAAATGAAAGAAAAACAATTTGGAGTTTATCGTGAAATGTAATTATAACAACTTACTAAAAATTTGGAGGCGATGAAAATGATGAAGATAGAACTATTACTACATTTAACTGTTGAGAAGGACACTGCCTAGCTAAGCAGTAAATAAAAATGAAAAGAGAAGGGGACCTCCCTTCTCTTTTTATGTTACTTTTATTTTTCCTTTAATCGGTTTCTCTTCTCTTTTTCAGCTCGGTAAAATTCGTGGAACATCTTCATTAAAGCTCGCTTTTCGATTCTAGATACATAGCTCCTTGATATACCTAATTCTTTTGCAATCTCACGTTGAGTTTTTTCCTTTTTAAGATCAAGACCAAACCTGCCAACAATAACTTCTCGTTCTCTTCCGTCAAGAATATCAATATATTCCTTAACCTTTTCTAGTTCCATATTTAGTTGGATTGTTTCAATTACATCTTCATTTTCAGATTTCAACACGTCAATTAAGCTAATTTCGTTACCCTCTTTATCTTGACCGATTGGATCGTGTAAGGAAACGTCTTTTTTGGTTTTCTTTAATGCCCGTAAGTGCATCAAAATTTCATTTTCAATACATCTAGCCGCATACGTGGCTAATTTTGTTCCTTTACCTTGTGAGTAGCTTTCTATTGCTTTTATTAAGCCGATTGTTCCAATTGAAATTAAATCTTCCGAGTCTTCCCCGGTGTTTTCGAATTTTTTTACAATATGGGCAACGAGACGCAAGTTGTGTTCAATTAAAAGATTTCTTGCGTATTCATCACCCTCAGACATTTTTTCTAAATACTTCTTTTCGTCTGACGCAGACAAAGGCTGTGGAAAGGCATTATTTTTCACATAAGATACTAAGAACACTAATTCTTTAACAAAAAAGCCAAGTGCTGTTATGAGCCCTGTCATACCTCCACCTCCAGTAATACTTTATGTAGGCAAGTGCCTATAAGTCATGTGTATGTAAGTAGAGGCTTGTTCGTGTCTGTACACATAAAAAAGCCAATAATAAGTTTTAACAGAATATTTTTTGGACGATTTATGGATAGTAGCCTAAACGATATGGGTGGAATGTTCATATTTATAAAGTAGTTAACATCATAGAGGGAGGAAATAAGGATGTACGGATATTCACCATATGGACCGGCACCATACCCATATTACGCAAATGCAGCAGGGGGAACTGGATATGGGTATTGGTATGCATTTATCGTCGTGCTGCTAATCTTACTTTTGGTTATTGGTGGAGGTTACTATTATTACAACTATTATAAGTAAAGTGATGAACCCCCAGCACGATGGGGGTTATTTCATGTACCCTTGATAAATAATGATAGTGGTACCTGTGAACTAATGGTATAATAACATTCACAAATTAGAAGATACATAATAAGAATGCGTGTAGTGTGAAATTTGATTGGATAACATAGTAAGAGCAAAGATAAAAAAAGAGCCGTCTAAGCGGCATGTAGAAGCTTATGAAGAAGCTTTTAATACATGTCCCAAAGAACGGCGTTTAATTTCCATTATAATTAGTTCTATAAAATCATCATTTAGTTTCATTTCAGTTGCTTTAAAATACGATTCAATTAATAACTCGTCAGAAAGTTTGCGCATGTTGGGTGGCCAATTAAGTTGGCTCTACACCTCCTAACATTTTTCATATCTTTTAAAGGTGAAGCAGTCATTCAATCTTGCTTAATTAGTCATTGTTAAAATGTTATATTTTGCTATTGATTTAAATCTAACATGAATAATTTGTGAGAACAACCGTTCTGTTATCCACATTTAATAGTGGATAAATTGTGGGTATGTTGTTTATAAGGTGGATAAAATGAGGTATTTCAAGGGGGATAATGTGTATAATATTATCCACACCTGTTGAAGAGGGTCGGAATTTGTCGAAAAGTTTTTGGTATTTTTTCTAGCTTTTGTACATATACTTTAATTTTGTTTTGAAAGTATGTGTCAAATTCGTTATGATGTAAGATGGCAAAAAAATGAATAATGAGGTGTCAAAACTCATGCTACAGTTATTTTTACCAGGTGAATATGTAAAAAGTATTTTTCATATTTCTCCTAAGAAATTAAAAGATAGTGGAATAAAGGGAATTATTACAGACTTAGATAATACACTTGTCGAATGGGACCGCCCAAATGCAACTCCACAGTTGCTCCAATGGTTTAAAGAGGTAAAAGATCTAGGAATGAAGATTACAATTGTTTCCAATAATAACGAACAACGTGTAAAGGCATTCTCGGAGCCTCATTCAATCCCTTTTATATATAAGGCTAGAAAACCAATGGGCAAGGCATTTTTAAAAGCTGTAAGGGATATGAACTTAAAAAAAGATGAAGTCGTTGTGATTGGTGACCAGCTTTTAACAGATGTGTTAGGTGGAAACCGTAATGGCTTTCAAACGATTTTGGTCGTTCCAGTTGCTTCAACAGATGGTTTTTTCACAAGAATTAATCGCATGATAGAACGGAGAATCATGGAAAACTTGAAGCGAAAAGGTATGATTCAATGGGAGGAATAAAAACGTGTCAGAGCAACAATTTTCATGTATAGGTTGTGGAGTAGCCATTCAAACCGAAGACTCTAAGATTTTGGGGTATGCTCCACCGAGTGCATTAGAAAAAGAAGAGATCATTTGCCAAAGATGTTTTCGCTTAAAAAATTATAATGAAATACAGGATGTTTCACTTACAGATGATGATTTTTTAAAGATTTTACATGGCATAGGTGAAACAAATGGATTAATTGTAAAAATTGTTGATATATTTGATTTTAGCGGAAGTTGGTTGCAAGGAATTCAACGCTTTGTAAAAGGTAATCCAATATTATTAGTAGGAAACAAAAGTGATATATTACCGAAATCAGTTAAAAAACAAAAGCTGATCAATTGGATGAAGAGAGAAGCAAAGGAATTAGGCTTAAAGCCAATCGATGTTTGTTTAGTAAGCTCTGCAAGAGGCCACGGTATTAGAGAGGTTGCTGAATTAATTGATGAATACCGTGATGGACAAGATGTGTATGTAGTAGGCTGTACAAATGTTGGAAAGTCGACCTTTATTAATCGAATGATTAAAGAAGTAGCAGGTGTCAATGATGTCATCACAACTTCACATTATCCAGGTACAACATTAGATTTGATAGAAATTCCACTGGACAATGGGGCATCTTTATACGACACTCCAGGAATCATTAATCACCACCAAATGGCTCATTATGTTGATAAACGCGATTTAAAGCTTTTAAGTCCAAAAAAAGAAATCAAACCAAAAGTTTTTCAATTAAATGAAAGTCAAACATTGTATTTCGGTGGGTTGGCTCGACTGGATTATGTAGCAGGTGGAAGAGAAGCATTGGTTTGCTATATTCCGAATGAATTAACAATCCATCGAACAAAGCTAGAAAATGCAGATTCTTTGTATGAAAAGCATGCAGGAGAATTATTAACACCACCACGAAAAGAAGAGGTTGAAACCTTTCCGAAACTAATTCCTCATGAATTTTCAATTAGTGAAGGGAAAACAGATGTGGTCTTTTCAGGTTTGGGGTGGGTGACTGTTAATAATCCTGGAAAAAAAATCGTTGCCTATGCCCCAAAGGGAGTTAATGTTACGTTAAGAAAATCATTAATTTAATCGGGGAGAGATGATAGATATGGGGAAGTTATACGGTTTAATTGGGTGTCCGGTTGAGCATTCGATGTCACCAGCTATTCATAATGATGCATTCAAAGAAAATAATTTAGATGGTCATTATCATGCGTTTCATGTTGAGCCAGACCGTCTAGAAGAAGCTGTTCAAGCATTGAAAACCCTTGATATTAAGGGGTTTAATGTAACAATTCCACATAAAATATCAATTATTCCTTATTTAGATCAACTGGATGAAACTGCAAAGATTGCAGGAGCAGTTAATACAGTAGTTAATGAAAATGGACAATTGATTGGTCATAATACAGATGGTAATGGATATGTTCAGTCATTAAAAGAAGTAATTAAAAAACCTCTCTCAGAGAATAAGGTACTAATTATTGGTGCAGGGGGAGCAGCTCGAGGAATTTATCTCACACTTACGAATTCTGGATCTCAACATGTTGATGTATGTAATCGGACGATTTCAAAAGCTGAGGAATTAATTGAAGAATGCCCTTTTTTAAACACAAGCAAAGCCTTATCATTAGAAGAGGCTAAAGCAACGATTCAAGAGTATGACATTATTATTCAAACCACTGCCGTTGGGCTTCATCCAAATGTTGATCAAAAACCAATCTCATTGAATAATGCCAAAAAATCTGCGGTAGTAAGTGATATTATTTATAATCCAATTCAAACCGCCCTTTTAAAAGAGGCAAAATCCCTTGGATTAACCGTTCATACGGGTGTTGGGATGTTTGTTCATCAAGCAGCCCTTGCGTTTGACTTATGGACAGGAAAAACTCCATCAATTGAAAAAATGTCAGCAATTGTTCATAACAAACTAGGAGGTACATCATGCTAACAGGAAAGCAAAAAAGATTTTTACGTTCAGAAGCCCATCATTTAAACCCAATTTTTCAAGTTGGAAAAGGTGGCGTGAATGAAAATATGATTAATCAACTATCAGATGCACTAGAAGCACGTGAGTTATTTAAAGTATCTGTACTACAAAATTGTGAAGAAGATAAAAATACAGTCGCTGAACAGATTGTAGAAGGTACAGGAGCTGAACTTGTACAAATCATCGGAAACACGATTGTTTTGTATAAAGAATCTAGAGAGAATAAACAAATCCGTTTACCAAATTAATCTATGGGGGGATGGGGAATGAAAAAGAAAATAGGAATACTAGGTGGAACATTTGATCCACCGCATTTGGGCCACCTATTAATTGCTAGTGAAGTCTTACATGCTTTGCAATTATCGGAAATATGGTTTATTCCTAACCAAATTCCTCCTCATAAACAAACTGAGCATTTTACTGATAGTAAACATCGGCTTAATATGCTTAAGCTTGCTATTAAAGATCATCAACATTTTGAAGTAAATACAATTGAATTAGAACGTGAAGGTCCATCTTATACATATGATACATTAAGATTGCTGCTTGAAGAATTTCCTGAATATGGTTTTTATTTTATAATAGGGGCAGATATGATTGAGTATTTACCAAAATGGCATCAAATAGATGAGATTATTAAGCTAGTTACTTTTGTTGGAGTGAAAAGAGCTGGATTTAAGACAAGCACTTTATACCCGGTTACTGAGGTTGAAATTCCTCAGTTTGAGGTATCTTCAACAATGTTGAGAGAACGTTTAAGAAAAAATGGAAATACTGATTATCTTCTGCCGAACAATGTGAAAAGATATATAGAGGAGAATCATTTATATGGAACGTGATAAAGCCTTGAAAATTGTTGCTGAGCAATTAACAGAGCATCGTTATGTTCATACACTGGGTGTCATGGAGACAGCTATTTCCTTGGCTGAATTGTACGGGGGAGATGTCAAGAAGGCAGAAACAGCAGCTATTTTTCACGATTATGCTAAGTTCAGACCAAAAAAAGAAATGAAAAAAATTATTGAAGAACAAGATATGCCCCAAAAATTGTTAGAACATAATAGTGAGCTTTGGCATGCTCCCGTTGGTGCCTATCTTGTAAAAAAAGAAGTAGGCATTAAAGATAAAGAGGTTTTAAAGGCAATTAAATACCACACATCTGGGCGTCCTGATATGACATTGCTTGAAAAAATCATTTATGTGGCAGACTATATAGAACCAGGTAGACAATTTCCTGGTGTGGAGGAAGTAAGAGAGCTTGCTAAGACCAGTCTGGATCAGGCATTAATCAAATCTTTACAAAATACGATTACATTCTTACTTAAAAAAAATCAAGCTATTTATCCAGATACGATTAAAACATACAATTCTTTAGTTTTAAAAGGAGGAAAATCGAGTTAATGACAGGTAGAGATATTTTAACAACAGTAGCAAAAGCAGCAGACAGTAAGCGTGCAGAGGACATTATTGCACTAAACATGAATGGAATTTCCCTTATAGCCGATTATTTCTTTATTTGCCACGGAAACTCAGATAAACAGGTACAAGCTATTGCTAGAGAAATAAAAGAACAAGCGGAAGAAACAGGTATGAATGTCAAACGACTTGAAGGCTTTGATGAAGCTCGATGGATTCTAATTGACTTAGGTGATGTCGTTGCCCATGTCTTTCATAAAGATGAAAGAGGCTATTATAATTTAGAGCGTTTATGGGGAGATGCTCCAACAGAGGATCTCACTAGTGAGCTAGAACAATGATTTATAAAGGCTTTGCCTATATTTATGATCATCTAATGAAAGATGCTCCCTATGATCAGTGGGTTGGGTTTATTCAGGACTCTATAGCAAAGTATCATAAGGGAGCAACTACTCTTTTAGATGTAGCCTGTGGAACAGGTGAAATAGCGGTATCCTTAGCGAAAAATAATTTAGAGGTAACAGGTGTCGATCTTAGTGAAGATATGCTGACCGTTGCACAATCAAAGGCTGAGAGGAACAAAGTCAATTTATTATTTCTCAAGCAGGATATGCGAAAATTAAATGGTTTTCCTAAGCTTTTTGATGTTGTGACAATCTGTTGTGATTCTTTAAATTATTTAGAAACAAAAGAGGATATTAAGGCAACCTTTCACTCTGTTTTTGAACAGCTTGAAGAGGATGGTTTATTTATTTTTGATGTCCATTCTATACATAAAATTCATCATGTTTTTGCAAACCATACTTTTGCTGATCAAGATGAAGAAGTTAGCTTTATTTGGAATTCCTTTTTAGGCGACGAAGAACACAGTATTGAACACGATATGACGTTTTTTGTTAGACGTGAACAACTCTATGAGCGCTATGATGAAGTACACTACCAACGAACATACTCAATTGAGGAATATACTTCTTTATTAGCGGCAGCTTCTTTTCAGGTTTTAAAAATTTGTAGTGATTTTCAAGTAGAAAGTCAACCGCATTCTTCAGCAGAAAGAATTTTCTTTATTTGTAAAAAAACAAAGGTGAACTCTTAATAAGAGTTCACCTGAAAATTTTTTTATAACATAGAAGGAGTTTATCTTTCTGATAGAGAATTACTTATTTGGAATCTTGCTAAACTGAACAGACACTTCTTCTATATCTTCATAATACTTTTCGTGTGTTGCTTGAAATATTTTTTCAAACATTTCTCCCACTTCATCTTCCAATACTTTGATTCCTTTACCAGTAACCCCACCTTTTACACATACTTTATCTTGTAGAGTAGGAAGGGTATATATTTCTGTTTCCAACAACTTGCCCATACCAACGATCATTTCACTTGCCAAAAGAACAGCCTGCTCTTTGGTTATATTCGTTTCCGCAACTGCACCATCTACAAATCGTTGAAGTAAATAGCTGAAAAAAGCTGGCCCACAGCTAACGATATCAGAAGATACTCTGGTAATATCATCTTCAATTTGAACAGGATTTGAAATTTGTTCAAATAATTCTTCAATTGTTGTTTTTGTCTCCTTATGACACGAATTTCCGTAAGTAATTAGCGAAACCCCGGAGAAAGCCCGGTTCGTTATACTTGGTATCACTCTTGTAACCTGACATTCTACAAGTGATTCTAGTTGATCAACATTAATAGGACTAGTTATGGATATTATGCATTTATTAGGTGTTAAAAGGTGGTCAAGACTCTTTAAAAGGGGGTGAATATCTAATGGTTTGACACAAATGAAAATTAAATCAGAATGTTTTACTACTTCCTCAGCTGTTTCTACCACATTTGTTTTTGGATATAAACTCTTTATCGCTTCAGCTTTAGACATCGTTCGATTCATCATATAAATGAATGAGGGTTTAATTGCACCCGACTCAATAAATGATTCAATTAATATTCTCCCCATATTTCCTGTTCCAACAAAACCTACATTCAAAGTATATCCCCTCCTTAGAATGCAATTCTCTCATACACGATATGTTTTGTAGTGATGTTTTATGATTAATTTTTAAAGGAGTTTTATTGATGAGTATCGTCCAAAAATACAAAAAATGGATTATCCTGTTAGTTAGTTTATTAGCAGTAACTATACTTTATTATTATTTTTTTAATATCCAAGCCTCATCTGAACTTGTGACAACAAATGTTGAAGGTGCCTATATGGAAACAAGTGTGCCGGATGAAACAACTAAGGGTGAACAGAAAACAAGTGAGAATTCAGAAGCATCCACCATCGTTATTGATGTAAAGGGGGCTGTTCAAACACCTGGGGTTTATGAGATTTCAGCTAATGCAAGAGTACATGAAATTATTGAAAAAGCTGGAGGATTGAGTGATCAAGCTGATGAAGCGGCCGTAAATCTTGCTTCTTCATTAGAAGATGGGATGGTAGTTTATATTCCGCAAATCGGTGAAAATAAGGAAAATCCATTTCAGACTACTAACGAAGATAAGGACAGCCCTAAGAAAATCAATATTAACCTTGCAACAAGTGAGGAGCTTCAAACACTGTCAGGTATTGGACCTGCAAAGGCTGAGGCTATTATTTCATATAGAGAAGAAAACGGTCACTTTAAATCGATTGAAGGGTTATTAGAAGTATCGGGAATTGGAGAAAAATCATTAGAGAAATTAAAAGAAGAAGTTACTGTTAATTAAACTTAACAAAAGTTTGAATTGACGAATATTTGCATTTCCCGATAAACTAGGTTTAAGAAAAATGTCGAGTGGGGGAAGTAGCAGCATGAGTCGAATATCCTGGAATCAATATTTTATGTCACAAAGTCATTTACTAGCCATGAGGAGTACATGCACGAGGCTAGCCGTTGGAGCCACAATCGTTAGAGATAAAAGAATAATAGCAGGTGGTTATAATGGTTCTATAGCAGGTGGTGTACATTGTTCAGATGAGGGCTGTTATGTTATTGATAATCATTGTGTTAGAACCATACATGCTGAAATGAATGCACTGCTGCAATGTGCGAAGTTTGGGGTACCAACAGATGGGGCTGAGATTTACGTGACTCATTTTCCATGTCTTCAATGTTGTAAAGCACTTATTCAGGCTGGTATTAAAACCGTATACTATGCGGTTGACTATAAAAACCATCCTTATGCAATTGAGTTATTTCAACAAGCAAATGTGAAAGTAGAGCATGTTAATCTAGAGAACACATCTTTTGAGAACAAAAATAAGGAAAAAGAAGCGTTTGTGTTTGAACTACTGGACAAGCTGGAGAAATCACAGAAGAGTGACGAAGAGATAAAACGCTTAAAAAAGGAAGCAAAAGCCTTATTTTCGTAATAAAACAGTTTAAGAAAGCAATTGTTTAATGGCAATTGCTTTCTAATAAATCTTTTATCCAAAGTTAACAAATTCATCATATTAAGGTGGTTAAGCTTATTAAAGGTCATTTTCTTTTCCTCGCAATAGCAGCTTGTTTAGCCATAACAATGGGGCGTTTTCATTTCCACCCGCTCTCTCTTTTCTTTACAATTACCTTTCTTATTTATCTCCATTTAAAGTTTAAATCTCCCCTCAGTTTCCTTAGTTTGATCGTCATTCTTATCTATCTTTCCACCTATTTTCTTACAGAATCTCAAAATCAAACAAAGCTGAATGAAGGAGAGTATCAGGCTACGGGCACGGTCAACTCAACTCCGGTAATTGATGGGAATTATGTGAAAGGAATCATTAAAACTGAAATAGGGGAGAAATTAACTTATTCCTATTTAATCAAGTCATTGGAAGTGAAAAACTCCTTACAGAAAATAAAAACAGGTGATGTTTGCGTTTTTAAAGGTGAATTAGAAGGACCAAAATCCCCAACAATGCCTAACGCTTTTGATTATAAACAATATCTTCATGACCACCATATTCATTGGGAATTTAAAATAGCTGATATTCACAGTTGTCACGCAGGTGAATTTAACGTGATGACTCTACTTCAAAAGTATCGAGAAAAAGGACTAACGTTAATTGAGGAGAAATTTCCGAGTTCGTCCGAAGGAATTGTACAAGCCCTCCTTTTTGGAGAAAGGCGTTTACTTGATGAAAAAGTGGAAGTCGCTTACCAAAAATTAGGTATTGTCCATCTGTTAGCGATATCTGGCTTACATGTGGGTTTATTAGTCGGTGGAGCTTACTTTCTATTCATTTATTTAGGTATAACACATGAAAATTCAAAGAAAATCTTGATTATATTACTTCCGGTTTATATGATTTTAACCGGTGGCTCACCATCTGTTATAAGAGCATCCTTTATGGTTGTCCTTTATTTTATCATTGGGCTTGTTCATAAAAAGTTTACTGCAACAGATGTGATCAGTTTTACATGTTTAGTTTTACTTTTGATTAATCCATATTATTTGTTTCAAGTTGGTTTTCAATTATCATATATTGTTAGTCTTGGATTATTACTTTCATCAAAAGTAATTTCATTGTTTTCCAATGCCTTTGTAAGGCTGTTCATTGTTTCAGCTGTTGCTCAACTTTGTGCGATGCCTCTCATCCTGTATCATTTTTTTGAGGTATCACTCATTAGTTTACCTTTGAATATGATTTTTGTACCTTTTTATTCAATATGTATTTTGCCTTTATCTATTCTGGCAACCGTTTTAGTTTCATTTTCATCAACACTTGGAATGCCACTGGTTTCACTATTACACATTATCTTGGATTATTCCCATCGGCTTGTCTTAAATGCTGCTAACATATCTTTTACCACATTGACGACTGGAAAGCCTTCACTCTTTTTTATTATCCTCTATTGTATGACATCAATTGTTTTATTCCTTCGTTTTGAAAAGAATCCCACATTAAAGTCTTTGTATAAACCGTTTTGTGGATTGCTCCTTCTTTTTTTCATACATTTGCACCTCTCATATATCAATCCTCAGGGAAGAGTTATGGTGATCAATGTTGGACAAGGTGACTCTATTTTTATTCAACTTCCATTCAACAAAGGGAATTTTTTGATTGATACAGGTGGGAAAATGACTTTTCCATCAGAAGACTGGGAGTTAAGAAGGAATGTTTATTCTATAGCTGAAGACACTACCATTCCTTATTTAAAGTCAATAGGGGTAACAAAACTTCATGGAATATTTTTATCACATGGCGACCTGGATCATATTGGGGAAGCCTTAAGAATCATAAATAAATTAAATGTGGATGAGCTTGTTATACCAAAAGGATTTATAAGGGGAGAGCTTGAAAATGAGATTGTTAAGATTGCGACAGAGAAGAAAATGAACATAAGAGTTGTTGAAGCTGGTGATCAATTACTATATAAGGGTTTTATGTTTCGTATTTTGTCTCCTTCTACCTTAACTGATAGTAAGAATGATGATTCCATGGTGTTGGTAGCGGAAATAGGTGGCTTAAAATGGTTATTTACCGGAGATGCTGAAATGAAAAGTGAAGAGAAAATGATGTTGGCATATCCAAATTTAAAAGTAGATGTATTGAAAATTGGCCATCATGGAAGTAGAGGTTCAACTTCTGATCAACTATTAGATCAATTAAGACCATCCATTGCGATCATTTCGGCTGGTTATCAAAACCGATATCAACACCCGCATGATGAAGTAATGGAAAAGTTGAGAAGAAGACAAATATCTATTTTTAGAACCGATCTTCAAGGTGGAATTTTATACGAATATAAAGGAAATGCAGGAACGTTTTTTACTCATCCGCCATACGATGAAGTAAAATGATAAACGAAAAAGAGACTGCAGCAGCAGTCTCTATGTAATCGTGTCATCACTTAAGCAGAGATTAATTTAACAACAGTCGCAATGATGAAAATTGTCGCGAAAAATCCAAATGAAACAACGAATCCCACACCTGAATCAATAGCATCATTACGTTTACTTTGGACGTTCTTTTCAAATTCGTTCACTGTTACCCCTCCTATATCAATTTTAGTATAAGCGATTACTATAAAAAAATCTACACCATCTTCCCATTAAAGGCTCGAGTTGATATGGTGACTGAGCGAATAACAAAAGGCGGCAATTTCCAACAATGTTAGTAACAATCAATTATAGTTCATTTTATATTGGTCACAATAAATAACACTTACATTGGAGCATCGCTTCGAATTCTGGTACCTAGGCCCTGAATCGAAGCGTTCACATAGATAAAAGGGAACTAAAGTGTTTTTAGTTCCCTTATTCATTTTGTATAAAAGAACACCCTTATAAAGTATCCACTTTTTCTTTACTACTTGCCAAAGCTGTTGTTTCATTTTACGATAAATAAAGTGAAACGAACGATTGGAGAATGAACATGATTTTTAATGTATGGAAAGATATTCAGAATAAAAAAGTACAACCAGTTTATCTATTAGTTGGAGAAGAGTCGTTTTTGATGCAGGAAACACTTCGTCATATCGTACAAGCTTCTCTTTTGGAAGAAGAAAAGGATTTTAATCTTTCTGTATATGATATGGAAGAAACACCAGTGGAAACGGCAATTGAAGATGCGGAAACGTTACCTTTTATGGGGGAAAAGCGTGTTGTTATTATAAAAAATCCAGTCTTTTTAACGAGTGAAAAGAAAAAAGAAAAGCTAGAACATCGTGTTGAAAAACTTGAACAATACATAAATTCTCCTGCCCCCTACACAATTGTTGTGTTTGTTGCTCCATATGAAAAATTAGATGAGCGAAAGAAAATAACAAAATTATTGAAAAAGCAATCTGTTGTGATTGAGATGAAATCACTATCTGATGATGAAGCAATAAAGTGGATGCTGAACGTGGCACAGGAACAAAGAGTGGAGTTAGAAAAGGCAGCAGTAGAACAATTGCTTGTGTTAACTGCTGGAGACCTGATGGCGATCCACCAAGAGCTACAAAAGCTTAGCACTTACGTAGGTGAGGGTGGAATCATTTCAGTTGAAACGGTAAACTTACTAGTGGCACGTACCTTAGAGCAAAACATTTTTGATTTAATTGAGCATGTTATTTACCGAAGAAGCAAAGAGGCCTTACAAATATTTTATGATTTATTAAAAAATAATGAAGAACCCATTAAAATTCTTTCCTTGCTTGTAACACAATTTCGCTTAATTTTACATGTGAAAGAGCTGTCAACTGTTGGGTACGGTCAACAGCAGATTGCTTCGACCGTAAAAGTCCATCCATTTAGAGTAAAGCTTGCATTACAACAGGCTCGACTATTTCAAACAGAGGAATTGGCGCATATATTAATGGAGCTTGCTGAGGCTGATTATGAAATGAAAACAGGGAAAAAAGATAAACAACTTTTACTAGAGTTGTTTTTGTTAAAATTATTTAAAAACGATTAAACAAAAAACGATCCTCTTATTGGATCGTTTTTTATGTATAAGAAAGGGTTGTCTAGGTTTGCATGAAGCAAATTGACAACCATTCTTATCATTATGCAGTTAATCCGTTAACAGCTTTCGCTAAACGAGATTTGTAGCGAGCAGCAGTGTTTTTATGAACTAAACCACTTTGTGCAGCTTTATCGATTTGCTTGTTAGCTTCAACAAGTGCAGCTTTTGCATTATCAGCATCGTTATTTAAAACTAAAGCATCTACTCTTTTAATTGCAGTACGCATTGTAGATTTAATAGCAGAGTTATGTGCATTACGCTCATTGCTAGTTTTAACACGCTTGATTGCAGATTTAATATTTGGCATATCTTTCACCTCCTAAGAAGTTCATCGAGATCTATTTAGCTCGATCATTTCCTTTACATGAACAAAAGATATTCTATCAAACAGCCACTCATATTGCAATACTAATGTAAAGGAAAATACATTGAAAGCATGTAATTTTTTATCTTTCAGCGAAACGATCTCCATTCCAAAAGAATGTTTCACCAGAATAATGGAAAAGATAAGCAGTAGGAATGAATTTGGGAGGTATAGTTATGGGTAAATCACTAGATTTAAGTAATTATTCTGTTCGAACAGATTTAGCGGTAGAAGCACGAGCGATGGCGCTTGAGCAAACTGAAGCAGAAAATTCATCAGATATTTCTGGTGTTGTAATTAAGGAATGGGACGAAGAAGGAGTTAGTATCTCTTCCTTGGATATTGATGAAGAAGGGTCAAAAATTGTTGGGAAAAAGCCTGGCAAATATTTAACCTTGGAAGTCCAAGGAATTAGACAGAAAGATACTGAACTGCAAGAAAAAGTGATAGATGTGTTTGCGAAATTATTTAGTCAATTTCTTGCAGATAGTAATATCCCAAAAGATGCTAGCTGTTTAGTTGTTGGGTTGGGAAATTGGAATGTCACACCAGATGCACTTGGTCCGTTAGCAGTTGAAAATTTACTAATTACAAGACATTTGTTTAAATTACAGCCTGAAAATGTAGAAGAAGGCTTTCGTCCTGTTAGTGCATTAGCACCTGGAGTCATGGGGTTAACAGGTATTGAGACAAGCGATATTATCTCAGGAGTCATTGAGCAATCAAAGCCTGATTTTGTTATTGCGATTGATGCCTTAGCGGCTAGATCAATTGAGCGAGTAAATACAACAATTCAAATATCTGATACAGGCATCCATCCTGGTTCGGGTGTTGGCAATAAGCGAAAAGCGCTAAGTAAGGAAACTTTTGGCATTCCTGTCATTGCAATCGGTATTCCAACAGTAGTTGATGCTGTTTCAATTACAAGTGATACCATTGACTATATTTTAAAGCATTTTGGGAGAGAGTTAAATGAAGGGAATAAACCGTCAAGATCGTTAACACCAGCAGGAATGAGCTTTGGAGAACGTCGAGTACTAACGGATGATGACTTACCAAGTGATGAGCATCGTCAACAATTTTTAGGAATAGTCGGAGGACTAGAGGAAGACGAAAAAAGGAAGCTTATTCATGAAGTGCTATCACCACTTGGGCATAATTTAATGGTCACGCCGAAGGAAGTCGATATGTTCATTGACGATATGGCGAATGTTATAGCTAGTGGATTAAATTCTGCACTTCATCAGCAGGTTGACCAAGATAATTCAGGTGCTTATACACACTAGTTAAAATAGAATGGTTCATAAGAAAAAAAACAGATTGTTCTACTTTCTTATGCTTTGTCATACATTTTAGTAGACAAGCATAAGGAGGTTTTTTATGAAATGAAGCGTTCTAGTACAAGTCGCAATATGGTTGTAACCTTAAATGGGACAAGCATAAAAAAAGGAATCGTTGTTAGCTTCATTGTTTTGTTCATGACCTTTTTACTTTCAGGTATTTTAACGTCATTAAAACCTGAATATCGTTTAACCTCCTCATCAATCAATGATTTAACACGAAATATTGATAGTGAGGCTTTTCTTCAATTATTAGGTGCTGAAAACCGCTTTTTTAGTTCTGCATTACCGGAACATGCAGAACCAATTAAGTTATCTTCGATTATGTTTAAAGTTGCCACGAGTATTAACCCTGATGACCCACGCAGCTTGCTAGGACGAGAGCTACCAGGATTCTCTCTGTTTGATAGTGAAATTGTTGTGGCTGGGGACGGGACAAACTATACAAATATGCCATACGAATCTCCACCGCCTACAGAGGTGTTAGAACAAGAAAGAGAAGCATCTATTACAAAGAATGAAGCTGTAAATTCTGGAGACGAAGAGCCAAAAGCTCCTCCTTCTCTTACTACAGGAGATAAAAAGGTCGTTTATATATATAACACTCATAACACTGAATCATATCTTCCGTTACTAGAAGGAGAAAGTGACCCTAATCGCGCTATTCACTCTAAAGCAAACGTCACAATTGTTAGCGAGTTATTAGGTAAAGCTCTTCAAGATGAAGGAATAGGTTCACATGTAGAAAAAACAGATGTACAAGCCAGCTTAAAGCAAAAAGGTTGGAATTATGCAAAGTCATATACTGCCTCAAGGCCAATCGTTGAAAGTGCAATGGCTAGTAATCGTAACTTAAATTATATGATCGATATTCATCGTGATTCACAAAGAAAAGGTGTCACTACTATAAAAATTGGGGATAAATCATATGCCAAACTAGCATTTGTGATTGGTGGAGATAATCCAACAGCTGACAAAAATGAAAAGTTAGCTAAAGACCTTCATGACTTATTGGAAAAGAAATACCCTGGATTAAGTCGCGGGATCTTCGAGCAAGGAGGAAAAGGATATAACGGAGTTTATAATCAGGATCTCTCTAAAAACGCTATGCTCTTAGAATTTGGTGGGGTTGACAATAATCTGGAGGAACTTAAAAACACAGTTTCAGCTGTAGCTGATGTATTTAGCGAGTATTATTGGCAAGCAGAAAAAGTAAATGGTGATTCATCAGCTGAAAAAAAGTAAAACACATTGTGAGGGAAGTAAGATGATTAAATTCATGTTTAAATGCTTTGTTTTATGTTCTGTGCTTTTATTTGGCGTGTTAGTTGGCATGCAGCAAGCAAACCAAGGCATGATCAAAATGAAAGGATACAATGATCCTGATTTGCAAGGTGCTTTTCAAGTTGACAGTGAATCAGGTGATGTCGCTGCCTCTATTCTAGGAAACGAAGTAACCAGTCAGGATCTTGAAAAAAAACAGGAGCAGCTTGAACAAATTGAAGCCTTTAACTTCTTCTCTCAAATCGGTAAACAGCTTGCAGGTATTGTTAGTAATGGAGTATCGACAATATTGGATATGGTAACGAATTGGTTAAGTGGTTTACTAGAATAATAAGAAAGCCGACAAATAATCGCCATGCTAGACTAATGGCAATTAATAACTGTCGGCTTTTTTAGTACAACAACGGTTCATCCTCCGTTTTTATCCATTGAATCTTGATATGTCAATTGATATAATGAGAAATAGTGTATTTGTAAGCTATGTAGGAGTGAAAACATATTATGAATAGAGAAGAAAAATTAAAAAGGCAGTCGAAAATCCGGAATTTTTCGATTATTGCTCATATTGACCACGGTAAATCGACTCTAGCAGATCGTATTTTAGAAAAAACATCAGCTTTAACTCAGCGTGAAATGAAGAATCAGCTGTTAGATTCAATGGATCTTGAACGCGAGCGTGGAATAACGATTAAATTAAATGCCGTTCAATTAAAATATAAAGCGAAAGATGGAGAGGAATACACTTTCCATTTAATCGATACTCCAGGACATGTCGACTTTACGTACGAGGTTTCACGAAGCCTTGCAGCATGTGAAGGAGCAATTCTTGTAGTTGATGCAGCTCAGGGAATTGAAGCTCAAACTCTTGCAAATGTATATTTAGCGCTTGATAATGATTTGGAAATCCTTCCTGTTATTAACAAAATTGACTTACCAAGTGCTGACCCTGAACGTGTTCGTCAAGAGGTTGAAGACGTAATCGGTTTAGATGCATCTGAAGCAGTTTTAGCATCTGCTAAAGCTGGAATTGGTATTGAAGAGATATTAGAGCAGGTTGTAGAAAAAGTACCTGCACCACAAGGTGACCCTGAAGGGCCGTTAAAAGCTCTTATCTTTGACTCCTTATATGACGCTTACCGCGGTGTTGTTGCATACATTCGTGTTGTGGAAGGAACGGTTAAAGTAGGGCAAAAAATTAAAATGATGGCAACTGGTAAAGAATTTGAAGTAACTGAGGTAGGGGTATTCAATCCTAAACCTGTCCAGTTAAAAGAATTAAATGTAGGAGATGTTGGCTTTTTAACAGCTGCTATTAAAAACGTAGGAGACACTCGTGTTGGTGATACAATTACGAATGCAAAAAATGGGGCAACTGAGGCACTTCCGGGTTATCGTAAGTTAAATCCAATGGTGTTTTGTGGTCTTTACCCAATTGATACGGCTAAATATAATGATTTACGTGATGCATTAGAAAAGCTTGAGCTAAACGATTCGTCTCTTCAATTTGAGCCAGAAACGTCACAGGCTTTAGGATTTGGTTTCCGATGTGGATTTTTAGGACTACTTCATATGGAAATTATACAAGAACGCATTGAACGTGAATTCAAAATTGATTTAATTACTACAGCTCCAAGTGTTATCTATGATGTTCATTTAACAGATGGTGAAACTTTAAGAGTCGATAATCCAGCAAATATGCCTGATCCGCAAAAGATTGACCGTATTGAAGAGCCTTATGTAAAAGCGTCAATAATGGTTCCAAATGATTATGTTGGTGCTGTCATGGAGCTTTGTCAGAAGAAACGTGGAAATTTCATTGATATGCAATATCTTGATGAAAATCGGGTTAATATTAATTACGAAATCCCATTATCTGAAATTGTTTATGATTTCTTTGATCAATTAAAATCGAATACAAAAGGTTATGCTTCCTTTGACTATGAATTAATTGGTTATAAAACATCAACTCTAGTTAAAATGGACATACTATTGAATGGTGAGAAGATTGATGCGTTATCATTTATTGTGCACCGTGACTCATCATATGACCGTGGAAAAATTATTGTTGAAAAACTAAAAGAACTCATCCCGCGTCAACATTTCGAAGTGCCGATTCAAGCTGCGATTGGTCAAAAGATTGTGGCAAGATCGACAATCAAAGCGATGCGTAAAAACGTACTTGCTAAATGTTACGGTGGCGACATTTCACGTAAGCGTAAGTTATTAGAAAAACAAAAAGAAGGTAAAAAGAGAATGAAGCAAGTTGGTTCTGTTGAAGTACCACAAGAAGCCTTTATGGCTGTATTGCGTATGGATGAAAGCTGATTCTTTTAGATAGTATCGGATACATGCTATAATAAGTTCTCTTAGTTATATGAAAGAAAATGGATGCCGCAGCGATGTCTGCGGCTTCTTAATTAGAAGGTGAAAAAATGATTAGATCCGCGTACATTCATATTCCTTTTTGCCATCATATTTGTCATTATTGTGATTTTAATAAGGTCTTCTTCAAACAACAACCAGTTGATGAATATATTGAAAGTCTTATAACAGAAATGCATCACGCTAAGGAAATTAATAAACAACAGGAGCCGCTTAAAACCATTTTTATTGGTGGTGGTACTCCTACAGCCTTATCGGCAAAGCAACTTGATCGACTTCTTGAAGGTATTTCGACCGAGCTGCTGTCAACAAATGAACTTGTTGAATTCGCAGTTGAAGCAAACCCTGGGGAACTTTCTATAGAAAAATTGGAAGTGTTAAAAAATGCAGGAGTTAATCGCTTAAGTATTGGGGTTCAAAGTTTTGACAATGAGCTTCTCAATAAAATTGGACGAGTACATCGAAAAGATGATGTATTTCGTACAATAAAACAAGCTGAACAGGTAGGGTTTGATAATTTAAGTCTCGATTTAATGTATGCACTGCCTGGACAAACAATCGAGCAATTTAGAGAAACGCTGGAAACTGCATTTACCCTAAATGTAAAACACTTCTCCGCATATTCTTTAATCATTGAACCGAAAACAGTGTTTTATAATTTAATGCAAAAAGGAAAATTAACACTGCCACCTCAGGAGCATGAGGCGCAAATGTATGAATTGGCAATGGAAGAAATGGAGAAGCATGGCTATAAGCAATATGAAATAAGTAATTACGCCATTCCAGGATATGAAAGTCAGCATAATCTAACGTATTGGAACAACGAATATTACTATGGTTTTGGTGCAGGTGCACATGGATATGTTAATGGAGTAAGAACATCCAATGTTGGTCCAATTAGAAAGTATATGGAGAAAATTGATGAATCTGGGACAGCTTTTTCTACACAAACAGAAGTGAGCAAAGAAGAAGAAATGGAAGAGCAAATGTTTCTTGGGTTACGAATAGTAAAAGGTGTTAACAAGGAAATTTTTTATGAAAGATTTTCAGTTAAATTGGAAGAAAAATTCGGTAGCCAAATCCAAAAACTCGTTAAACAAGGACTACTAGTAAATGACGATGAATCCCTTTTTCTTACTCATAAAGGAAAGCTATTAGGCAATGAAGTTTTCCAAGAATTTTTAATTTCGTAATAACCACAACTTTATTAAAAAATGTGAGCTTTTCATTGATAAATCAAGTATTTTATAATTGACAATTTATTTTGGTTTTGATAACTTTTTATATATATTTAGCACTCGCTATATAAGAGTGCTAACAGAGGTGATGAATAGTGCTTACAGATCGCCAATTGTTGGTTCTTCAAGTCATCATTGATGATTTTATTCATTCAGCTCAGCCTGTTGGTTCTCGATCATTAGCGAAAAAAGACGAAATTACGTTTAGCTCGGCTACTATAAGGAACGATATGGCTGACTTAGAGGACCTGGGATTTATCGAGAAAACACACAGTTCCTCAGGACGTGTTCCTTCTGAGAAGGGATATCGCTATTATGTGGACCATTTACTTTCTCCACAGAGATTAACAAAAACAGAAGTAACTCAAATTAAATCTATATATGCTGAGAAAATTTTTGAACTGGAAAAGGTTGTTCAAAAATCAGCACAAATTTTGTCGGAAATGACAAATTATACATCGATTGTATTAGGACCGAAAGTGAATGAAAATCGATTAAAGCGAATCCAAATTGTGCCAATTAGTAAGGAAACTGCAGTTGCGATCATTGTCACAAATACTGGACATGTTGAAAATCGTACAATTACTTTCCCAGATTCACTAGAGCCAAGTGATATTGAAAAGATGGTAAACATTCTTAACGAAAGATTAGTAGGTGTACCACTGGTTGATCTCCAGAATAAGATCTTTAAAGAGGTTGTTACTGTCTTGAAGAATCATATTGAGAACTATGACATGCTATTAAAGATCATGGCTGGTTCATTAAACTTAGAGTCAAATGAGAAAATTTATTTTGGTGGTAAAACAAATATGCTCAGTCAACCGGAGTTTTCAGATATTGGGAGAATCCGGTCACTTTTAACAATGATTGAGCAAGAAAAAGAGTTGTATGGACTATTAAAAGCAAATTCTGCAGGTATTTCGATAAAAATTGGTAAGGAAAATGACCTTTCAGCAATGGAAAACTGCAGTCTAATTACCGCCACCTATTCATTAGGAGATAACCAGTTAGGTACAATAGCGGTGCTTGGTCCTACTCGAATGGAGTATTCTCGTGTTGTAAGTTTATTAACTAGAATGACACGCGACCTGTCTAAAACTCTTACTGACTTGTATCATGGTTCATAAGCTTGGTTATATTGATAAGGATGGAATGAGTGCTATTCCATCCGATTCCCATGCTTATAAATACTAGATATATATATATCTTTCTTTAAGGGAGGTGAAAGATCGTGTCAAATGAAAAAAACGTTGCAGAACAAGAAGAAACAGTAGATACAGTTGAAAATGTCGAATCAGATGCTGAAATTGTAGATGCAGATGATGTTCAAGTAGAAGAAACTGAAGTAGTTGATGAGTCAGCTGCTAAAATTTCTGAACTACAAGCAAAGCTTGATGAAACAGAAAACAAAATGCTTCGAGCTCAAGCAGACTTTGACAACTTTAGAAGACGTGCTCGCTTAGATCAAGAGGCTGCTCAAAAGTATCGTGCACAAAGCTTAGTTTCTGAAATTTTACCTGCTCTTGATAACTTTGAAAGAGCGTTACAAATAGAAGCAAGCAATGATCAAACCAAATCATTGCTACAAGGAATGAACATGGTGTACAACCAATTAGTTCAAGCTTTACAAAATGAAGGTGTAGAAACAATCAAATCAGTTGGTGAACAATTTGATCCACATCTACATCAAGCAGTTATGCAAGTTGAGGATGAAAACTATGATTCTAATACTGTCATTGAAGAACTGCAAAAAGGATATAGATTGAAGGATCGAGTCATTCGACCTGCAATGGTTAAAGTAAATCAATAATTATCATAACTTACATATTAGGAGGTTCTATCTATGAGTAAAATTATCGGTATCGACTTAGGTACAACAAACTCATGTGTCGCAGTTTTAGAAGGCGGAGAACCGAAAGTGATCCCAAATCCAGAAGGTAACCGTACAACTCCTTCTGTAGTTGCTTTCAAAAACGGCGAACGTCAAGTTGGAGAGGTAGCAAAACGACAAGCTATCACAAACCCTAACACAATTATCTCAATCAAACGTCATATGGGTACTGACCATAAAGTAGAAGTTGAAGGGAAAAATTACACACCACAAGAACTTTCAGCCATTATTCTTCAACACTTAAAATCTTATGCAGAAGAATATTTAGGTGAGCCGGTAACAAAAGCAGTTATCACGGTTCCAGCTTATTTCAATGATGCTGAGCGTCAAGCAACAAAAGATGCTGGTAAAATTGCTGGTTTAGAAGTTGAACGTATTATCAACGAACCAACTGCTGCGGCTTTAGCATATGGTTTAGATAAAACAGATGAAGATCAAACAATTCTTGTTTATGACTTAGGTGGCGGTACGTTTGACGTATCAGTACTTGAGCTTGGTGATGGTGTATTTGAAGTTCGCTCTACTGCTGGGGACAACCGTTTAGGTGGAGATGACTTTGACCAAGTTATCATTGATTACTTAGTAGCTGAATTCAAAAAAGAAAACGGCATTGACCTGTCTAAAGATAAAATGGCCCTGCAACGTTTAAAAGATGCTGCTGAGAAAGCGAAAAAAGATCTTTCAGGTGTAACATCAACTCAAATCTCATTACCATTTATCACAGCTGGAGAAGCTGGTCCACTTCACTTAGAAGTAAGCCTTTCACGTGCTAAATTTGACGAGTTATCTTCAGACTTAGTTGAAAGAACAATGGGACCTGTCCGCCAAGCGTTAAGCGATGCTGATCTTTCAGCTAGTGAAATTGATAAAGTTATCCTTGTTGGTGGATCAACTCGTATTCCGGCTGTACAAGAAGCAATTAAAAAAGCATTAGGAAAAGAGCCTCATAAAGGCGTAAACCCTGATGAAGTTGTAGCACTTGGTGCATCAATTCAAGGTGGAGTTATTACTGGAGACGTAAAAGACGTAGTATTACTTGACGTTACTCCACTTTCACTTGGAATTGAAACGATGGGTGGCGTATTTACGAAGCTTATTGAACGTAATACAACAATCCCAACAAGTAAATCACAGGTGTTCTCAACTGCAGCTGATAGCCAAACAGCAGTAGATATTCATGTACTTCAAGGTGAGCGTCCAATGTCAGCTGACAACAAAACTTTAGGTCGCTTCCAATTAACAGATATTCCGCCAGCACCACGTGGAGTACCTCAAATTGAAGTATCATTTGATATCGACAAAAATGGTATCGTTAATGTTCGTGCAAAAGACTTAGGCACAAACAAAGAACAAGCGATCACAATCAAATCAAACACTGGTTTATCAGATGATGAAATCGACCGTATGGTTAAAGAAGCTGAAGAAAACGCAGATGCAGATAAAGCACGTAAAGAAGAAGTAGAACTTCGTAACGAAGCAGATCAATTAGTGTTCCAAACAGAAAAAACACTAAAAGATCTTGAAGGTAAAGTAGACGAAGCTGAGGTTGCAAAAGCGAATGAAGCAAAAGATGCTTTAAAAGCAGCAATTGAGAAAAACGAATTAGAAGAAATCAAAGCGAAAAAAGAGGCTCTTCAAACAATTGTACAAGAGCTTTCAGTGAAACTATATGAGCAAGCACAACAAGCTCAGGCTCAGCAAGGTGGAGAAGCTGGTAATAAAACAGCTGACGATGTTGTTGACGCAGAGTTTGAAGAAGTAAATGATGACGACAAAAAATAAGTCATATTAAGGTGAAAAGTCAAAGTCAGGGTAGGTCTTGACTTTGACTTTTTTTGTAAAAGTGAAAGGCTTGTTATAAGCAGTAACAATATGTTGCTTTTCTTCTCTTTTGAGTGATACAATTTACCTTATGTGAGAAAATCGGGAGTGAGAAATTATGAGCAAGCGTGATTACTATGATGTGCTCGGTTTAGGTAAGAACGCCAGTAAGGATGAGATAAAAAAGGCTTATCGTAAGCTTTCAAAGAAATACCATCCAGACATCAACAAAGAAGCAGATGCAGACGAAAAATTCAAAGAAATTACAGAAGCCTATGAAACATTAAGTGATGATCAAAAGAAAGCTCATTATGATCAATTTGGACATACTGATCCAAATCAAGGCTTTGGTGGCGGCGCTGGTTTCGGTGGCGATGGTTTTGGCTTTGAAGATATTTTTAGCTCAATCTTTGGCGGTGGCACAAGAAGAAGAGATCCTAACGCTCCAAGACAAGGTGCCGACTTACAATATACTATGACGCTGGATTTTGAAGAAGCTGTTTTTGGTAAAGAAACTACAATTGAAATCCCACGTGAAGAAACGTGTGAAACATGTGATGGCTCGGGTGCTCAAAAAGGAACGTCCCCTGAGACATGTTCGCATTGTGGCGGTAGCGGTCAACAAAGTGTTGAACAAAATACCCCGTTCGGTCGTATTGTCAATCGAAGAGTTTGTCACTACTGTGAAGGAACAGGTAAAATCATTAAGCATAAATGTGGAACTTGTCGTGGAGCAGGTAAAGTGAAAAAACGCAAAAAAATTCAAGTGAAAATTCCTGCAGGTGTTGATGATGGTCAACAGCTACGTGTCTCTGCACAAGGGGAGCCAGGAGTAAATGGTGGACCTCCAGGGGACCTGTATGTTGTTTTCCATGTGAGAGAACATGAATTCTTTGAAAGAGATGGCGACGACATCTATTGTGAAATGCCATTAACCTTTGCTCAAGCTGCACTTGGAGATGAAATTGAGGTTCCAACATTACACGGTAAGGTAAAACTTAAAGTACCTGCTGGAACACAAACAGGTAAAAAATTCCGTCTTTCTGGTAAGGGAGTACCGAATGTAAGAGGCTATGGCCAAGGAGATCAATATGTGATTTTACGTGTGCTAACTCCTACGAATTTATCAGAAAAACAAAAAGATTTGTTGAGAGAATTTGCTGAAATCAGTGGGGCAAAACCTGATGAACATGAAGAAAGCTTTTTTGATAAAGTAAAACGAGCGTTCAAAGGTGACTAATATTTAAGGTTAAGGATTGGAGTTGGTAGATATGAAATGGTCTGAATTAAGCATCCATACAACACAAGAAGCGGTGGAACCCATTTCTAATATTTTGCATGAAGCTGGAGCAAGTGGTGTGGTCATTGAGGATTTAGCTGACTTAATGAAGGAACGGAGTACATCCCTCGGCGAAATCTACCAACTAGATCCAACCGATTATCCAGAAGAAGGTGTTGTTGTAAAGGCTTATTTACCTGTTAATAGTTTTCTTGGTGAAACCGTTGAGGGCATAAAAGCTGGTATCAATAATCTACTGGTATATGATATCGATCTCGGAAGAAATCATATTACAATAAGTGAAGTAAATGAAGAAGAATGGGCAACAGCTTGGAAAAAATATTACCACCCTGTTAAAATTTCTGAAAAGTTTACGATTGTTCCAACTTGGGAGATCTATGAACCTGTAAGTTCAGATGAATTAATCATAGAGCTAGATCCAGGAATGGCCTTTGGAACAGGAACACATCCTACTACTGTATTATGTATACAAGCATTAGAACGTACTGTTCAAAAGGACGATACAGTTATTGACGTAGGAACAGGATCTGGTGTTTTAAGTATTGCTGCTGGTTTACTTGGTGCCAAAAGTATTGATGCATATGACTTAGATCAAGTGGCAGTTGATAGTGCCCGCTTAAATTGTAAGATTAACAAAGTACAAAACATTGTCAATGTTTCTCAAAAAAATCTCCTTGACGGTGTTGAAGGCCCAGTTGATTTAATTGTATCCAATATTCTTGCTGAAATTATCGTTCGCTTTATTGATAAAGCATATGAAGTATTGAAACAAGACGGAACTTTTATTACATCAGGTATTATTCAAAACAAGAAAAATGAAGTAAAAGATGCTCTGCAAAATGCTGGTTTTGTGATTGAAGAAACAATGGTCATGGAAGATTGGGTTGCGTTTATCGCGAAAAAGAAGTAAAGAAAGAGGGAATCCCTTTGCAACGATATTTTATAAATACAGCAAAAGAAAATATTGAGGGAGATATCTTTATTACAGGTGACGACGTACACCATATCTCACGTGTATTGCGTATGCAACCAGGTAATAAGGTTGTCTGCTGTACAAAGGATGGTTTTGAAGCACTTTGTGAAATTGTTGAAATTACCAATGACCAAGTGAGTTGTTCTGTATTAGAATGGATGACAGTGAATCATGAATTACCAGTTTCTATTTCCATTGCGAGCGGGTTGCCTAAAGGGGATAAGCTTGAGTGGATTATTCAAAAGGGCACCGAATTAGGTGCTTCTTCATTTATCCCTTTTAATGCTGCTCGTTCAATTGTAAAGCTTGAGACTAAAAAGGTCGGCAAAAAGCTTGAGCGTTGGTCCAAGATCGCAAAGGAAGCATCAGAGCAATCATACCGCAATATAATTCCAACAATTAGTGAACCATGTGATTTTCACGAACTGATTTCTCTAGCAAAAGGCTTCGATGTAAAAATTGTGGCTTATGAAGAGTCTGCTAAACAGGGAGAAAAGAAAAACCTGGCTAAAGCCTTTGATGAACTTCAGGTTGGAGGATCCATGCTTGCTGTGTTTGGACCTGAGGGTGGATTAACAGAAAAAGAGGTTTCAAAACTCGAGGAAGCTGGTTTTATTATTTGTAGTTTTGGCCCAAGAATATTAAGAACTGAGACAGCACCGTTGTATTTATTATCTGCTGTTTCCTATAATTTCGAACTATCGAGGTGAAGATCATGCCTACAGTTGCATTTCATACATTAGGTTGTAAAGTAAATCATTACGAAACAGAAGCGATATGGCAGCTCTTTAAAGAAGCTGGCTATGAACGTACTGACTATGAACGTGTTGCAGACGTATATGTTATTAATACTTGTACAGTTACCAACACTGGTGATAAAAAAAGTCGTCAAGTGATTCGTCGTGCCATTCGAAAAAATCCGGATGGTGTTATTTGTGTAACAGGATGTTATGCCCAAACTTCTCCAGCTGAAATCATGGCAATTCCAGGTGTTGATATTGTGGTTGGAACTCAAGACCGTGTAAAAATGCTAGAGTATATTGAGCAATACAAAGAAGAAAGAAAGCCAATTAACGGCGTTAGAAACATTATGAAAACACGTGTTTATGAAGAACTTGATGTTCCTTCATTCACAGACCGTACAAGAGCTTCATTAAAAATTCAAGAAGGCTGCAACAACTTCTGTACTTTTTGTATTATTCCTTGGGCTCGCGGTTTAATGCGTTCTCGTGACCCTAAAGAGGTAGTTGCACAAGCTCAACAACTCGTAGATGCGGGTTATAAAGAAATCGTCTTAACAGGAATTCACACAGGTGGATATGGTGAGGACTTAAAGGACTATAACCTAGCTATGCTTTTAAGAGACTTAGACGAGCAAGTAGAAGGTCTAAAACGTATCCGTATTTCTTCGATTGAAGCAAGTCAGATTTCTGATGAAGTCATTGAGGTACTTCAAAACTCTGACAAAGTGGTTCGTCATCTACACATTCCAATTCAGTCAGGCTCTGATACTGTCCTAAAACGCATGCGTAGAAAATATACGATGGAATTCTTTGCTGAGCGCATTGAGCGTTTAAAAGAAGCATTACCTGGCTTAGCGATTACATCTGACGTTATCGTTGGCTTCCCAGGTGAAACGGAAGAAGAGTTTATGGAAACTTATAACTTTATTAAAAAACATAAGTTTTCTGAGCTACATGTGTTCCCTTATTCTAAACGTACAGGCACACCTGCCGCACGTATGGAAGATCAAGTAGACGAGGACATAAAAAATGAACGTGTTCACCGTCTTATTGAACTTTCAGATCAATTAGCTAAAGAATATGCTTCACAATTTGAAAATGAAGTATTAGAAATAATTCCTGAAGAAAGATACAAAGAAGAAACAAACGAAAACTTATATGTTGGATATACAGACAATTATTTAAAAGTTGTATTCCCAGCAAATGAGGAAATGGTCGGAAAAATCGTCAAGGTCAAAATCACAAAAGCCGGCTACCCATTCAATGAGGGTCAGTTTGTAAGAGTGATGGAAGAGACTGTAAAGGTAGAAGAAGTTCGTTTAACTTCATGATAAGAGACTATAGATTAGGCGCGGATTCTTAGGAATTCGCGCCTAATTTTTTGGGGAGAGTATTTGGATCTGTACGGCAAGATGAGGAGGAAATCCCAGTGGAGGTCGAAGAGGGATGAACGACAAGACGAAGAGGAAAGAGAGGTGAAGTGTCGTTCATAAGGGGGATGAACGACAGAGCGAAGAGGAAAGGCCGTTGTAGTGTCGTTCATAAGGTCGATGAAGACCAAAAGCTAGAGAAAAGTAAAGGAATACGATCTTCATACGTACCACTTTTAAAGGCTACTAAAATTAAAATCCAAGTGTATCTACTCGCTCTCTCTATATCAACGTAATTCCGCCCCATGCTATACAGAATTGACTTTTATCTTTCCTCTAACCATAAAAATGACTAAATTTCTCTTACTAGCACAAATTATTTTTATACTCGTTTTTATACATGATAAATGATAAGATGTAAGATGTCGGACAACCATCAAATTAAAGGAGAAGATACATAATGTCTAAAATTGCAAAAATGATAGATCATACAGCTTTAAAAGCGGATACAACAAAAGAAACAGTAGAAAAGCTATGTCATGAAGCAATTGAATTCCAGTTTGCATCTGTTTGTGTAAATCCAACTTGGGTTGAAATAGCTGCCCAACTTTTAAAAGATTCAGAAGTAAAGGTTTGTACTGTTATAGGTTTCCCGCTAGGTGCAAACACTCCTGAGACAAAGGGTTTTGAAACGAAGGATGCTATCTCAAAGGGTGCAACAGAAGTTGATATGGTCATAAATATCGGTGCTTTAAAAGATAAAAATGATGAGCTTGTTCAGCGTGATATTGAAGCAGTTGTGGAAGCGGCAAAAGGAAAGGCTCTAACAAAGGTTATTATAGAGACGAGTCTTTTAACTGAAGAAGAAAAGGTAAGAGCTTGTGAACTTGCTGTTAAAGCAGGAGCTGACTTTGTAAAAACATCAACAGGCTTCTCTACTGGCGGAGCTACTGTTGAAGATATTGCTTTAATGAGAAAAACAGTAGGTCCTGATATTGGAGTTAAGGCATCAGGTGGGGTTAGAGATACTGAAGGTGCAGAGGCATTAATCGCTGCAGGAGCTACTCGTATCGGAGCAAGTTCCGGTGTTGCAATCGTTAAAGGTGAAGTATCCACATCTGATTATTAAAATAAAGGGCTATATTTACCGAAAAATAATAACAACCAATTTATTCCTTTTTAAGCATTAGTACAAACAAATGACAGGTATATTCATAAGATAGCCTTAAGATAAAGGTTTTTAATAAAAGAATAAGAATTTATTATATGAGTTGACCTGTTTTAGTCATTATATTATAATGTCAAAGTACATGTTTATCTATAGGCATGTTTTATTTACAAGTAGTCGATTGGTTGTATTCGGAGGGAGGGAAAGAGAATGTCAAAAACGGTCGTTCGTAAAAACGAGTCGCTTGAAGATGCTCTTCGTCGTTTCAAACGTACTGTATCAAAAAGTGGTACAATACAAGAAGCAAGAAAGCGCGAATTCTATGAAAAGCCTAGCGTAAAGCGTAAGAAAAAGTCTGAAGCAGCTAGAAAGCGCAAATTCTAAAAGAGGGTGTACGTATGAGTCTTCTTGATCATTTGAATCAAGATATGAAACAAGCGATGAAAAACAAGGAAAAAGAAAAATTAGTTGTCATTCGTATGGTCAAAGCTGCTTTACAAAATGAAGCGATAAAGCTTGGCAATAATGAATTGTCTGCTGAAGAAGAATTGACGGTTCTTTCTCGCGAATTAAAACAACGTAAAGACTCCCTCCAGGAATTTAAAAATGCTGATCGTTTGGACTTAGTTGAAAAAACACAAGCAGAGATTGATGTACTGGTCAAATATATGCCTGAGCAGCTTTCCGAAGAAGAAGTTGCAGAAATTGTTAAGCAAACAATTTCTGAGGTAAATGCTACTTCTAAAGCCGATATGGGGAAAGTCATGGGAGCACTTATGCCCAAAGTAAAAGGTAAAGCAGACGGAAGTCTTGTTAACAAGCTTGTGCAACAACAACTATCATAAATGACAAAAAGACATCTTGCTCTGCAAGGTGTCTTTTATTTTTTGTTTGTGAATTTATAACCTGCTTTAATCTTGGATAACGCTTTGACATCCAGCCTGAACGAGGCACTTGTGCTTTTGTTCATACATAAGAAAATCATTACATGACAATAAAAAAATAGCAAAGAATAAATATGTTTATAATATAATCATCTTTTACAAAAAAGATGAAACTAATTCATGTGCATAACCGTATTACTAATAGGATATAGAAAGGGGGGTGTAAAGTGAGAAAAAGGTTTTCTCTTTTCTTGATTGTCTTCGCTTTTATATTAAGTATTTATCAAGGTTTTACTTCTATTATTAGTGCAGAATCAAATGAAAAGGTTTATATTATTCCTGTAGAAAAAACAGTTGAAAAAGGTCTATCGCAATATATTAAAAGAACCGTGTCCGATGCACAGTCTCAAAAAGTTGACCACATTATTTTAGAGATTGATACACTTGGAGGGGCTGTTGATGGAGCTATGGAAATAGCTGATACTCTTCGTTCAAGTGAGATCCCGATTACTGCTTATATTAATAGAAGAGCAATCTCTGCAGGCGCTTATATAGCTCTTAACGCGAATCAAATATACATGGCGCCAGGTAGTCAAATGGGATCAGCTGCTATTATCACAGGTGATGGAAATGCGGCAGATGATAAAGCCCAGTCTTTATGGTTATCAGAAATGAGAGAGTCAGCAGAACGTAATGGTCGTGACCCCAAATATGCGCTGGCAATGGCTGATAAAGATGTAGATATCCCTGAATACGGAGCAGGAAAAGGTGATTTGTTAACTTTAGAGACAAAACAAGCACTCGAAGTTGGATATTCAGAAGGAACGGCTATTGATCGAGATGATCTACTAAAACAATTAGGCTACAATAATGCCGCGGAGATTGTAGCTGAAGAAAGCTTTGCTGAGAAAGTTGCAAGGTTTCTAACGAATCCGGTTGTTGTTCCAATTCTTCTTTCAATAGGAAGTCTAGGGTTGGTTGTGGAGCTTTATTCACCTGGATTTGGTGTTCCGGGAAGCATGGGACTTGCAGCACTTCTTTTATTCTTTTATGGTCACTTAGTAGCGGGATTAGCTGGAATGGAATCCATTATTCTATTTATTCTTGGGATTATCTTGATAATAGCCGAGTTTTTTGTACCAGGTGGTATATTGGGAATAGTAGGTTTTGTTAGCATTATCACTAGCTTATATGTAGCTTCAGGTGATTTTGTTCACATGACGATTTCACTTTTAATTTCCTTTGCTGTTTCAGTAACAGCATCCATTCTATTAGTAAAGGTGTTTGGAAAGCGTATGAATATATTTAAAAAGCTAATTTTGCGTGATTCAACAAATACCGAAAGTGGTTATGTATCCAATGTATCTAGAGCTGAATTAGTTGGTGCTGAAGGAGTAGCGCTAACAACTTTGAGGCCTTCAGGTACAGCTATTTTTAGTGATGAACGCCTTGATGTAGTGACAGAAGGCGGATATATTACAAAAGGAAACAAGGTAAAAGTAGTAAAAGTAGAAGGCTCACGTATTGTTGTGAGAGAACTATAAAGAAAAAACATTAACATTAGGAGGAATAACATAATGGATGCTTCTGCAATCTTATTAATTGGACTTGTCATATTGGGGCTAATCGTTTTAGGTGTTTTCTTTACATTTGTACCGATTGCCCTCTGGATTTCTGCCTTAGCAGCAGGTGTAAGGATAAGTATTTTTACGCTAATCGGAATGAGATTACGTCGTGTCATTCCAAGTAGAGTTGTCAACCCATTGATCAAAGCACATAAAGCAGGTCTTGATGTGACAACTAACCAACTAGAAAGTCACTATTTAGCAGGTGGTAATGTTGACCGAGTTGTAAATGCGTTAATTGCCGCAGAACGTGCAAACATTGAATTAACATTTGAACGCTGTGCTGCAATCGATCTAGCTGGTCGTGACGTACTAGAAGCTGTACAAATGAGTGTAAACCCAAAAGTTATCGAAACACCGTTTATCGCTGGTGTTGCGATGGATGGTATTGAAGTAAAAGCTAAAGCTAGAATTACTGTTAGAGCAAATATTGAACGACTTGTCGGTGGTGCTGGTGAAGACACAATTATCGCCCGTGTTGGTGAAGGGATCGTAAGTACAATTGGTTCATCAGATAATCACAAAAAAGTTCTTGAAAACCCTGATTTGATTTCTCAAACTGTTTTAGGAAAAGGACTTGACTCAGGTACAGCCTTTGAAATTCTCTCGATTGATATTGCGGATGTTGATATCGGTAAAAACATTGGTGCAGAATTGCAAACAGAGCAAGCAGAAGCAGACAAAAAGATTGCTCAGGCAAAGGCAGAAGAACGAAGAGCAATGGCTGTTGCACAAGAACAAGAAATGCTTGCACGTGTTCAGGAAATGAAAGCTAAGGTTGTGGAAGCAGAAGCGAAAGTTCCTCTTGCTATGTCTGAGGCTCTTCGTTCAGGTAATATTGGTGTAATGGACTATATGAACATTAAAAATATATCTGCAGATACAGACATGAGAGATTCAATTGGAAAAACAAATAAAGATCATAATGATTCAGATCAGTACTAAGAAGTGTTATCAAATAAAAGGGATTGAGTTTTCAATCCCTATTCCTCATTCAAAAGGAGGGAGTAAGAGTGGATATAACAGAAATTTTCACAAACCCTCTTGTCTGGGCGGCTTTAGCATGGCTGTTCTCTCGGGTTTTCACTTCTAAGACAAAAGAAGATGAAACGAAACAAAAACAACCAACTAAACAAACAGTTTCTCCGCAGGATACTCGGCAAGACTCTAGACCAAATCCAAGGCCGAACCCAAGGCCAAATCCAAGGACTAGCTCTAGACCAAATCCAAGGCCCGTGCCGAAGCCGGTCATGACTACGGTAGAAACGAACCAAAGAGAAGAAAACAAACCACCTCTTCAAACCGTACAAGAGGCTTATGAGAAGATGAAACGCACTCCTGTTAAAGAAGATAGGGTAAATATCGTAAAAGAGCGTCTTGATAAACCTCGAGCTGTAAAAGAAGAGAAGTTACCAAAAGTTAACCGAAACGTAAATCGTAATCAGCTTATTGTTGATCAGGAAAGTGCTGCTCAAGGTGTTATTTGGAGTGAAATTCTTGGGGCACCTCGTTCAAAAAATCCACATTATACCCAAAATAGAAGACGATTGTAACTTAACAAATAAACGTGTTATAAGACTCCGGTTTCTCTCATACATATGAGATGAAAGGGGGTCTTTTTTTATGGCAAAAAAATGGCGCCAGCAATTAACGAGATGGATAACAAATAACATTGAACTACCGCCGGATGTCATGATGGATCTTCCTAGAATTACGATGGTTGGACAGCTACATATTTACATAGAGAATCATCGAGGACTCCTTACATTTACTGATACTGAGCTCCGCCTATTACTAAAGCAGGGTCAGCTTTTAATTAAAGGTGAAGCCTTTGTCATAAAAACGATTCTTCCGGAAGAAATTTTATTAGAAGGTAAAATCAACCAAGTTTTATACCTTGATGAGTCTTAAATGTTTTTACTCCTATCGTTCGTAATTGTAAAGAACTTCATGTAATCATAAGGAATATTTGGGTGAAATTGTCTAGTTGTCTGCTGTGTTTCAGCAACACGGCAGACAAGTATATATCTCTTTTTTATTGATGTGTTTCTTAAACAGGGGGATGAGTATGAAGAATCAATGGACGAGTTATTTGTTTGGTGTAGTTAAAGTGAGTATTAGCGGAAGAGGTACAGAGAGGTTTTTAAACGACTGTATCCGAAATAATATTGTTGTGTGGAATGTTAAACGATATGAGTCAGAAAGTTTAAGTTTTTTTATACGCCTTCAAGATGTACATGCTTTACGAGCTGTTGTAAAGAAAAATGAGTGTAAATGTAGGTTTGAAAAGAGGTTGGGCTTTCCTTTTTTCGTTAAAAAGTCATGGAGAAATAATGGTTTCGTTTTAGGATTGCTTGCCTTTTTAATGGTCATTTTTGTTTTATCTAATATGATTTGGGGAATAAAGGTCGAAGGTGCATCACCTGAAACAGAACACTTAATTAAAAAAGAATTATCCAGTATCGGAGTTAAAACCGGTAAGTTCCAATTTTTGGTTGAAAATCCAGATGATATTCAGAAGACTTTAACAGATAATATACAACAAATCACATGGGTTGGAGTAGAATTAACAGGTACAACCTATCATCTAAAAGTTGTAGAGAAAAACCAGCCTGAGGAAGAAGAGCTAGTAAGTCCAAGACATATTGTTGCACAGAAGGAAGCTGTAATTAAAAAGATGTTCGTTGAGCAAGGTCAACCGCTAACAACCCTAAATGAACATGTTTCAAAGGGGCAGGTATTAGTATCCGGTTTGATTGGTAAAGAAGATGAACAAAAGAAAGTTGCTGCTAAGGCTGAGATATTCGGGGAAACTTGGTATAAATCTTCAATAACAATTCCATTAAAAACGACTTTTGATGTGTTAACTGGGGAAGCTAAAGTTAAACATTATCTTCAACTGGGTTCCTTAAAAATCCCAATATGGGGATTTGGAGCTAGTAAATTTAAATCTTTTGAAGTTGAAGATGATGTTTATCATGTGAAATTTTTGAAATTTACACTTCCTATTGCCTATGTGAATGAAACACATCGTGAAAAGGAACAGATAAAAAGAGAGTATAGTGTTGAGCAAGCAAAAGAAGCTGCATTAGATAGAGGACGTAAAGATATTGAAGACAAATTGGATGAAGAAGAAAAGGTCATAGGTGAAAAAGTTTTGCACCAATCGAATGAGAATGGTAAAGTTAAGTTGACTGTTCTTTATCAAGCAATAGAAAATATTGTAAAAACCACACCAATTGTTCAGGGAGATTAAAGAATGCCAGAAGAATTAGTGACAATGAATCAACAAGTAGAAAATCCAAACGAAGCAATTGCTCTATTTGGTAACCATGATCTTCATTTAAAACGAATTGAAGAGGGTTTAAATGTTTCGATTGTAACAAGAGGAGAAGGAGTACATGTTTCAGGAAGTGCCGAGAATGTTAAACTTGTCGATGAACTTCTTAAATCACTTCTTCTCATTATTAGAAAAGGTATTAACATTAGTGAAAGAGACATTATTTATGCCATTAATATGGCGAAAGAACAAAAGCTAGATCAGCTGGAAAACCTTTATATGCAGGAAATTGCAAAAACGGCTAAAGGAAAGTCTATACGCGTAAAAACCTTAGGTCAGCGCCAATATATTTCTGCTATTCAAAAAAAGGATTTAGTGTTTGGAATTGGCCCTGCAGGAACGGGAAAAACGTATTTGGCTGTAGTAATGGCCGTAAATGCATTAAAACTTGGATCGGTTAAACGCATTATTTTAACACGACCAGCTGTGGAAGCCGGAGAAAGCTTAGGATTCCTACCGGGTGACTTAAAGGAAAAAGTTGATCCCTATTTAAGACCATTATATGATGCTCTTCATGATGTTTTGGGAATGGAGCACACCCAAAGGCTGATTGAACGTGGGACAATTGAAATTGCCCCCTTGGCATATATGAGGGGAAGAACATTGGATGATGCATTCGTTATTTTAGACGAAGCGCAGAACACTACGCCGGAGCAAATGAAAATGTTCCTAACAAGACTGGGATTTGGCTCCAAAATGGTCATAACTGGTGATATTACACAGGTTGACCTTCCAAAAGGAGTTAAATCAGGCTTGGCTACCGCGAAAGATATCCTCACAAATGTTAGCGGATTATCTTTTGTGATTCTTGAGCAATCAGACGTTGTTCGACATCCACTTGTAGCTAAAATTATTTCGGCATATGATGAAAATTCAAAATAAGAAAAATGACCCGAGCACCCTTAATCGGGTCATTTTTCTTTGAAAAAAAGTATGTAGAATGGTGCATTCAGTCTAATTGAGTGAGTTATGAATAAACAGTCATTCTTTAGGCACTTTCAACAAAATCCTTTTTAAGGTATTGTTTATGAAAGTGCTTGCACTTTTGTTCTTTTTTTGTCATATTTTGTCTTAACAGTTGAACATTTTTCGATAAAAATGAATAATGGTAGTATAGAATTGTTTATAGGGGCTTTTCTTTGGAAGGTTGTTAGAGGGTGGTGCCAATCATGAAGAAAAAAAATGCCAATTCAAAGGAAAATAAAAGAACGAACAAAGTAATAGATAAGTTAAATAGCTACAAGTTTTTACATATTTTTTTATACAGCATTTTAGCCGTAATCTTATTTGTAGCTTTGTACAGTAATGTAAAGCCTGAAACGCTGGATATTGAGCTTTTTACTGTTTCTGACCAGACAATTTATGCTCCTACAACGGTGGAAGATAAAGTTGAGACTGAAAGAAAGCAACAGGAAGCATATGACTCAGTAGAGGATCAGTATGTTTTAAAAAAGGAAATCTCAGAAAAGCAAGTAGACCTTGTTTCGTCTATCTTTGACACTGTAATAGAGGTTAGAAAAGAAGAAGAAAAAGAAAAAGAAAAAGGCAATGAAGAGGGTGCTTCAACTACCACGTCAAATGAGAAAGTTGAGAAGATCAGAGGGAAATTAACGGATTCAATCAACAAAAAAATACCTGCTGATACATTTGTATCATTAGTTGAAACATCTGAAGACGAACTTGAGTTAGCGAAAGATGCTGTTGTAACAGCTGTGAATAATATAATGAGCAAAGAAATACCTATTGTTCAATTAACAGAAGCAAAAAAGCAGGTTGAGGATGAGCTCCAATATACATCGTTACGACCAGAAGTTTCTGAATCAGCTACAACTCTTGCTAGATTTGCGATCACGCCAAACTATGTGTTTGATCTTGAAGCAACAGAAGAGCAAAGACAGCTAGCTGTAGATAGTGTAAAAGAAGCACAAATAAAACAAGGGCAAATTTTAGTTGAGGAAGATGAACTCATTAACCGTGAAGTTTATCGAAAACTTGGCCTTGTTGGGTTATTAGATGACCATCAATCTTTTAAACCATTTTTGGGGCTCGGTTTATTTATCCTCCTTATCTTGGCAGCAGTTGTTTATTTTTTCGAGAAGAAAGACAGTCCAATTTCAAGAAAAAATAATTCTTTGTTATTATATTGTTTAATCTTTGCAATTACGATTTTATTAATGAAAATTGTCAGCTTATTTCAAAAGATCGATTATACACACATTGGTTATATCGTTCCGGTTGCAATGGGAGTTATGCTGGTTAAATTATTATTAAATGAACGATTAGCTATTTTAACTAGTATGATCTTTGCTGTTTGTGGAAGTGTTATATTTAATGAAGGAATAACAGGCAATTTTAACTTTTCTATCGGAATTTATTATCTTTTTGGCTGTCTTGCAGGGGTGTTGTTTTTAGGTGAACATAACCTGCGTTCCAAAATCTTGCAGGCAGGTTTATTTGTTGCTGGAGTCAATGTGCTAGCACTTACAGCCATTATGCTTATTAGAAATGGTGGATATTCTAATATGGAAATATCCTCGTATTTTGTGATGGCATGTGCGTCAGGTCTTGTGTCTTCGGTATTGACAATAGGTTTTATGCCATTTTTTGAAACAGGTTTTGGCATACTATCAACGATGAAACTAATTGAGTTAGCCAATCCTAATCACCCATTACTAAGGAAAATTTTAACGGAGACCCCTGGGACATACCATCATAGTGTTATGGTTGCTAATTTATCAGAATCCGCCTGTGAAGCTATTGGTGCTAATGGACTTCTTGCAAGGGTGGCTGCTTATTATCATGATATTGGAAAAACAAAACGTCCACAGTACTTCATTGAAAATCAAATGAATATTGAAAATCCACATAATAAGCTTTCTGCACAACTTAGTAAAAATATCATTATTTCCCATGTTACAGATGGCGTGGAAATGTTAAGAAAGCATAAAATGCCAAAAGAATTTGTTGACATAGCTGAACAGCACCATGGGACAACACTTTTAAAATATTTTTATCATCAGGCTAAGCAAACGAATGATTCCATCTATGAGGAGGAGTTCCGTTACCCGGGTCCAAAGCCACAAACAAAAGAAATTGCGATTATCTCAATTGCAGATAGTGTAGAAGCTGCAGTACGCTCAATGTCAAACCCTACTCCTGAAAAGATTGAAAAACTGGTCAGGTCAATCATTTCTGATCGATTACAAGATAATCAGTTAGATGAATGTGATATAACATTAAAGGAATTGGATATTATCGCCAAGTCTTTTTGTGAATCATTAAAAGGAATTTTCCATTCTAGAATTGAGTACCCTGAACTAACAAAAAAACAGAAGGTGAAGAAAGAATGAGATTATCTATCGATAGTCATGATGAAACAAATGAATTAACTGAAAAGGAAATACATACAGTTGAAGAACTTTTGCAGTTTGCTGCTGAACAAGAAGGGATAACAGAAGGTGCTGAGATCTCAGTCACATTCGTTACAAATGAACGTATACAAGAAGTAAACCGGGATTATCGAGACAAAGATCAACCAACTGATGTTATTTCATTTGCTTTAGAAGAGATGGGAGAAGGCGAGGTTGAAATTGTTGGTATAGATCAACCTCGAATGCTTGGAGATATCATTATATCGATTCCTCGGACCAAAGAACAGGCTCAGGATTATGGTCATTCATTTATGAGGGAGCTGGGGTTTTTAGCTGTACATGGTTTTCTCCATCTTTTAGGTTATGATCATATGACAGAAGCTGATGAAAAAGAGATGTTTACTAAACAAAAGGAAATTTTAAATCAATATGGACTTAAAAGATCCGAAACTATCTGAATGGAAGCGTTTTTTTAGAAGCTTTATATTTGCTTGGTCCGGTATTATTCAAACCTTTAAAACGGAGAGGAATTTTCAGATCCATGTTTCTATTTCCTTCATCATGCTAATAGTGGGAATGCTTCTAGGGTTTACAACATTTGAATGGGTTCTTCTCCTGTTTTTACTCGGTGGTATGCTTTCGTTAGAATTGATCAATACCGCTTTAGAGCATGTTGTTGATTTAATTACACCAGATTACCACCCGCTTGCAAAAGCAGCAAAAGACGCTGCGGCTGGAGCGGTTTTGGTATATGCGTTTCTTTCGGTTATAATTGGTGTAATTATTATATGGAGTCATCTTAAATTATTTGTATAGCTATGAGCTGTCAAAGCAAATGGTGAGGCTCCGGAATAATGCAGATAGCTTATCATTGTTAAATTAGGACTTCTTTTACTGAAAAAAGGTTTGTTAACTTTAAAGACAAACCTTTTAATGTATTAAATATACTGTCCGAAGATTCTTACAATTAAATGACAAAGTTTGAATTAGGCGTGAAATCTATCCGAAAATTAGGTAAAATAAAAGAGAGAATTAGTCATTCTCTTAGAGAAAGGAAGAAAGATTTAGTGAACATTGAACAACTCATCGAAGAAGCGAAAGCAGCAAGGGAAATGGCTTATACTCCCTACTCTAAGTTTAAAGTAGGTGCAGCTTTATTAACGAAGGATGGAAAAGTTTATAAAGGCTGCAATATTGAAAATGCTGCTTACAGCATGTGTAATTGTGCTGAGAGAACAGCAATATTCAAAGCATATTCAGAAGGTGACAAAGAATATACAACCATAGCCGTTGTAGCAGATACAGTCAGACCTGTTCCACCTTGTGGTGCTTGTCGTCAAGTAATTGCAGAGCTTTGTCCAAAAGACATGAAAATTGTTTTAACAAACCTCCAAGGTGATGTTTCAGAACTTACAGTTAGCGAATTACTACCAGGAGCTTTTTCAGCGGAGGATTTACATGAATCATAATCAATCTTTCAAATCAGGATTTGTATCAATTATAGGAAGACCAAACGTAGGAAAATCTACTTTTATTAATAGGGTGATCGGTCAAAAAATTGCAATTATGAGCGATAAGCCACAAACAACTCGTAACAAGATTCAAGGGGTTTATACAACAAATCAATCTCAAACAGTTTTTATTGACACCCCAGGAATTCATAAGCCAAAACATAAGCTTGGCGATTTTATGATGAAAGTAGCACAAAACACGTTAAAAGAGGTTGATTTAATTTTATTCATGATTAATGCAGAAGAAGGGTATGGTCGTGGTGATGAATTCATCATTGAGAAGTTAAAACAAACGAACACACCTGTTTTTCTAATTATTAACAAAATAGATCAAATACACCCTGATCAACTGCTGCCTCTCATTGAACAATATAAAGAGTTATATCCTTTTAAAGAAATTGTTCCCATTTCAGCACTGCAGGGAAACAATGTTGACACGTTACTACAACAAATCGAAGCTGTCCTACCGGAAGGGCCTCAGTACTACCCGGAAGATCAAGTGACAGATCACCCGGAACGATTTATTATAACAGAGCTAATTCGAGAAAAGGTTTTACATTTAACAAGAGAAGAAATTCCACATTCCATTGCAGTGGTAATGGATACGCTTGAGCGCCGTGAAAACAATGCTGCAATATATGTTGGCGCAACGATAATTGTCGAGCGTGATTCGCAAAAAGGTATTGTAATCGGTAAGCGTGGGAGTATGCTAAAAGAAGTTGGGCAAAGAGCCCGAGTCGATATTGAAGCATTGTTAGGATCTAAAGTGTTTTTAGAGCTTTGGGTAAAAGTGCAAAAAGATTGGCGAAATAAAGCTTCACAGCTTCGTGATTATGGATTTAGAGAAGATGAATACTAAAGCGTTTAGGATGAAACAATAAACAAAATAATCCTATTCATGAAAAGCATTAGTAAAAATTGTTTAACATGAAATGAAGAAAATAAGGTCAAGATAACTGTAAAGAAATTGGATTTATTGCTTGCTAGTCTTAACAACTGAAAGGTGGGGTTTATATGTTGGATTTTACCTGGAAGGTTTTTTCGCAAACAGGTAGTATTGATACGTATCTTCTTTTTAAAGAGTTAGAAAAGGAGAATGATGAAGGACCCGATTCTCAAGATGATGAACTAGCTGAACTAGATTTTCCAATTTCCTGATCTTGCCTGAACCTTTGAAAGGTGAGGGGAAATTTGCTTCAAAAATGTGAAGGAATTGTTATACGATCTACCGATTACGGTGAAACAAACAAAATAATAACATTATATACGAGAGAACTTGGGAAAGTTGGGGTTATGGCTAGGGGCGCTAAGAAACCTAATAGTCGCCTTACGTCAATCACCCAACTTTTTACGTATGGGACGTTCCTATTTCAAAAATCTAGTGGTTTAGGTGGTCTACAGCAGGGAGAAACAATTTTGTCATTTAGAAGTATTCGAGAAGATATTTTTTTAACAGCATATGCTTCATACCTAGCTGAGTTACTAGACAAAAGTACTGATAACCTAGACAGAAACCCTTTTTTATTTGAATTATTAAAACAAACCCTTCAATATCTAGATGAAGATGTAGATCCGGATATTCTGATTCATATTTTTGAAATGAAAATGTTACCAGTATTAGGGCTGCAGCCTCAGCTTAATGCTTGTTCCATTTGTGGTCAAAAAGATGGAACATTTCATTTTTCGATACGAGAGGGAGGCTTTTTATGTCATCGATGTTTTGAAAATGATCCTTATCGATTACAGATATCTCCGATGACAGTAAAGCTCCTTCGTCTTTTTTATTATTTTGATTTAAACCGATTAGGAAATATTTCTGTCAAACAGGAGACGAAGAATGAATTAAAAATGGTCATCAACTCCTATTATCAGGAATATACAGGTCTAACAATTAAATCAAAGCGTTTTTTAGATCAAATGGATTCTTTAAAGGGAAAGTTATAGAAGGACATTGTTGACATTAGAACAATTTTCAATTAAGATGCAAATATAATTTAACAATTGTTGCGTTGAAGGAAAGAAGTAATTACGATTACTCAATGATAGCGACCTTAGGATGGTGAAAGCTAAGGATTGACCCGTAATGAAAGGCGTTCTGGAGCATATTCATTTAAAGTGGCTTATACATATATAAGCAATTAGGGTGGAACCGCGGGCTAGCTCCCGTCCCTATGTCATTAGTCTGACATAGGGACGGGAGCTTTTTTCATTTAAAAGACTGTTATCAAGGCAGTGTCCTTCGAGTCAGTTTTAAATAAGACCACAAAAGTCATGCTGTTTAAACCCAAAAGCAAAAACTTGTTTTATAAATTAATGGAGGTGTATAAAGATGAATATTCAAAATATGATTCTAACGTTGCAAAAGCATTGGTCTGATCAAGGCTGTGTGCTTATGCAAGCATACGATACTGAGAAAGGTGCAGGAACTATGAGTCCTTATACGTTCTTAAGAAGTATAGGACCAGAGCCATGGAAGGTGGCTTATGTTGAACCATCTAGAAGACCTGCTGATGGACGTTATGGGGAAAACCCTAACAGACTTTATCAACACCATCAATTTCAAGTGATAATGAAGCCTTCACCAGACAATATTCAAGAGCTTTACCTTGATTCATTACGTGCTTTAGGAATTAATCCATTAGAGCATGATATTCGCTTTGTTGAGGATAACTGGGAAAACCCTTCGTTAGGCTGTGCTGGTTTAGGTTGGGAAGTATGGTTAGATGGAATGGAAATCACTCAATTTACTTATTTCCAACAAGTTGGTGGGTTAGAGTGTAAGCCGGTTTCAGCTGAAATCACGTATGGTATTGAAAGGCTGGCATCTTATATTCAAGATAAAGAAAATGTATTTGACTTAGAGTGGACTGATGGATACACGGTGCGTGATATCTTTTTAATGCCTGAGTATGAGCATTCAAAATATACCTTTGAAACGTCTGATACGGATATGCTTTTTCATTTGTTCTCAACCTATGAAAAAGAAGCTATGAGACAGATGGATGAAGGTCTTGTCCATCCTGCATATGATTATGTTTTAAAATGCTCTCATACATTTAATCTTTTAGATGCAAAAGGGGCGATCTCTGTTACTGAGCGAACAGGCTATATTGGTCGTGTAAGAAACTTAGCTAGAAAAGTCGCAAAAACATTTTATGAAGAACGAGAAAAATTAGGCTTCCCTATGTTACAGCAGGAAGGAGGAGCAAATCATGAGTAAGAAAGATTTATTAGTAGAGATTGGTTTAGAAGAAGTGCCTGCACATTATGTGACAGATGCAATGAATCAATTTGCAGACAAATTAACAAAATGGCTTGATGAAAAACAGTTATCACATGGTGAAGTGAGAACTTATTCCTCTCCCCGCCGTATAGCCGTATTAGTAAAAGATGTGCTAGAAAAACAGCCTGATATTGAAGAAGAAGCAAAAGGGCCTGCTAAAAAGATTGCTCTTGATGAGAATGGCAATTGGTCAAAAGCTGCAATAGGCTTTACAAAAGGACAAGGCGCTTCTGTTGAAGATATCTACTTTAAGGAAATTAATGGCGTTGAGTATGTCCACGTTCAAAAATTCACAAAAGGGATAGAAGCAAAAACATTATTAACAGAGGCTAAACAATTAATAACGGGATTAACATTCCCAAAAAACATGCGTTGGGGAAGCCAAGAATTACGATATATCCGACCAATTAAGTGGCTTGTAGCCTTATTTGGACAAGAAGTCATTCCTTTTGAAATTGCTGGGGTAAAAACAGATTCATATACATATGGTCATCGTTTTCTAGGAGAGAAAGTTGAAATTGCGATGCCTTCATTGTATGAAACGGTATTACTAGAACAATTCGTTATTGCAAATCCTGTAAAAAGAAAAGAAGCAATAAGTCAGCAGTTGTCAGATCTAGAACAGGAACATAGCTGGGTCATCCCGGTTGACGAGGATCTCTTAGAGGAAGTAAACAATCTTGTTGAATATCCAACTGCTTTGTTTGGGAAGTTTGAACAAGAATATTTATCGTTACCAGATGAAGTGTTGGTTACAACGATGAAGGAACATCAGCGTTATTTCCCAGTAAGAAGCCAAGCTGGAGAATTACAGCCATATTTTATTACGGTAAGAAACGGTGATCAAAACCATCTTGAAAATGTTGCAAGAGGTAATGAAAAAGTGTTACGTGCACGCCTTTCTGATGCAAATTTCTTCTATAAAGAAGATCAGAAGCTCAATATTGAGGATGCCGTAAAAAAACTTGATAAAATTGTTTTCCATGAAGAGTTAGGAACTTTAGGAGAAAAGGTGAAACGAGTTGTTAGCCTTTCTGGCAAATTAGCAGACCTACTTCAAGTACCTTCAAATGAAAAGCAAGACGTGGAAAGAGCTGCGTCTATTTGTAAGTTTGACTTGGTTACACATATGGTATATGAATTTCCTGAGCTTCAAGGGAAAATTGGTGAAAAGTATGCGAGACTAAGCGGTGAAACAGAAGAAGTTTCTCGAGCTATTAATGAGCACTATATGCCAAGACATGCAGAGGATGCAGCACCTACTTCAAATGTTGGGGCAATTGTTGCATTAGCTGACAAGTTAGACACAATTGTTGGGTTTTTCTCCATTGGGAAAATTCCAACTGGGTCACAGGATCCGTATGCTTTAAGAAGGCAGGCAAGCGGAATTATTCAAATTCTTTTATCGAAGCAATGGACAATTGCTTTGCCAGAGTTATTTGAGCTTGCACTACCTTTTTATGGTGATAAAGGTTCTACTGAAGCGAAAGAAGAATTAAAGTCATTCTTTAGACTAAGATTAAAATATCGTTTAGCCGAAGAAAACATTCGTTATGACTTAAACGATGCGGTTTTAGAATCATCTATACTTGAGGTGAATTCACTTGTTGCACGTGCTAAAGTTCTTCAAGAGGCTTCGGTTGAACCTGAATTTAAGGAAACTGTTGAGGCACTGGCTCGTGTGATGAATATTGCTAAAAAAGGAAATAACTTAGATATTAATGAAGATTTATTTGAAAGTGAGCATGAAAGATCACTTTATAAGGCATATCTTCAAGCAGTTAATCAGTTAAACAATTTTAAATCTGTAGAAAAGATCCGAGAAAATTATGTTATTTTAGCAGAATTGAAACCGGTAATTATTGATTATTTTGATCATACAATGGTTATGTCAGATGATGAAAATGTAAAGGCGAATCGTCTGGCCCAAATGGTCAAACTATCTCAATTAATAGAATCCTTTGCAAAAATGAATGTCATTTTAGTAAAGTAATGATTAAATAGGAAGGGACTGACTTAATCTTTGTCAGCCCTTTTTCTTTAGCTACAAGGTATTAAAGCTGAACAATATGCTTTTCATAATAGGTAGATAGTATATAATCGACATATGGATAAAAACCATTTGATGCCTTATCTAAGTATTAATGTGTTATACACAAGAGATTTAATGTTATTATATTAATTAAGGATCTTTTATAGATTGTTATTAAGAGGCTCTTTGATCCGCTGTTTAAGGTTGATTTAGCGGAAAATGAGCAACCTTGCAAAGTGTTTGGAAAAGCCATAATGAAATAATACATATCTAATAGTAAGGCGGTGAGTCTTATAGAACTAAATAAAAGGCAAGAACAAATTGTCGAAATCGTTAAAGCTAATGGTCCAATTACAGGCGAACAAATTGCTGATCAATTAAATTTAACGAGAGCTACCCTTCGTCCGGATTTAGCTATTTTGACAATGGCTGGATATCTAGAGGCACGACCACGTGTAGGATATTATTTCACAGGTAAAACAAATACCCATTTGATTATGGAAGAGCTAAAGAGTCTTCAAGTTAAAGACTATCAATCCATTCCAATTGTTGTAAATGTTAATGTTTCTGTTTATGATGCCATATGTATGATGTTCCTAGAAGATGTTGGAACACTATTTGTAGTTGATGAACAATCGCACTTAATAGGAGTTCTTTCTCGTAAGGATTTACTTCGAACAAGTATTGGAAAGCAGGAACTTACGACGATCCCGGTAAATATTATCATGACACGAATGCCAAATATAACTGTTTGTAGACCTGAAGATTATATTATAGACGTAGCTCAAGTTCTCATAGAAAAACAAATCGATGGTTTACCGGTTGTAAAAGATACAGATCAGGGTCTTGAAGTTATTGGGAGAATTACGAAAACAAATATGACGAAAATACTTGTTAGCTTTCTTAATGAATAATATGGCTAACTGTTGAAATGGGGAATAGAATATGAGTTATCAATTGATTTATGTAGTTTCGGACTCTGTAGGTGAAACTGCTGAACTAGTAGTTAAGGCAGCGGCAAGTCAATTTAATGGAGCATCAGCTAATACGAAAATCAAAAGAATTCCCTACGTTGAGGATAGAGGAACAATTATTGAGGTTCTTTCGTTGGCAAAGCAGGAAAAAGCTATTGTGTGCTTCACATTAGTTGTACCAGAATTAAGAGAATTTCTAATTGAAGAAGCAACTAGACAAGGTGTTGTTTATTATGACATCATTGGTCCTCTTATTGATAAGATGGAAACTTCATATGGGATAACTGCAAAATATGAGCCAGGAAGAGTACGAAAGTTAGACGATGATTATTTTAAAAAGGTTGAAGCTATTGAATTTGCTGTTAAATACGATGATGGCCGTGACCCAAGAGGAATATTAAAGGCTGATATTGTTTTAATAGGCGTGTCCAGAACTTCTAAAACTCCACTTTCTCAGTATTTAGCTCATAAGCGGTTCAAAGTGGCAAATGTACCGATTGTTCCAGAGGTTGAGCCACCTGAAGAGCTTTATAAGGTCTCAGCACAAAAGTGTATCGGATTACGTATCATGCCGGAGAAATTAAACAATATCCGTAAAGAAAGGCTAAAATCATTAGGTTTAAATGATGAGGCCTTTTATGCGAATATTGATCGCATTAAAGAGGAATTGAATTATTTTGATAAAGTGGTTGAAAAAATAGGCTGTAAGGTTGTGGATGTTTCAAATAAGGCGGTTGAGGAAACGGCAAATATTATTGCTAACTTTATGAATAACCAAAATTAAAGACTGGTAAAGGGAATAAATTCCAAGGGGTGGCTGTAATAGTCATCCTTTTCCTTCGTGTTCTTTGTTTCATTTGTCAAATGGTGATATTTTACGATTGATTACGACAAAAAAACAATAGAAATTTATGAACCTTTGTATTATAATAAAAAATTGTGATAAAAAATACTTTTTTTAGGTTTAGAACTTGACATATGGGAATAAACTATTAATTGTAAACTGTCAAGATATTATATAAAAAAATTTTCGACAAAAGGAATTTTAGAACGTTCTCTCGAATAGTAACGATCAAAGGTGTGAAATAAGAAGGAATTTTCGGAGTGATGTAGAATAGAGAAATATGACGAAAAAAATAAAAAAATTTATGTAGATGCTGATGCTTGTCCAGTTAAAACGGAGATTATGGATCTTGCGGGAAAGTATAACATTCATGTCATATTTGTTGCTTCTTATAACCATACAACAGGTAGAACTTATGGAGGAGAATGGGTTTTTGTTGACACGGGTAAAGAAGAAGCTGATTTATACATAGTAAACCACGTCAATAAAAACGACATTGTTATTTCGCAAGACATTGGTTTAGCGGGCTTATTAATAAGAAAAGATGTTATTTTCATTACCCCAAGGGGAAAACAATATACAGAAGCTAATCTTGATACAGCTCTTCAATTTCGCTACTTGTCTGCCATGGAAAGAAAAGGAGGCAAATATACGAAAGGACCAAAAAAGTTTACAGATGATGATACTTTAAATTTTATCACAAATTTAGAAAAAATTTTGTCGAAACATGCAGGAGAACTTGAATAAATATCGAATATCTGTAATACGGAGTTGTTAGCATGGGAAATCGAATTCCCGAGGAATTACTCGAAAAAATACAAAGAACTTCTGACATTGTTGATGTAATAAGTGAATATGTTCAATTGAAGAAACAAGGACGGAATTATTTTGGGTTATGTCCATTTCATGGTGAAAAGTCACCTTCGTTCTCTGTTTCAGCTGATAAGCAAATATTCCATTGCTTTGGATGTGGTGCTGGAGGGAATGTCTTTTCTTTTCTTATGCAACATGAAGGATATACTTTCATAGAAGCAGCACAGCACTTAGCAGACAAGGCTGGAATCGATTTGCCTTCCATTTCGCCAGTTGATCAAAATCAAGGGAAAGTTGCTTCGAAAAGTACTGATAAAATGGTTGAAGCACATGAGCTGTTAAAGAAATTTTACCACCATTTGTTAGTAAACACAAAAGAAGGTCAACCTGCATTAGATTACTTATTGAACAGAGGATTTACAAAAGAAACAATCGATGCGTTTGAAATAGGCTATTCTTTAGATTCTTGGGACTTTATTTCTAAGTTTTTGGAAAAAAGAGGGTTTGATCTTTCATTAATGGAGGAAGCAGGATTACTTGTTAAAAAAAACAACTCTGACAATGAATTTTTTGACCGTTTTAGGAATCGAATCATGTTCCCAATTATGGATCATCATGGTAATACAATTGCTTTTTCAGGAAGAGTGCTTGGTGACGAAAAACCTAAATACTTAAATAGCCCAGAGACGAAAATATTTAATAAAAGCAAGCTGCTTTATAATTTTCACCGTGCAAGATTACATATTCGAAAAAATCAACAAGTTGTCCTATTCGAAGGATTTGCGGATGTTATTTCTTCAACACGTGCTGGAGTAGAACAGGCCATTGCGACAATGGGAACCTCTTTAACAGAAGAACAGGCAAAGATCATACGAAGAAATGTGTCTGAAGTCATAATATGTTATGATTCTGATTCTGCCGGAATTGAAGCAACCATGAGGGCCTCTAAGATATTAAAGGCAGCAGGATGTAAAATAAAAGTTGCGATGGTCCCAGATGGTATGGACCCTGATGACTACATCAAAAAGTTCGGAGAAGAGAAATTCAAACATGATGTAATAGGGGCAAGCGTACCGATCATGACATTTAAGATGACTTATTATCGAAGAGGAAAAAATCTTCATAATGAGGGGGAAAGACTTCAATATATAGATTCTGTTCTTTCCGAACTATCTAGAATTGAGAATGCTGTTGAAAAAGAAATTTACTTAAAACAATTATCCTCGGAATTTGACCTGTCAATGGATGTATTGAAGGAGCAAATTTTTCAGAAGGAAAAACAAATAAGTAAACAGCAACCTCCGCAGCAACAAAATAAAATGTCTCAGCAGCAGCCAAAAAGAGTCCCTATTCAATCAAAACGGTTATTACCAGCATTTCATACGGCTGAAAGAATGTTGATAGCACATATGCTAAGAAGTAAAGATATTGCTGAAAAGGTTCTTGATCGGCTTGGTCTTCAATTTAATATTGAAGAGCATAGGGCTATTGTCACTTATTTATATGGTTTTTATGAGGAAGGAAATGAAGAAAATGTAAGTTCTTTTCTTTCTAGATTACCAAACCCTGAATTACAACATACCGTATCCAACATTGCGATGATTACCTTAAACTCTGAAGTAAGTGAACAGGAGTTATCTGATTATATAAAACAGGTGTTGAATCATCAAAAAATGTTAATGATAAAAGAAAAAGAAACTGAAAAAAATGAAGCTGAACGAAATAAGCAATTTAAAGAAGCGGCTCAGATTGCAATGGAAATTATTCAATTAAAACAAGCTCTAAAATCATAATAAGTAAGCAATTGATGATGCGGTTAATGATAGACCAAGTCATCTTAAATAAAGGAATACTACCTAAAAAACAGTAATCCAAATGCTTATCTTAAGATGGTAAGTCTGGAAGGAGGGGATCCTATGGCTGATAAACAAACCCATGAAACAGAAGTAACCTTTGAACAGGTGAAAGATCAGTTAACTGAAATTGGGAAAAAACGTGGAGTTTTGACATATGAAGAAATTGCGGAACGTATGTCTAACTTCGAAATCGAATCAGACCAAATGGATGAGTATTATGAATTTCTTGGTGAACAAGGTGTTGAACTAATTGGTGAAGCGGGTGAAGATGTTGAAGATGCTGATCCAAATATCCAAGATCTTGCTAAGGAAGAAGAATTTGATCTAAATGACTTAAGTGTTCCACCTGGAGTTAAAATAAATGACCCTGTAAGAATGTATTTGAAAGAAATCGGCCGTGTTGATTTATTATCAGCTAATGAAGAAATTAATTTAGCTAAGCGTATTGAGGAAGGCGATGAAGAAGCAAAGCGTAGACTTGCTGAGGCTAACCTTCGTTTAGTTGTAAGTATTGCTAAGCGCTATGTTGGTCGTGGGATGTTATTCTTAGATCTAATCCAAGAAGGTAATATGGGGTTAATGAAGGCTGTCGAAAAATTCGACTATGAAAAAGGTTATAAATTTAGTACGTATGCTACTTGGTGGATTCGCCAAGCAATTACACGTGCAATTGCAGACCAAGCCCGTACAATCCGTATTCCAGTTCACATGGTTGAAACAATTAATAAATTAATTCGTGTTCAACGTCAATTATTACAGGATTTAGGAAGAGAACCGACTCCGGAAGAAATTGGAGAAGATATGGAACTAACTCCTGATAAGGTAAGAGAGATTCTAAAGATTGCTCAAGAGCCTGTGTCGTTAGAAACTCCAATTGGTGAAGAAGATGATTCACATTTAGGAGATTTCATCGAGGATCAGGATGCTACCTCACCTTCTGAACATGCTGCTTATGAATTATTAAAAGAGCAACTTGAAGATGTGCTAGATACCTTAACAGACCGTGAAGAAAACGTATTGCGCCTGCGCTTTGGACTTGATGATGGAAGAACACGTACTCTTGAAGAAGTAGGAAAAGTATTTGGTGTAACACGCGAGCGTATTCGACAAATAGAAGCAAAAGCGCTTCGTAAGTTACGTCATCCTAGCCGCAGTAAACGTCTAAAGGATTTCTTAGAATAGGATAAGGGCGGACAGAATTGTCCGTCTTTTTTCTTGTGCAAAAGGATCCCTTTAAAATTTTCATTTACAAGCCCTGTTTTCCTTTTTAAAATAAAGGAAACAACTTATTAAGGATGACTACATGAATAGAGAAAAGAAAGATATTATTATTAGCGAGATTAAATATTGGAAAGAAAATAAGTTGCTTCCTGACACTTACTGTAATTTTTTACTTGCCCTTTATACAGAAGGCACCCATGATGAAAAGGGACAACGAGTAGATAAAACAAAGAGACCTAATGTGGCGATTATTGGAATTGGTATTCTTAGTTTTCTTCTTCTTTGTTCTCTTCTTGTCACCTATTTTACTGAATTGTCTTTTGTTTTGCAAACAGTTACAACAGGAATATTTGTTTTAGCTTCGGGACTTGTTACCGCTTACGTAATTAGAAAAAAAGCTGCATTTCAAATTCCGTTAGTAATCACTTTTGTGCAACTATTAGTTAGTTCCATAACAATTGTAGATTTTGTTGTGAAAGGGACTGACCTTTGGGTTGTTTTGACAGTTGTTTGTAATTGTTTGCTCTGGGTTATAACTGGGAAGTTATTTCGTATCTATTATTTGCTTGTAAGTGGTATAATAGCCCTCTTTATCGTTATCTTAAGTATTATATTTTGAGTGTATTTACTGGATATAATGTCAACAAAGAATTACGCTTACATTTAACTATTGTCTGTTTTTTGTCTAAAGTGTGAAAAACATGGAGATGTTAAAAGATAGGTCTTTTCCTATTTCAAAAATTACAGTAAAATAGAGGTTGTTTATAAAAATTGTACTTATGTTGATTATCCAGCAGTACCGGGCAGTAGAACCCTATGAGAAATGTAGCTATATTGTTCATTTTGACTATATGTTGATTATCGAAAGTATTCTAAGGGGCAGCGACCACCCATGGATAAGAAATCAGCCATCAAAATAACAAAGCTAAAAATGAAAGTAGATAAAAGAATTATCGGAGGGGACTGCTCGTAAGACAGACGATAATTCTACTCATCATTAGAGGCAATGATATGTTGCCAATGATGAAAAGGCTCACTATTTACATAAGGGAGGTTACATGATGAATCGCAATCCACTTATTCCATTTTTATTAATTGCTGTGCTAGGAATCGGCCTTATGTTCCTTTTATCTTTTAAAGGTATTGGCGATCATGAAGAACTAGCTAGTGGCGGAGAAGAAGAACCAAAAACGGAAGATGTTGCAAACGCTACACCGGAAGAAATTTACCAACAAAACTGTATTTCATGTCATGGACAAAACTATGAGGGTGGAGCTGGTCCTGCACTTGTAGGCGTTGGTGAGAAAATAAGTGTAGATGATATTAAAACAACACTTAAAGAAGGTAGAGGAATTATGCCTGCTGGTCTTGTTCCAGATGAAAAGCTGGACGAAATGGCTGAATGGGTATCTCAAATTAAATAACCTACAAATAAAGAAGTCCTTTGCATCTGTGAAGGACTTTTTTTATACTTTTAAATAGGAGCTTTTGGACAAGATAATGATGTCCAAGAAAATGTAGAATAACGAATTGTGGTGACTAACTTTATGAATGAATTAAAACTATCAAAAAGACTTGAAACTGTTGCATCTTATGTCCCAAAAGATGCGATCTTTGCTGATATAGGCTCGGATCATGCTTATTTACCTTGCTACTCTATCTTACAAGGGAAGGCTAAGGCTGCGATTGCCGGGGAAATTACAGATGGTCCTTATTTATCTGCTAAAAATCAAGTAATGAGATGTGATCTGACTAATGTAATATCTGTAAGACAAGGTGATGGACTTTCAGTAATAGAGGACGGTGAGTCTGTTGACTGTATTACGATTGCAGGTATGGGTGGTGCACTAATTAAAAAGATTTTAGAAGAAGGAAAAGCAAAATTAACAGGTGTTACTCGTTTAATCCTTCAGCCTAACATTCATGCTATTTATATACGTGAGTGGTTAGTAGAAAACGGATGGGAGCTTATTGAAGAAGAAATTTTAGAGGAAGATGAAAAGCTTTATGAAGTACTAGTAGCGGAAAAAGGTGAAGCAAAGCGTCCATATAAACATTATTCTTATGAAGCTGGATTGTTATTAGGACCAATTTTAGCTAAGGAGAAATCAGAAACATTTCAAAAAAAATGGTCTGGGGAATATCAACATTGGAAATCCATCATTGCGAAACTTGAAGAAGCTGGACATACATACGAAAAGAATGAGAAATATCAAGAAATAATAAAGCAAATGAAGCTGGTAGAGGAGGTTCTTAGCTAATGACTAAAATACCAAATGGCTATGAAGTCATTCAATTGTTTGAGTCATTCTCACCAAAAGCATATGCTGTTGAAGGAGATAAAATTGGGCTTCAAATTGGTAGTTTAAACAAAAAAGTTAAAAATGTGATGATTACATTAGATGTAGTTGAATCTGTTATTGATGAAGCGATCGTTCAAAATGTTGATCTAATAATTGCTCATCATCCTCCGATATTTAGACCAATTAAAACTCTATCAACTGAAACCACTTATGGAAAAATGCTTGAAAAGTGTATCAAACACAACATTGCGATTTATGCAGCGCATACTAATTTGGATGTAGCAATTGGAGGGGTTAATGATTTATTAGCGGAAGCATTGCAATTAACCAATTTAGAGGTGCTTGTTCCCACGTATGAGGATCAATTAAAGAAGCTGGTGGTGTTTGTACCTGATACTCATGAAAAAGTGGTGAGAGATGCGTTAGGAAGTGCAGGAGCTGGTCATATCGGTGCCTATAGTCACTGTTCTTTTTCAGCTAAAGGAGAGGGAAGCTTCTTGCCTCTAGATCAGTCAAATCCTTTCATAGGTGAAAAGGGAAAACTTGAGTATGTAGACGAACACAGAATTGAAACAATTTTCCCGCAATCAATTCAAAAAAAGGTCATTCAAGCTATGTTGAAATCACATCCTTATGAGGAGGTAGCTTATGATATATATCCAGTAGAACAAAAGGGTGAAGTTCTGGGCCTAGGGCGAATTGGGAAATTAAACAAAGAACTAACTCTTCAGGAGTTTGCTGAACATGTTAAAACCTCTTTGCATGTTGAATGTGTAAAAATGGTTGGAAAACCAGATGCGAAAATTAAAAAGGTAGCCGTTTTGGGTGGCGATGGCAATAAATATATCCAACAGGCAAAATTTAAAGGTGCAGATGTTTATGTTACTGGAGATCTTTACTTCCATGTTGCACATGATGCTATGATGATGGATTTAAATGTTATAGATCCTGGTCATCATGTGGAAAAAGTGATGATTAATGGAGTTTCTAAAAAATTAGGAGAATTATGCTTGAACGAAAAGTTTGATGTGAAGGTCTTTGGATCACAGGTCGATACAAATCCATTTAAATTTGTATAGAATAAGAAAAATCCCATTCATTTTTGAATGGGATTTTGTTTCTTAAATTAAGAATTTTTCACCTTTACTTTTGGAAGGATCTTAGATAATGGAACTTTATGATCCAAACTCCATGTTGATTCGTCCTCTGGATTATATTGTTCTAGAAACTGAATAACCTTCTTCGTAATAGGTGTTGGAGTGGATGCTCCTGCAGTTATTGCAACAGTTTTCACATCTTTTAACCACTCTAGTTTAAGCTCACTTATATCTGAGATTCGATATGCTCTTGTGCCGGCAATTTGCTCAGATACTTGTGCTAATCGATTTGAATTATTACTTTTCGGGTCACCTACAACAATTGTTAAATCTGCTTCTTTTGCTTGTTCAGCAACAGCTTCTTGACGGACTTGAGTAGCTAAGCAAATTTCGCGATGAATTTCAACATGCGGAAATTTTTCTTTTACTTTTTCCATAATGTCGGCAACATCCCATTGACTCATTGTTGTTTGATTCGTAACAACTAATTTTTCATTTTCAAGTGAGAGTTGTTCCACATCTTCAACTGATTCGACAAGATGCACAATTTCAGGTGCCACCCCAACAGCACCTTCTGGCTCAGGGTGCCCTTTTTTGCCGATATAAATTACGTTGTACCCTTCTGCTTCTTTTTCACGAATAAGGTCATGTGTTCTAGAAACATCCGGACATGTGGCATCAATTGTAACAAGTCCTTTTTCCTTAGCAAGCTTTCTTACTTCAGGTGATACTCCATGGGCAGTAAATACAACCGTTCCTTTATCAACCTTTTCTAAGATTTCTAAGCGGTTTTCCCCATCTAAAGTAATAATGCCATCCTCTTCAAAGGCATCTGTTACATGTTTATTATGGACAATCATCCCTAAAATGTAGATAGGTCTAGGTAAAGATTTATCTAATGCTGCGTTTTTTGCAATAACCATTGCATCAACAACACCATAACAATAACCGCGTGGAGCGATTTTAATTATATCCATTATATTGCCTCCTTAAGAGATCAAATAGAGAGCTGACAAATGATCGACCCTTTGTCCCTGCTTCTACTGAAAAAAAAGCCGCTAAACGGCTCTTATTTCTCACAATCTCTTAATATTATAACGAAATTCAGGAAAGAATACAAAGAGGAATATTAGATATACATTTTTGGCTGAGAGCTTCTTGGCGTTGGTTTACGCTTTTTGGTTTCAGTAGATTGCATAACTTCTTCAGATTTACTTGGAGACTCTTTTTTAGTTGTTTTTTTACCAACGTTTTGCTTTGTTGACTGATTAGACTGTTCTGTAACAGTGGCTGCTTGCGTTGTTTCATTTGTGGAATCGTTTGACCCATTATCATTACTGCTGTTTAGCTCACGATAAATCTTTACCATGGCCGGAAGATTCTTTACTAATGGACCGTATTGTTGGACCATTGGTGTTACTTGCTGTGCCATTCCTAACACACGTTGCACATTTCCAAGCATTCCTGAAATGTTTGAAGGATTCATCAGTCCTTGAAGAGACCCGGTGGCTCTGGTTGCGTTTGAAGCGGCATTTGCACCACCAATAAAGCTTTGGGGGTTTATCCCTCCTCCAGCTGCACCTTGTGAGCCTGGCAATATTTTCGAAAGTATACCTTTTAATCCACCGCCACCACCAGCACCTCTAGCAGCCATTTGCAATCCTAATTGTCCTCTGCCCATGAATGAGCCTGGATTTGCTTGTCGTCCCATCGGAATTTGCCCTTGTTGCGGGAAGTAACCTCTGGAATTCATAGGAGGCATCGGTCTTTGCTGAAACATAAAAATTCCTCCTTTCAAAGTTCGTTACCCTGTTTTAGACTATGCATTTAAAGGTCAATTGGTTTCTGTTACATAAAAAAATGAAAAAATGTTTTACATGAGTTATTTTCATAATTATGACTCTTAAATCAAAAAACGAACATTTTTCTTCACCTTGAACATGTTAATAATCAATACACGGATAAAAACATTAATAAATGTGAAATTCATACGTTTTTTGGTAACAAATGATACATTATAAAATTGATTCACATAATTTGAGTTTTTTATTCAATAAGGTATAATCTAATGATGGACTGATAAAGTGTCGATTTATGTATAAAATAAGAACTTTATCAAAAAGGAGAGATACGGATGGAACAAACAAAATTTGAGCGTTTTTCATTAAAGCCTTTTATTATAGAAGCGATCACAAAAGAATTAAAATTCTTTGAGCCAACTGAGATACAGGAGCGATTAATTCCCTCTATTTTAAGAGGTGAAAGTGCAATTGGACAATCACAAACAGGTACAGGTAAAACGCATGCCTACTTATTACCTTTAATCAATCAAGTTGAACCAGATCGACCAGAGGTACAAGTTGTGATAACAGCTCCGACGCGAGAACTAGCTTCACAAATTTACAATGAAGTTGGAAAACTTATTTCTTTTTCACCAGATGATATATCTGCCAAGCTTTTTATTGGTGGTACAGATAAACAAAGAACGATTGAAAAACTAAAAAGCCAACCACAAATTGTTGTAGGTACACCAGGTCGTATAAATGATCTTGTAAAAGAAAATGCACTAATCATTAATCGGGTTCGCTCATTTGTCGTTGATGAAGCAGATATGATCCTGGATATGGGGTTTATAAAAGATGTGGATATGATAGCAGGGCAAATGCCTGATAAATTACAAATCTTAGTTTTTTCCGCGACAATCCCAGAAAAGCTGAAACCATTTTTGAAAAAGTATTTGGCAAATCCTAAATTTACACATGTAGCTCCTAAACAAGCGACTGCAGCAAAGATCGAACATATTCTTGTTCCAGTTAGGCATCGCGATAAGATAAAGCTTGTTCATGACATGCTTAAGGATTTTAATCCTTTTTTAGCCATTGTTTTTACAAACACAAAAAGAAATGCGGATGAGTTGGCAGATGCACTCATTGAAAAAGGTTTAAAGGTCGGAAGAATTCATGGTGATTTATCTCCGCGAGACCGGAAGAAAATGATGAAGCAGATTAATGATCTTGAATTTCAATATGTTGTTGCAACTGACTTAGCAGCACGTGGAATTGATATTAAAGGAATAAGTCATGTTTTAAACTATGAAATTCCTACTAATGATTTAGAATTCTATATTCATCGTGTTGGAAGAACAGCTCGTGCAGGTAGTTCGGGAGTTGCTGTCACTTTATACGAGACTTCTGATGAAGATGCCTTAAATAAGCTTGAGAAGCAAGGAATTGAATTTATTAATAAAGATTTTGTTGGTGGAGAATGGCGCGAAATTGATGACAGAAAACGCCGTCAAAATCGAAAAAGAGTAACAGACGAGGTAGATGCTTTAGCCAAAAGCATTGTTCAAAAACCTAAAAAGGTAAAACCAGGCTATAAAAAGAAGATGGGCCGAGAAATGGAACAAATTAAAAAGAGAAAAAGAAGGTTAAACAAAAAACAAAAATAGGGAGAGAGAGTAAATGCTGAAAATTGGTTCACATGTGTCAATGAGCGGGAAAAAAATGCTTCTTACATCTAGTGAAGAAGCTGTATCATACGGTGCCAATACATTTATGGTATACACTGGTGCCCCTCAGAATACAAGACGTAAAAAAATAGAAGATTTGAATATAGAAGCCGGTAAAGAACATATGAAGGAGCATGGAATCGATGAAATTATTGTACATGCCCCTTACATTATTAATATTGGTAACTCAACAAATCCGGCAACCTTTCAATTAGGTGTTGATTTCTTACGCTCTGAAATTGAAAGAACTCAAGCAATTGGCGCAAAGCAAATTGTTCTTCACCCTGGTGCACATGTAGGTGCTGGAGCAGATGAAGGGATCAGAAAAATTATCGAAGGCTTGAATGAAGTTCTTGAACAAAACCAAGAAGTTCAAATTGCACTTGAAACAATGGCAGGTAAAGGTTCTGAATGTGGACGTTCATTTGATGAGTTAGCGAAAATTATTGATGGTGTTACACATAATCAACATTTATCTGTTTGCTTTGACACATGTCATACGCATGACGCTGGTTACGATATTGTTCATGATTTCGATGGTGTGTTAAAAGAGTTTGACTCCATTATTGGACTTGATCGGATCAAGGTTCTTCATATTAATGATAGTAAAAATCCAATGGGAGCTAGGAAGGACCGTCACGAAAACATTGGGTTTGGACATATTGGCTTTGAAGCACTTAGTCATATTGTTCATCATCCATCTTTAATGGATGTTCCAAAAATATTAGAAACTCCTTTCGTTGGGGAAGATAAAAAGTACAAGAAGCCTCCTTATCAATTTGAAATCAATATGTTAAAAGAAAAAACATTTGATGAGGGACTACTAGATAAAATAGCAAATCAGTAACAATTAGGGAGGGAGCTGCAATCAGCTGCTCTCTTTTTTATGGTAAATAAAAAGGAACAGTAACAAATATGTACTGTTCCTTGAAATAACTTGATTGCTTTCTATGTTTCTAAGTATATGGTCAATTAGTGAATTTCTGAAATAGTTGATTAACCTGCTGTGCTGTTTGTGGAGAGGTAATGGATGCAATTTGCGATAACAGCTTTTTTCTTTCATTCACATTAAAGATGTTGATATTTTTTCCATTCATTGCTTTTACGACTTCGGCTGCTTGGGCTCGACCTATTGAAATATTAAATTGTTTGGCATATTGCATAAGTTCCTCAACAGAAATGTTGTTTAACTTTTGATTAATAATTTTTTGAAATAAGATCATTTTCAAACCTCCTCTCAAACAATGTATGGAGATTTGATCTAAAATGTGCTGTTTTTTTACAAGTGATTATCCTTTACTTTTAAGTAAGATTCCTGTACAATTTTTATGTTATAAATAAGAATACCTTTTATATGTATTTTTATTAAATCGGAACGATTCTTAAATCGTAAAGGATGAAGAAAGATGAATCAACCTATAGTAGAAATAAAACATGTAGATTATACGTATGAACGACAAAAAGTTCTTGAAAATATAAATTTAACGATTGAACAAGGAAGCTTTCTTGGTCTTGTTGGTCCAAATGGATCTGGTAAAACAACATTATTAAAATGTCTATTGGGCTTATTGAAACCCCAACAAGGTGAGATTAAGCTCTTTGGTCAAACTATCCAAAAGTTTAAAAATTGGCATGAAATCGGGTTTGTTTCGCAAAAAGCAAATAGCTTTAACACAGGATTTCCTGCTTCAGTTTTTGAGGTCGTTTCTAGTGGATTAACTTCAAGACTCGGATTGTTTAAATTTATGAATCAACAAGATCGAAAGCGTGTGTGTGAAGCGATTGATGCTGTTGGATTAAGTGAATTTACAAAAAGGAACATCGGAGAGCTGTCAGGAGGGCAACAACAAAGAGCTTTTATTGCAAGAGCAATTGTTAGTGATCCTAAATTATTAATTTTAGATGAGCCAACTGTAGGGGTTGATGCGAAGACAGTTCAAAATTTCTATGATATGCTTCTTACCTTAAATAAGGATTTAGGCATTACCCTAATATTAGTAACTCATGATATTGGAACAATATCAGATAAAGTGTCCCATGTTGCTTGTATTAATAAGCATCTGCATTTTCATGGAAACTCAAAGGAATTTGAATTATTAAAGGACGATGAGATGTCTGACTTTTATGGACACTCTCTACATGTGTTATCACATGATCACTCCCATTAATGGAGGATATACAAGATGTTAAGTAGTCTTTTTGAATATGAATTTTTACAAAATGCATTTATATCAGGAATGCTTATTGGCTTAATTGCGCCTTTATTAGGTGTTTTCGTTGTTGTAAGAAGAATGTCTCTTATAGCGGATGCATTAAGTCATGTTACTTTGGCAGGAATTGCAGCAAGCTTACTGCTTGAAAAGAAAGTTTCAGCTTTTGCCGGTCTGAATCCTATTTATCTTGGCATGAGCTTTTCTGTTATAGGCTCACTTTTTATTGAGAAGCTAAGAACAGTCTATAAACATTATCAAGAGTTGGCTATTCCAATTATATTATCAGCAGGTGTTGGAATCAGTGTGATCTTTATTTCATTAGCAGATGGCTTTAATACGGATTTATTTAGTTATTTATTTGGAAGCATAAGTGCTGTTAGTAGAACCGATATGCTTGTTATCCTAGGAATTACTATTTTAGTCATTAGCATTGTTTTTATACTCTATAAAGAGCTTTTTTTATTATCGTTTGACGAGGAGCATGCTAATGCATCTGGTATTCAAGCAAAGTCCATTCATTTTATTTTTATTTTCATGCTTGCTCTTGTAATTGGTGGGTCCATGAGGATTGTAGGGATCTTATTAGTATCCTCACTTATGACACTTCCGGTTGCAGCAAGTATTCGAATTGCAAAAGGATTTAAGCAAACAATCTTCTTTTCTGTACTATTTGGCGAATTATCTGTTATTATTGGATTATTCCTAGCCTATTATTTAGACTTAGCACCAGGTGGGACTATTGTTATTTTGTCAGTGCTTATTTTAATATTGACAATCTTATGGACTAAATTGACAAAGGGGAAAGTAGTTTCATGAACGTTCAAGAAGCTCTCGACTTATTGAAAGACAAAGGATACAAATATACAAGTAAGCGTGAGGAAATGCTTCAACTTTTTGCAGATTATGATAAGTATTTAACGGCAAAAGATGTTTTGGAATCTTTGAAAGACAATTATCCTGGATTAAGCTTCGATACAATCTATAGAAATTTATCTTTATTTGCTGAACTTGGTATTTTTGAAATGACTGAATTGTCCGGGGAAAAACATTTCCGTTTTACATGTGATAGTAAACATCATCACCATCATTTTATTTGCTTAAAGTGTGGAAAAACAAAGGAACTGCCAGGTTGTCCGATGGGAAATTTGGACGATTTAAATGATTATGAAATAAGTGGACATAAATTTGAAGTGTATGGTAAATGTCCTCAATGTCATTAAAAAAGCTCTGACATGTGTCAGAGCTTTTGTCTTTGTTTAGGAAATGAAAAGCAGCTTTAATTGTGGATAACGCTTCGACATCCAGCTCCAGCAGTCTGACTTTTTGGCTAAAAAGTCAGATACCTAGCCCCTCGAGGTCATAAGCCAATTTAGAATAAAGGGCCAAAAAACGACTTCTATTCTAAATCGTCTTATGCTGGTCGGGGCTGAACGAGTCTCTTGCGCTTTTGTCTTTATAAAACCTTTACATCATACCATTGATTTACCCAATTCTTTGCTTCAAGCCAATCATTCACCCGAATGACTCCACTAGGAATCGGCTCTTGATTGTAAGGCGTATTAAACAAAATAACAGGAATTTGATGTTCCTCACTAATCATACAGGCATTATCATGCTTGTCCTCAAAAAAGATGGAGATCTTATTATTCTTTACAGCTTCAAGCTTATCATGACTTCCTACCAGTTCAATATGGTGGTAAGAAATGTCTTGATCTTTAAACCAGTTGTGCGTGATATCCAACAAATGCTTTCTCCTTGCACTGATAAATAATAATTGATGCTGATGCTTCCATTCATTTAAGACATTTTTAGCATGAAGGGCTAGTGGAGCTTCTTTGTAAATGATGGGTTCAAATTTATCCATCCAAACCCAAAATTCTTCCTCCGTAATATTGAGGACTTTTGTTAAGTCATATTGATTTAAATCTTCGTACGTTAAAGATTTATTAAATGATTTATTTAAATACGGGACAAATGTTCTTGGATCTGTAACTGTTCCATCAATGTCTATTCCTAGTCGTAACATCATGTTCTCTCCTTCGTTGATTCCTACTAATAAGTGTAACATAATGAATTTTTAAACGAACAGAAAAGTTTTACAGTTATAGTTTTTCACTCTTTGCTCATAATATTAATGCTCCTTTAATTCAGAAAGGATGGGATCTAAATGGCAGACGAAAATAAGTTCAATGAACGAGATCGTTTTGACAATCCTGATTATAAGGGGATTACGCCGCTAGATCGAGAACTTGAGAATTATGAAACCGAATCAGCTGCTGAGATTGCAGCCCCAATCAATATGGGTCGTACAAACGCTACTGTTAACACAGAAGCAGACCGAGGGGAAGCTGTAGGAGAAGGAAGAGGAATGGGCTTTCTTGCCCTTGCCCTATCCATTATCTCATTGTTCATTTTACCTGTCATATTAGGAGCAGCAGGTATTATTGTCGGCTTTATTGCACGTAGACGAGGTGCTACTGGAACCGGTGCATGGGCAATTGGTATCGGTGCCTTATCGATTATTTTAGGCATCTTTGTTATGCCGTTCTTCTAGGAAAAGAAAACTAACTGAAAGAGGGATTGACCTATAGGTCAATCCCTCGTTATGTAAATCGGATCAGGAGGGATTTAATTTGGGAGAGAAAGAAGCAATTCATACGGTTAAGGCATCTATTCATAATGGAGTAAAATCAACTGAGTTAGAAAGTGATGCGTATAATGCCAATATGGCTATTCAAGAGCGTTTTTATGGTGATAAACCGTTTGAAGACGATATCGATACTTCTTTATCAAACAATGCCAATATTGGAGCGGTTATTCTTCCTGAGGATGAGTAATAAAAAAGGAATCGGTGGGTTACCGATTCCTTTAAAATGTTATGCTTTCGATTTCTCAGCCTCTTGTTTTGCATAGTGCTCTTCAGCAATTTTATCAATTTCCTTTTTTAATTCCTCTACCATAGTTTCTTCAGGTACTTTGCGCACAATTTTCCCTTTACGGAAGAGTAGACCTTCACCACGGGCCCCAGCGATCCCAATATCCGCTTCACGAGCTTCTCCGGGTCCGTTAACAGCACATCCTAATACAGCAACTTTGATTGGGGCCTTAATTTTTGCGATATATTCTTCCACTTCATTTGCAATGCTAATGAGGTCAATTTCGATACGACCACATGTTGGACAAGAAATTAAAGTAGCAGCATTCGCTGCTAATCCAAAGGATTTTAACAACTCTCGAGCAACTTTTACTTCTTCTACAGGATCAGCACTTAGCGATACGCGTACTGTGTTCCCAATTCCTTTACTTAAGATGGCACCTAAGCCAGCAGCACTTTTTACCGTCCCGGCAAATAATGTCCCCGATTCTGTAATTCCTAAGTGCAATGGATAATCGAATGCTCTTGCAGCTTTATCGTAAGCCTCAATAGCAAGATTTACATCTGAAGCCTTCATCGATACAATGATGTCATGAAAATCTAAATCCTCTAAAATTTTAATATGATGAAGAGCGCTTTCTACCATACCATCTGCAGTAGGGTATCCATATTTCTCTAAAATACGTTTTTCAAGAGAACCAGCATTTACACCAATTCTTATAGGTATGTTACGTTCTTTTGCAGCTTTTACGACAGCTTCAACTTTTTCTTTTCTACCGATATTTCCTGGGTTAATTCTTATTTTATCCGCTCCGCCTTCAATAGCTTTTAGAGCAAGTTTATAATCAAAATGAATATCAACTACTAGTGGTATATTAATTCTCTTTTTTATTTCAGCAATTGCATTTGCCGCACGCTCATCAGGACATGCAACACGTACAACTTGGCAACCAGCTTCCTCTAGGCGGTTAATCTCAGCAACGGTTGCTTCGACATCATGTGTTTTCGTTGTTGTCATACTTTGAATAACAACCTCATTATTTCCACCGATTGTTAAATTACCAACTTTAACGGGTCTGGTTTTCGTACGATGTATGATTTCACTCACGTGTAAATCGCTCCTTAACAATAAGTTTAAACCTTCGACAATCTTATCCAATATTTATGATACTTGACTACGTTTTATTTTACTAGTAATTATACTTACCAACCCTCATTTTACAGTGATGGGTGAGAAATGACAAGAATGATCTATGGATTATAATTTGGAAAAGTATATTTTTTCCCAATCATAATTTCTTCTGCATCCATTTTAGGATTTAAGGTTTCGAAATCCTCAATTACTTGTTCAATTGATACAGGGAGGGTTCCATGATGCTTTTCAATAATGGATAATACTGTGTCTCCCTGTTTTACTGTCATTTCAAAGCTCGGGATTTTCGTTTGCTGTTTATCTATACTAGTAGAGGCTACTACTTGTGCTGTTGATGTTTTATTTGTAACTGGAAGTGTGCCAATTTGGAAGTCGTAATAGATAATGTACAAAAGAAATAATCCGATTAGAATAGTTGAGAATCGCTTCATGATTGCCTCCCAGGTTTTTTTATATATTCTATATTACACTCTATGTTTTGCACCGAAATATTATGTTAAAAATAATAGAGTTAATAGAATAGACCTGATAACAAAAATCGCGGAATAAAGAAACTAAAAAAACGCGGGGAATCCGCGTTTTTTATGCTTCATTTATTTTTTTCTTAATAGAAGGCACTTCCTTTAAGACTAAATAGATAACAATTAAATGAACAAACCAGTTAATCAAGAATCCACTTGGTACAATAACCTGTAGACTATCCATTATAAAGAAAAAAACGGTTGCAAGTGTTGTTGAGTAGGCGGCCATAACCCAAACCTGCTTGAAGTTAAGTTTCCTTTGTAAGCTGTTTTTAATGGCTAAACCCAGCAATGCTAAAAAAGTTACTTCTATAAACTTAACAAAAGCTCCGAATAAGTACATCACAACAAATAATATAGTTAAAACAATAGGTAGAAGTTGATTAAACTGTGAAGTGATTTCCGTTAAATCTTGCTTTGTTATTGACATGTTCAATAGGCTATATTCGTATGATTGTGCTTGCCCGTTTGCAGAGAACACAAATCGATCGCTCAAAATACCAATAGCATTTTGCTTTGCCTCGATTTCTTCTACACCGAAAGCGCCTGATTCATCTAATATAATGATAAAATCATCTACTTTTATTTCTATGGGCTTTTCAGTGTCAGCTGATAGAAGGCCATCTTCAATAATAAAGTCGGGAAGTTCATTTTGTAATGTTTGATCAAACCCTTTGATACCCTCACTCAATCCAGTGGAAAAGTGATAACCAGTCGGAATTGTACTAAGTAACGATAAGATAAAGACATATAAAATAGTTTTTCCTATTCCCTGAAATCGAAAAGTGGATATGGTTTTGGGTGAGTATATGCTAGTATATAACTGTTTAAAAACGTTCATGTTATGAAACACATCCTTATAATTTATACGTCTTATATTTTATAGATGAAAAAGAAATATGACAAGGAATGAAGTTATAAGTTAAGGTTTATTTTTAAATTTAGAATCTTTTGTAAAGTTTTTATAAATTTTTTGTAAATATTTTAGAAAAACATCTTTACAATAAAATAGAATATCGTTAATAATTGTAAGGGTTGTAGATGTTTGTCGACAAAAGACGAAATGAGGAGTTGGAAATTTTGGAACTGGATATCCAGAAGATGATATTTGAATTCATTGGTGGATTTGGGATATTTCTATTTGGAATTAAATATATGGGAGATGGTCTGCAACGCTCCGCTGGTGACAAATTAAGAGATATTTTGGATAAGTTTACGACAAACCCCTTAATGGGTGTTTTAGCTGGAATTATAGTAACAGTATTAATTCAATCAAGTAGTGGAACAACAGTTATTACTGTTGGTTTAGTTAGTGCTGGGTTTATGTCACTTAGACAAGCTATTGGTGTTATTATGGGGGCTAATATAGGAACCACTGTTACAGCATTTATTATTGGAATTAAGATTTCTGATTATGCCTTACCTATTATTGCTGTAGGAGCAATCCTTTTATTCTTCTTTAAAAATAAAAGAATACATAACATCGGTCAAATTGTGTTCGGCTTTGGAGCACTATTCTTTGGTTTAGAATTAATGGGTGACGGAATGAAGCCGTTGAGATCTTTAGAGGCCTTTCATGATTTAACTGTAAGTATGAGCTCTAATCCTCTGCTAGGTGTGTTAGTAGGTACTATCTTTACAGTTATTGTCCAAAGTTCAAGCGCGACAATTGGAATTTTGCAGGAGCTATTTGGTCAAGGTCTATTAGATATTAAGGCAGCTTTACCGGTTCTTTTTGGTGATAATATTGGTACAACAATTACGGCTGTATTAGCTTCTATTGGAGCTTCTGTTGCTGCAAGAAGAGCTGCTTTAACACATGTTATTTTTAATTTGATTGGGACGACGATTTTTTTAATTTTCTTACCACTATTTACGGTTTTTATGCAATTTTTACAAGCGAAATTAAATCTCAACCCTGAAATGACCATTGCATTTGCACATGGAACATTTAACTTTTCTAACACGATTATTCAATTACCTCTAATTGGTGTCTTAGCCTGGATTGTTACAAAATTAATTCCTGGTGAAGATTCAGTTATAGAATATAAAGCAAAACATCTTGACCCAATTTTTATTGAACAATCATCTTCTATTGCCTTAGGACAAGCTAAAGAAGAAGTACTTCGAATGGGGAAATTTGCAACTGTTGGCTTAGAAGCAGCTAGGGATTATCAAATGTCCTTCTCTCAAAAAAATGCGGATACTGCTTTGCAACTAGAGGATGCTATAAACAATTTAGATCGAAAAATAACTGACTATTTAATTCTGATTTCAAGAAGTGAGATGTCGACAGCTGAATCAGAAGAGCACAGTATGCTAATGGATACAGTCAGAGATATTGAACGTATCGGAGATCACTTTGAAAATGTAGTGGAATTGGTAGGCTATCAAATAACAAATAAAGTGAAACTTACGGATTCAGCAAAGCAGGATCTTCAAGAAATGTTTGACTTAACAATTCAAACATTAATAGATGCAATAGCAGCTTTAGACGATAAAGACACATCTTTAGCATCTAAGGTTCTAAGGTCAGAAGAGCAAATTGATAAAATGGAAAGAACTCTTCGTAAAAAACATATATTACGTATTAATGAAGGAAGCTGTACAGGTTCTGCTGGTATTGTATTTGTTGACATTATTAGCAACTTAGAACGAATTGGTGATCATTCAGTTAACATCGCAGAAGCTGTTTTAGGTTACAGAGATTAATCTATTCACATAAAAATAAAATCTGTACACCACTGCTAAAAGTAGCAGTGGTGTTTTTTATATATTTATTTCCATTAATCTAGCAAAATTGGTGGATCTTTCTTGAAAAATAAGAAGAAGGTCTTATTGACGTGAATTTCAATCTTAACACTAGCTTAATATTTCGATGGTATAATTAGTCGAAATTACACGAGATATGGGGGGCTCGACTTGGGATTGAAATGGGCGAACTACATAAAAAAGACACCAATATATAAGCTGAAGCTTAACTCGAAAAAGCTTACAAAGAGCAAGAAAACAGAAAAGGATAAGCTACCAGAAGACAATTCAGTTATAAATAAAGTTTTTTCAAAATTCAGCTTAAAAAATCGTTTATTGTTTTTATTTAGTTTCTTATTGATTGTTTCTATTAATATAGTAGGAATTAGTTCTTACCTAAAGGCAAAGGATACAACCATTGAGACGATTGAAAACCGGATAAGTCGTGAATCAGAGGTTATGGCGTATGTTGCTAAAAACTTAAAGTTCTTATATGTAAGTGATAACCTATATTTTATGCAACAATTAGAAATAAGTATACGTGATCAGCAACGACAGTTAGAATCAGACGGAATCCAATCGGATATATTTTATTATTCAGAGGATGAAATTAAACCTTTTAAAATAAGTAATAAAGCGAGCATCTCTTTTACTGAGTCTTTTAAAGAAAAAATAGCAAATGGAAAAAACGCTGTTTTTCATCAAACAATTGATGAAAAAGACTATACAATTTCTGTTATAAAAGTGCCAGAGATTAATGGAAAGACGTTTCTTGTGGTCCCTACTGAATCTTATTTAGGTCCAGTAAACGAGATGGCACAATTTATGATTATTGTAATGGCTGTTAGCATAATTATTTCAACTATCCTTTTAATTATGTTTGTAAGAACTCTAACAAAGCCATTAAATGAGCTTCAAAATGTTATGACAGAGGTGCGTGAGGGAGATCTAAATAAAAAAGCCTTAATTAATACAACCATTCCTGAGCTTCAATCTCTCAAAATGAGTTTTAATATGATGATTGAACAGATGAGAGTCGTGATAAATGAAATTAATGAAACAACAACGGAGCTAGAAAATACCGGGGAAAATCTGAGCCATTCCTCAGAATATGCCCTCTCTTATAGCCGTCAGCTAATTGAAGCCATTAATGTCGTAAAACAAGGTGCAGAACAAACTGCAAGTAGCTCTGAAAGTAGTGTAAATGGCTTTCAATCAATGAAACATAGAATTGAACTTTTAATTTCTGGGATGGACACAGTTTTTCAGAGCTCCGAAGATATGAATTTATCCGCAAAGCGAGGAGAAAAGAACAACACATATTTAATCAACACCATCCATAGCTTTGAACAGGATTTTGAGCACATGACGTCAACGATTCAGCAAGTAAAGAATCATTCCTCTTCAATTACTAATCTTGTAGGTTTAATCAAAGGTGTCGCCGACCAAACAAAATTATTAGCTCTCAATGCTACGATAGAGGCGGCAAGGGCAGGAGAAGCAGGAAAAGGTTTTGCTGTTGTTGCCAATGAGGTACGTAAGCTAGCAGAACAATCCTCATTGGCAACTGTAGACATCTCAAAATCGATTGCTGAAATGGAAGATGTAACGATTCGAGCTACAAAAGAATTCGATGATATGCTTATGAAAATTAAACGAAACTTGGAAACAGCAAATTCTTCAAAAGCATCTTTTGATGAATTAATGGTTGAAATTGAGACGGTGAGTAAGCGACTTCAAGGAATGCAAGGAGAACTTCAAGGCTTAAAATCAGTTCTCCCAGACCTAGAAGAAGGCACGTTAAGCTTTGCGTCAATTTCACAAGAAACCCTTGCAAGTTCAGAACAGATGCTTTCAACTAGTGGTGATCAAATACAGCAGATGGAGAGCACACATGAAATTGGTTTACAATTAAAAGGCTTATCCAATTCGTTGTCCAGTATTTCGAAACAATTTAACGTGAACTAAAAAAGACAGATTGTCTAAACACTCATATTTAGACAATCTGTCTTTTAATTTTAATAGTGCTGTTCTGTCGGAGGTTGTTTATCTAACTTAATCATATATTATTAGAAAGAGTACATGAATACTTTAATAAAAGAAGTCCGTATTAGCCACCATTTACTTTAAGGAGGGTTCTTTTATGCAAATAATCTATTGGTCCGTTATTAGTTTATTGTTTGTCGTTTCCTTTATTGGACTTATCTATCCAATTATCCCTAGTGTTCTTTTTATTGTTGCGGGATTTTTACTATATGGATGGTTCTTTGAATTTACTGAATTAACATGGTTATTTTGGATGATACAGGGATTCTTTATTGCTTTACTATTTGGAGCGGATTATTTAGCAAATCTGTTAGGGGTAAAAAAATTTGGTGGTAGTAAAGCAGCTATTTGGGGAAGTACGATTGGTCTTTTAGTTGGACCTTTTATTGTTCCGTTTATAGGTGTAATAATAGGGCCTTTTATAGGTGCTGTATTTGCAGAGCTATTATTTCATAAAAAGGAATTTAAATTAGCTATAAAGTCAGGTGTAGGATCTTTATTAGGATTTATTTCAGGTGTGTTTGCAAAAGGATTCATTCAATTAATGATGATCGCGTATTTTCTATTTCAGGTTTTAAGATAGACTCTTCTATTGTATATAATTTACTACTTGTGAGAAAACTGTTAAGTGTTTGAATGCTTTTCAATTGAAAGTACAGGGCAATTTTGGTAACCTTAAACTTGAAGAGCTTACACAGGCTTTTAACACGTACATATATTAAGGAGGAACAAAAAATGGCTTACGAATTACCACAATTACCTTATGCGTATGATGCACTAGAACCACATATTGACAAAGAAACAATGAACATTCATCACACAAAACACCACAACACTTACATTACAAATGTAAATGCTGCTTTAGAAGGAAATGCGGATTTAGCAGGAAAAAGTGTTGAAGAATTAGTTTCTAATCTTGACGCTGTACCTGAAGCTATTCGCCCAGCAGTATGTAATAATGGTGGTGGACATGCAAACCACAGTCTATTCTGGACAATCTTATCTCCAAATGGTGGCGGTGAGCCGGCTGGTGAGCTTGGTGAAGCAATTAATGCTAAATTTAGTAGCTACGACAGCTTTAAAGAAGAGTTTGCTAAAGCGGCAACAACTCGTTTCGGTTCAGGTTGGGCTTGGTTAGTTGTAAACAATGGTGAATTAGAAGTAACAAGCACTCCAAACCAAGACTCTCCTTTAATGGAAGGAAAAACACCAATCCTTGGTTTAGATGTTTGGGAGCATGCTTATTACCTAAACTACCAAAACCGCCGTCCAGATTACATCGCTTCTTTCTGGAACGTAGTAAACTGGGATGAAGTTTCTAAGCGTTTCAGCGCTGCGAAATAATAAGAAAAAGAATAAAGATAACGTGAAGGGCTAACATACTTGTTAGTCCTTTTTTGTATGGTTTATACCTCACAACGTACTAATTACAAGATATATACATAACTACAAACCGATAAGACAAACTATGTACTAGAAGTTGAAGGGGAGTAGTTTTTATGTCAAAAATGAAGAAAATTATTGGTGATGTAGATGTAAGTAAAGATTTAATTTTATTATTAGTGATAGGCGGATTATATTCCCTAAGTATTGCACTTTCTAATACGTTTGTGAACGTTTACTTATGGAAACAGTCCGGAAAATTTATTGATTTAGCCATTTACAATTTATCAATTGTAGTGATGCAGCCTTTAACCTTTATCTTTGCAGGAAGGCTTGCTAAAAAGGTAGATCGAGTAATTGTATTAAGGCTAGGTGTTATTTTTTTAGCTGTATTCTTCTTAAGCGTCCTTATGATCGGAGGATCTGCTGCGAAATTTCTTATCCTATTAGGCGGTACATTAGGGATAGGGTATGGTTTCTACTGGCTTGCGTTTAACGTTTTAACATTTGAGATTACTGAACCTGAAACAAGAGATTTCTTTAATGGATTTTTAGGTGTGATGAACTCTACAGCTGGAATGGTTGGTCCTATAGTTGCTGGTTTTGTCATCTCTAGGCTTAAAAACTTTACTGGATATACGACAATCTTTACAATTTCTCTCTTATTATTCTCAGGCGCTGTAGTACTGAGCTTTTTTTTAAAGAGAAGAAAAGCCGAAGGAGATTTTATTTTAAAACGAATTTTTCATGAAAGAAAGAATAATAAAAATTGGCGACATGTTACAAGAGCACATTTTTTTCAAGGCTTAAGGGAAGGAACCTTCGCTTTTGTAATTGGTGTTTTCGTCTTTATTACAACAGGTAGTGAATTAGCGTTAGGGACTTTCGGTTTAGTCAATTCAGGTGTAGCTTTTATTGGTTATTATCTTGCATCAAGAGTGATAAAGAAAAATAAGCGTAAACGTTTCATTTTAATAGGTGGGACTTTACTTTATCTCTCAATTTATTTAATTTTGTTTGATTTGACTTATCAAAAGCTACTTATATATGCTGCCCTCATTGCTATTGGGTATCCGATGTTACTCGTTCCGTATATGTCATTAACATTTGATGTGATTGGAAAGGCGTGGAGCGCTGCAAAAGCGAGAATAGAGTACATTGTGGTAAAAGAGATTTTTCTAAACGCAGGAAGAATTGTGTCAATACTAGGGTTTATCATTGCTATTTCTTTCTTTGATGAAAAACAAAGTATTCCGGTTTTACTTGCCATTATTGGAGCGGGCCATTTCGTTATATACTTTTTTGTAAAAAATGTTCAACTAGAAGAAAGCGAAGAAAGTATAGAGCAAACAAGTCGAAAACCAGTTTTAAAGAACAATCTTGTTGATGGTGATAGTAGTGGGTAAATTTGGCTCGTAATACTATGTATGTAACAATTTCCTTTGTATAAAAATAAAAATTGAATAATGTTCTAATACACCTTATACCCATCTTTACGCAAAATATGACAAACTCCATCACAAATTTACAAAACCTTTACATTAAGTTAAAACGTTATTAATACTAGAGCGTTATTCTATTACTCGTAGGACAAAACAAAAAACACTCTTTAGGGGGAATTTGGCAATGAAAAGCTTTAAAAACCTAGCATTACTTATCGTAATGGGAATCTTAGTTGTATTCGCAGCTGCTTGTGGTGGCGGAGAAACTGCAGAAGAAACTAACACTGGTAACGGAGAAGCTACTGAAGAAGAAGCAACTTTAGAAGGTAGCGTTGTAATTGATGGTTCTGGTACTGTATATCCTTTCATGGCAAGAATGGCTGAAAACTATATGGGTGAAAATGAAGAAGTTTCTGTTGAAGTAAGTCGTGCGGGTACTTCTGCTGGTTTTGAAAAGTTTCTTGTAGCTGAAAACGGAACTGATTTTAATGATGCATCTCGTCATATTAAAGAAGAAGAAACAGCTAAAGCTGAAGAGCTTGGTATTGAAGTTAAAGAATTTCAAGTTGCTCTTGATGGTTTAACATTTGTTATCAATAAAGAAAATGATTGGGCAAAAGAAATGACTCAAGAAGATGTTGTTAAAATCTTCCTTGCTGAAGGTGGAGTAACTAAATGGTCTGATATTAATCCAGAATGGCCAGCTGAAGAAATCAAGCCTATGGGTCCTAACGAAAACCATGGTACTAACGAGTTCATGTTTGAAACGATCATGGAAGAAAAAGATTTCGTTGATAGTGTTAACTTACAACAAGAATATTCTACTCTTGTAGATCTTGTTTCAAAAGATAAAAATGCAATTGCATTCTTTGGATACGGATACTACGAGAGCAATAAAGATAAATTAAACGCAGTTTCTGTTGACTTTGGTAAAGGTCCAATTGCTCCAAGTTTAGATACAATTGGTTTAGATGATGAAGCTGGGTATAAGGCATTTACTCGTCCAGTATTCACATACTTAAATGTTGATATGGCAAAAGAAAAGCCACAAGTTCTTGATTATGCAATCTACACTATGGAAAATGCTCAAGATGTAGCTGCAGAAACTGGATTTGCTCCATTGAAAGATGAAGTAATTCAAGAATCAATTAGCTACTTAGAAGGATTAAAATAATCATCCTCGAAAGTTTTCCTAACTGTATGAAGATGAGAAGTTTAGCTTCTCATCTTCTTATGTATTTTCTTCTATTAAAACTATCTACAATAAAATTTCACCTTACATAATATGTGGAGGATGGAAGGGGTTTTCGATCTTGGATAATAAAGAAAGCATCCGTGACATGATTGAAAAAAAGAGAAGCACGACAAATTTAACTTCAGTCACAGAAAAGTTCATGCCTAAATTTTTATTAGCAATTGCAACAATATCAATACTAACAACTATTGGTATAGTTGTTACTCTACTAACTGAAACAATTAACTTTTTTAGAGATGTTTCATTTTTAGACTTTTATACAGGAACAATTTTAAAACCATTAGGTGATGAGGCAGTATTTGGAGTACTTCCATTATTAATGGGTACACTCTATTCAACAATTATCGCCATGATAGTGGCTATTCCAGTTGGTTTAATGGCAGCTGTATTCTTGAGTGAATATGCTTCAGATAAAGTGCGCAGAATTCTAAAGCCTATATTAGAAATTCTTGCAGGTATTCCTACGATCGTATATGGTTTTTTTGCTTACACCTTTGTAACACCCTTATTAAGGTCTTTTATACCAGCCTTAGAACCAACAAATATTTTAAGCCCTGGTATAGTAATGGGTATTATGATCATTCCAATGGTAGCATCACTTTCTGAAGATGCAATGAGTTCTGTGCCAAACTCAATGAGAGAAGGTGCTCTTGCCCTTGGTTCAACCAAACTTGAGGTAACTTGGAAAGTCGTCATTCCAGCTGCTATATCTGGTATTATTGCCTCGTTTGTATTAGGAATTTCTCGTGCGATTGGTGAAACGATGATCGTCGCAATTGCAAGTGGAAGTAACAAGAACTTTACCTTTGATCTTACACAATCCATGCAGACAATGACTGCTTACATCGTTGAAGTAACTGGTGGGGAAGCTCCTGCAGGTTCAACTATTTATTACAGTTTATACGCTGTTGCTATGACATTATTTGTTTTTACTCTTATAATGAACCTAGTTGCTCAGTATATTTCTCGTAAATATAGGGAGGAATATTAAGATGAAATATGTAGATGTTGAACAGGTACAGAAAAAAATGGGATCGCGATTGTTTGCGAATAACCTTGCGAACGTTGTTTTTCTATTAGCGACTCTATTTGGATTAGTCGTATTATTAACATTAATCTATCGAGTATATTCAGATAGTATTGGATGGATTGACTTTCAATTTATTACGAATAAACTTTCAACAGATGCAGAACGTGCAGGTATTATGGGTGCGATCATGGGTACTTTATGGTTAATGGTCGTTGTTGCACCTGTTACAATGTTTTTAGGAGTAGGTACTGCAATCTACCTAGAGGAATATGCAAAAAACGGGAAATTAAAATCTATTATTCAAACTAATATTTCTAACTTAGCTGGTGTTCCATCCGTCGTATTCGGTATATTAGGTTTGACTGTATTTGTACGTAGCTTTGGATTAGGGAATATTGTTCTTGCTGGTGGTTTGACAATGTCTTTATTAGTACTTCCAATTGTTGTTGTTGCAAGTCAAGAAGCTATTCGGGCTGTTCCACAATACCTTAGAGAAGCTTCTTATGGAATGGGAGCTACTAAATGGCAAACAATAAAAAATATTGTTTTACCGGCAGCCATTCCAGGGGTGTTAACTGGTCTAATACTTTCTCTCTCTAGAGCAATAGGTGAAACAGCACCTCTAGTTGTTATAGGTATTCCGGCATTGTTAATTCCACTTCCAGATGGAATTTTTGATAAATTTACAATTTTACCTATGCAAATATATTATTGGACTGTTGACTCTGCACTTGTTGCTGAGTATGCAAACCTTGCTGCAGCTACAATCGTTATACTCTTAATCGTATTATTCTTAATGAATTCAATTGCAATCATTATTAGAAATAAGTTTCAAAATAGATTTTAATTTCTTGGGGGGTTTTTAAACTATGGCAGTTTTATCTGATAGTGAAAAGAAAAATGTAACGACTATTGAAAGATCAGAGAAGTCAGTGGATAAAAAGAGCGTTGTATATGATACAAAAGATTTAAATTTATGGTACGGTGGAGATCATGCATTAAAGAACATTAACCTTTCTATTCATGAAAATGAAGTAACGGCAATCATTGGACCTTCTGGTTGTGGAAAATCGACATTTATTAAAACATTAAACAGAATGGTTGAATTAATACCTGTTGTTCGTATATCAGGAGATATCAGATATAGAGAAAAAAGTATCCTTGATAAGAGTTATAAGGTTGAAGATTTAAGAACAAGAGTTGGTATGGTTTTCCAAAAGCCTAATCCATTTCCTAAATCAATTTATGATAACATCGCTTACGGACCTAGAATTCATGGTATAAAAGATAAACGTATTTTAGATGAAATTGTTGAGAGAAGTTTACGTGGAGCTGCAATTTGGTCTGAAGTTAAGGATCGATTAAAAGAAAATGCATATGGTCTTTCTGGGGGACAGCAACAGCGTTTATGTATTGCTCGTTGCTTAGCAATTGAGCCTGATGTTATCTTAATGGATGAACCAACTTCAGCGCTTGATCCGATATCAACTCTTAAGGTAGAGGAATTAATTCAAGATTTAAAGAAAGATTATAGCATTATCATTGTAACTCACAACATGCAACAAGCTGCTCGTATTTCAGATAAAACAGCGTTCTTCTTAAACGGAGAAGTTGTAGAATTTGATGCAACGGATAAAATCTTTTCAAATCCTGTTGATAAGAGAACTGAGGATTATATTACAGGTCGATTCGGTTAATAAAAAAGTCGTGCATTTCCAAAAGTGCACGACTTTTTTTCCATAAACTTATCTTAGTTTTATAAAGCATTATTTTGGGGAATATATAACTGTATTTACATAGGAGGTAAACATTATGAGTATCAGAGAAAGATTCGAGATCGATTTAAAAAACTTAAGAGATAAATTAATTGAAATAGGAAGTGTTACTGAAATTGCACTTAACAAGTCAATTGATGCGTTAGAAAAACAAAATATTGATGAAGCTCTTCAAATTATTGAGGATGATTATAGAGTGGACGACCTTGATGAAGAAATTAACGATTTAGCGATCCTTTTAATTGCTAAACAACAGCCTGTTGCAACAGATTTAAGAAGAGTTATTGTTGCAATTAAAATTTCAAGTGATATTGAAAGAATGGCTGATTTTGCAGTAAACATAGCTAAGTCAACAATTAGAATCGGTGATGAACCTCTTGTTAAACCAATTAAACATATTAGAAAGATGCACGAAATTGCTACAAAAATGCTTTCGTTATCGATAAAGGCTTTTAATGAAGAAGACCTTGTTTTAGCAAAAGAAGTGGCTGATATGGACGATCAGGTGGATGAATTATATGGAGAAACAATTCGAGATATATTGGATCTCATGTCATCTAAAAAAGACAGCTATCAGCAACTTACTCAGCTTATGTTCATTTGTCGATATATTGAAAGAACAGCAGATCATGCAACAAATATTTCTGAGAGTATTATGTACTTGATTAAAGGACAGAGATACGATTTGAATTCATAAGTAAAAAAAACAGCTAAGAATAAGAAATCTTAGCTGTTTTACTTTACCTAGTAATCGCTTCTGCAAGTTGCTGGAACGTCATTCCTTTTTGGACTTCAAACGTACCAAGCTGGACTCTTGTATGAAAGTTGTTTTTGATTAAAAATTGATCAAATTCAAAAGATGAGGCGATTATGGCATTTTGTTCAAGAAGATCAGAAACTTCACTAGTTGTCATGCCTTCTTTAATCGTAATATTATACTTTATTACTTCTTCTTTCTTTTCTTCAGCTTCCTTAGGTTGTTCAGTTTCTTTAGCCGTTTCAGTTTGTTGTTGATTTTGAGAGTCCTCTTGTACTACTTCAACTTTTTTAAGTGCTAAAAGCTCTTCATACTCTTCAGATGTGATGGAAACTTGTCCATTACTTTTAAGAAACTGGTTGACTTGTTTTTCTGTTACTTCTTTTTGCTCACTATCAGCAGTTGCAGATTGATGATCTGAAAGAAGATAGGTTCCGCCAAGAACAGAAGTTGCAACAATCATGCCTGCTGCAAAAGCTTGAAAGCCTAATTTACTCATGTTAATGCCCTCTCATTCTGTTCCACAATTGTGCGAATTTCTTCTACAGAAGAAGCTTCTGATAAAGCGATAGCTTCAAGTGACATACCTTGGCGATACTTTGCTAATATACGTTTAGGGTTTGCGCCCTCATCCTCTTGATATTGTTTTGCTTGTTCCTTTAAAGGAACATCATTTTGTAATAATTCTTCTTCTACAATGCGCATTTTCTTTTTCAATTTATAAATCTCTTGCATGGCAGATAATTGTAAATGGTCTAATTCTTGTTCTAGTTCTTTAACATTGTCACGTTGGAAAAAAGATAATCCAATTAAAGCAATGCTTATAATAAATAAAATAATAATCACAATTGTCATCATTTTCACCTTCTTTGATTATTTCCCTTTACCTTTATATCATAATTTGCCATTGTAAAGAAGTGATATTTTGAGGAAAATGTAGTTTTTTGCCGATATTTCTTTAAATAAGCTAAGTTTGAATACTTTTCGCACATGGTATGATAAATAGAGTATGAAATAAGAGAGGAATCTTTATGGAAACATATCATCTTCTTAATCACCAACATATCATTCGAAATCAATCGCCGGTTTGTGTCGATACTATAGAAATTTTTACTTATCCAGACGTTGTACTAGTTTCCTGGAAAATAGTTTCTTCTACTAAGATAGCGGTTTCCTCATTACTTGGAGAAAACTTTAATGATTTATTAGTAAGAGTTATTCTTTGTCGGCAGAATCAATTCAATGAAGAATTTTCATTTAATGTAAGTAAATGTAGTGGTGTTTTAGAAATTCGAAACCTTGAGACAGCTACATACTCTTGTGAGCTCGTCGTAAGCAACTCTAAAAACCAATCTATAGTCATTAAATGCTCTACTAAAAAAGAGTACCATAATCATAAGAGAATAAAGAATCAACTAAACTGGAGAAGGGTAGTTGAAATGGAGGAGAGCGAGACGTGGGTACCAATGTTCTCAGCATATACAGACTATGATGAAGAGTGATCGTACAATTTTAGTGTTAACACCTGAATTTGATGAACATCTAGTTGGGGGACTTGGTAGACATGTAAATGATTTCGTGGAGGAAGGGATTAAACATAATCTTACATTTATTATTTTAACGCCTTCTAAAAGTAATAAAGAAAGTTATATGAAGAAGGAGAATGTCCACATCTTTCACTTGCTGCCATGGAAACAAAACTCGTCAGATTTGTTCGATTTTATACGGAACATTAATTTTCGGTTCAGTCAATTTGTTCTTCAGGAGCTACACATTCCATTTGACCTCATTCACGTACATGATTGGATGTTTACGGCATCAGCTTGTCAAATTAAGGAAGAATTACATAAACCATTAATTACGACGATTCATTCTACAGAACATGAACGAAAACAATTTAAGAATGGAAAAGAGCTTTCCACCATAACAAACTATGAGAAACAGCTTATTGAAGCTTCAGATCAGCTAATCGTTTGTAGTCTTTATATGAGAAAAATTATAGAAAATAGAGCAGTAAAACGAGAAATTCAAATAGAGGTAATACCAAATGGTGTTATCGTCGAAAACTATCAAAAAATGCTAGAGCCTTCACAAGCACTACAAAAGTTTTCTTTTATCAATTCTCCTTTTTTATTATCCATGGGAAGATTAGTTAAAGAAAAGGGATATCACCTTCTCCTTGAGGCCTTCTCGATCTTACATAAAGAGTATTCTGAATTAAACCTTGTTATAGCTGGTGAAGGACCTTATGAAGAACAATTAAAACAAATGACAACAACTCTTCAAATCAAGGCGAACGTTTTTTTTACTGGTTTTGTGAAAGATAAGGAACGTAATACACTACTTAGCAATTGCCAAGCACTTATTGTACCAAGCTTATATGAGCCATTTGGGATCGTTGCTTTAGAAGGAATGGTTTTACATAGACCAATTATCTCATCTCAGGTTGGAGGCTTAGGAGAAGTGTTGTTGCATAACCGTGGCTTGTTAACAGAGCAAATTAACAGCAAAAGTTTAGCTGAAACTCTACATTTTGTTCTGTCACACCCAAAGCAGGCCGATGAGATAGCTCATACTGGATATCTTGCTATTATAAAGGAGTATCAGTGGTCAATTCTTATAAAAAAGTTAATCTCTATCTATAAAAAGCCTGAATTTCTACAATATCTTTAAAATATAATGAAATAGATGTGGAATTTGTCAAATAAAAATGCTATTATATTAAAGTCTGATTTGTTTTATAGTTTTTTATGTTTGGAGGGAAAGAAACATGCGTGTGAATATTACATTAGCTTGCACTGATTGTGGCGAACGTAACTATATTTCTAAAAAGAATAAACGTAATAATCCAGATCGTCTTGAACTTAAGAAATATTGTTCAAGAGAGAAAAAAATGACAGTACACCGTGAAACAAAGTAAGCAGTAGGATTTTATATCCTACTGTTTTTTTTTATAAGTTATTACAGTATAAATTAGTAGCACAGGAGACTACACGACGTAGTAGCTAATTTTATTTATTAACTATAAGTTCAACTAACGCTTCGGTCTTCACTTTTTATTTTCACCAGTCAGCGAGTTTTCAAATATGCTACTATAAACAAAAGGAGGGATATTCTTGAAGAAAAAGGAAATGAGAAGCATTATGCTAAAACAACTTACCGAAATCAGTGATGAAGAATATCAACAGCTTTCAAAAGAAATACATAAGCATTTATTTTCTTTCTCAACATGGAATAAGGCAAATACAGTAGCTGTTACAGTTTCTCGAGGCAGAGAAGTTGATACTTTTCCGATCATAAAACAAGCGTGGACTGATAAGAAAACAGTTGTTGTTCCAAAATGCGAACCAGCTACCAATACGATGGAATTTAGAAGCATTACCTCTTTTGATCAGCTTGAGAATGTCTTTTACGGTTTAAAAGAACCGATCTTATCAGAAACATCTGCTGTAAAAAAATCTCTAATTGATCTTATCCTTGTCCCAGGTATTTGTTTTGATAAAAATGGTTATCGAATAGGCTATGGTGGGGGATATTATGATCGATATCTTATGGATTATAAAAATGATACTGTTTCATTAGCTTTTTCAAGTCAACTTATTAACGGAGTACCTATAGAAGCTCATGATGTTCCTGTATCCACCCTTATTACTGAGCATGGAGTAATGAAATAAAATGTTACTTGGATTACTTTTAGTCATGTTCCTTTCCTATAGGGCGTGGAAAATGAGGTCGTTGTCGATAAGTGGAATGATAGGTGCTTTTGTGGTAGGTTCAGCTATTTTTTTAGGTTTTTCCTGGAAAGGCTTATTTTTATTGGGATGCTTCTTTGTAAGTTCGAGCCTTCTAAGTAAGGTTAAAGCAAAACAAAAGTCATTTTTACAGGAAATCCTTCCTAAAGGTGATCAACGAGATATGATGCAGGTAGCGGCAAATGGAGGAATACCAGCGCTTATTGCAGTTGTTTATTATTTCCAAGGGTCAAACGATACACTCTACCTCTTGTTGTTTTCAATTTCTTTAGCTGCAGCAAATTCAGATACATGGGCTTCCGAAATAGGCACATTGAGTAAAGGACGTCCTAGAATGTTGCTTACACTAAAGGAAGTGGACAGAGGTACCTCTGGTGCTGTTTCTTTGCTTGGTTCTTTTGCTGGTTTGGTTGGAGCGTTCTTTATCGGTATTATGTCAGGTTTCGTATTTTCACTGTCTATACTAGATGTCTTATTCATTGCTCTTTTTGGTTTCCTTGGAAATATTTTTGATACTGTTCTAGGGCAAACTGTTCAAATAAAATACAAATGTAAAACTTGTCAAAAGGTTACTGAAAAAAGAATTCATTGTTCGAAAATTGGATGGAAATCAAATCGGTTTGCTTTTATGAATAATGATGCAGTTAATTTTATAGCAATTGTATTGACGACATTCCTAGCGTTTCTATCCTTTATATAAAAACTTATGAAAAAGCAAATATCATTCAAACACTCAGTTAGTGTAGTAAAGGAAACAATGTTACCTTTTTTTAAAAAGGATAAAATCACCCGTTCCTACTAATGATAAAATGTAGGAGGGATGATCATGAGACGATTAATTATGCTTGCGGCAGGTTCATTTGCTGTTTATCGTTATCGATATCGCATTGTAAATTTTGTATTAGGTCAACCGCAATTGCGTAGATATTTTATTAATTTATCGATGAGAATACCATTTATTAGAGATCGTTTTGTTAATCGTGCTTTCCATTGATTTGAACAATTTTAGAAATCAAAACATAATGAAAATTCATCATTAAAGCTGACTTTCTACTGTCAGCTTTTTTTTATCTGTAAAAGCAGAATCTTTCTTTTCTTGTTTATGTGAGTTAATTTCATAATTATGACTCTTAAATCAAAAAACGAACATTTTTCGTCATCCTGAACATGTTAATATACAATAATGGGATCAAAACTTGATTATATGTGAAATTCATACGTTTTTTGGTAACAAATGATACATTATGAAATTGATTCATGTATTGATATAATAAAGAAAAATAAAGCGGAGCGGATAAAAATGGTCTTAGAACAGGATTATGTCTACTGGTCGTTTATTGAACAACTAGTTATTGAACAGAAGTATACAATCTTAGCTATTTCCCAAGATGGAAATGAGGTTATGCTCGAACCTTTTAGGAAGAAACAGTTTTCAATTATTAGGGTAAAGAGAACTGATGTTGATTGGGGAAACACACTTGCTATTGATATTGAACAAGCCGGTCGGAAATTTGAACAGCTGTTAAAAACCGGGGTTAGAGGTCCTTTGACGGTTTTAAATATCTATTTTTCTAGCTTGCCGCCTGTAGATGACTATCCTGAAGTGTTTTTAAAGGGCTATAGTGGTGGAAGAAAGGGCAGCATTGATATTACCTCAATGATTCTTGTGAAAGATGAACTGAAACAAGGATTAGATAAGCTGTCAGACACTCTACATCTTCCTTTAGACACAATTAAAGATTTAAATTCTTCCGATGTGTCTGAATCTCAGCTTCATGAAGTTAGGACACGAGTTATTTCTCATCAAAATAAACTAAGAGAGGAAGAAAAAAGGCTCTTTCAAAATGGCAAGCCTTTCTTTACTAATATATTCCTAGGCATTCAAATCCTTATGTTCCTTGTTCTTGAACTTTTTGGGGGAAGTACTGATACAAATACACTTATTCAGTTCGGCGCTAAATTTAATCCACTTATTTATGATGGAGAATGGTGGAGATTTATAACACCTATTTTTCTACATATTGGGTTTCTTCATCTCCTTATGAATAGCTTTGCTCTCTTTTATATTGGGCCAGCGGTTGAAAGGGCTTATGGAAGAGGAAAATTTTTATTTATTTATCTTTTAGCAGGGGTTTTTGGATCAATTGTCAGTTTTGCCTTTAGTCCATTTCTGTCTGCTGGAGCTTCGGGAGCTATTTTTGGCTGCTTTGGTGCTTTACTATTTATTGGTGTCTATAATTTAAAAGTGTTTTTCCGAACAATGGGCTCAAATATTTTAGTGGTTGTTGGTATTAACCTGGCGATGGGATTTGTAATCCCTAATATTGACAATGCAGGGCATATAGGAGGGTTAATAGGTGGATTTCTCGCTGCAAGCATCGTTCAGCTACCCAACCAAAAAAAATGGTTTCTTAGAGTTGGCGGACTTATCATAACAGTCGCATTGTTAATAGGATTAATCCTATACGGGATGGACCAATCAAAAGCACAATATAGTGAGTATAGAGCGATGAAGGGGCAGGAGCTTATTCAAAATGAAGAGTTTGAAGAAGCATACACATATTTACATGAAGCCATTTCTAGTGATCAGTCTTCAAATGATATCTTGTTTTTATTATCTGTAGCTGCCATTCAATTGAAAAAATACGATGAAGCGACGGAACACCTGCAACAAGTCATCTCAAATGATGACAGCTACCACCAGGCACATTTTAATTTAGCTGTATTATACGCTAATCAAAATAAATTGGAATTAGCGCAAGAACAAGTATCAAAAGCTCTAGAATTTGATCCGGACAATGAAAACTACAAAGCTTTTCAGGATGAACTTACTCCTTAACTTTTAATGTTTTGTATAAATTTAAAAGGAGTACCATCTTCTGCTTGAATTAGTACTAATACATGTGAATAATCTTTTGCAAATAGAAGGAGAGGCATTGTACTACCAATTGGTTCAATGGCTTTCCCTTCTTTTGTTTTTAAACCTAAGAAATAATTCTTATATAGCCCCTCCCAAAGACTCCCGATGACTTCTTGTGTTTTTGCCTTAGAAAGTCCTAAAAGGGGCTCATTATTATATCTAGCAAGCTCAATTAATGGAATAGCCTCGTACTCATTTTTATTTATCTGATAATGATTGATTAAATGATTCCAGCTATATTCAAGGTGTTGTGCTTTTACTTTGTCTAAAATATCTTTCCACTCATGTTCTTCCTCTGTTTGTGCTTCTTTAAATGAAAAAGCATTTGTAAATTCTGAATCAATGACATATAAATGATCACTTGTCATCTGCTGTGTACTTCGGATTTGATCATCTTCCAAATGGATCTCACCATAATGAAGACTAATGGCTTCATAATGGCTACTGTCTTCACCATTTACCTTTTTAAACTGTGCCAGCTTTTGGCTTTGGTCTTCCCACTCTGATAATGTGTCAATTAATTTACCATCAGAGAAAAGAAGAGATAAATCTTGTCTAAGAAAAATTACCTTGTTCGTAAACGAGGTAGCATCCCATTCAATCACATATTCATCATCATCCTTATTTTCAACAAATTCAAGTGAAGTTGAAGCTGTTGTAAAAGCTACAGAATCGGTAATGGGAAAAAAGATAATGCTTTCACGAACACTTTGACCATGCGAAAAATAAAGAATACCAGACGTTATAAGGGCAAGAATGATGACAATCATCCATTTTACTTTCATTTTATCAACTCCGAGAAGGACAGGTTGCTAAATTGTATGAGTCATTTTCGAATTTTATGAGTACAAGCTAAAAATAACAAATTAATAGAATATAGGTATGTTTTACCAATAATTCGTCAAAGATTGTAACAAATCGTGATACGGAATGGAGAAATCTTATGGCGTATGAGGTAGAAAAAAAGATTGTAACAAAAGATTTTCAGGAAAATACATCGTACTTAAATGAACGGCTGGGTGTAAAAAAAAGCTTTGATGTTATTCAGCTCGATGTTGAGTATGCTGGACGTAAAATGGCGTTATTTATGGTGGATGGATTTGTAAAAGATGATATTCTACATTATTTAATGAAATATTTATCTGAGCTTACACCAGAGCAGCTCGAGGAAAATACACTTGAAAAGCTACTCAAAACGTATATCCCGTACGTAGAAATTGAAAAAACAGATGATTTAAATACAGTTGTTCAAACTGTTTTGGCAGGGCCAACAGCTCTTGTTATAGAGGGTATTGATCAAGTCATTTTAATTGATGCCCGTACATACCCTGTTCGTGGGCCTCAGGAACCAGATATGGAAAAAGTTGTTAGGGGCTCAAGGGATGGGTATGTCGAAACAATCGTATTTAATACGGCGTTAACAAGACGAAGAATTAGAGATCGATCTCTCAGAATGGAGTATCTACAAGTAGGTAGACGTTCCAAAACAGATGTGGTTGTGTGCTATTTAGAGGATATAGCAGACTTGAAACATGTAGAGGATTTAAAAAAGTCACTAAAGGCTATTGATACAGACGGTCTTCCAATGGGTGAAAAAACAGTAGAGGAATTTATATCAGGTCGACATCTTAACCCATACCCGGTGGTAAGATACACCGAACGTCCTGACACAGCAGCAGCTCATTTATATGAGGGACATGTAATTGTTTTTGTTGATGGGTCTCCTAGCGCACTTATCACGCCAACGACATTTTGGCATCATTTGCAGCATGCTGAGGAATATCGAAATAAGCCGATAGTAGGAGCTTATTTACGAATGGTTCGATTTATTGCAGTTTGGGCTTCAATCTTTCTTTTACCGCTTTGGTATTTATTCGCTAATAATCCTGATTTGTTGCCACCTGGTATGAAGTTTGTTGGTATTGAAGACCCAGGTCAAGTACCTTTGCTTCTACAGTTCCTTCTAATTGAACTCGGTATTGATATATTAAGGATGGCCGCCATACATACTCCTTCATCGTTGGCAACCGCCCTTGGGCTTGTTGCCGCATTAATGGTCGGCCAGGTAGCGGTGGAAGTTGGCCTTTTGACAAACGAAGTGATTTTATACTTAGCTATAGCGGCAATTGGAACCTTTGCAACACCTAGTTACGAATTAAGCCTAGCTAATCGAATTTACCGTATCGTGCTACTTCTATTCACCGCATGGCTAGGAGTAATAGGTTTTGTAGCTGGAATTACTGGCTGGATTATAATGCTTGCGCGTATGAAGTCCTTTAATGTTCCATACCTATATCCGTTTATCCCATTTAATGGTCGCGCCCTAAGGGATGTTTTATTCCGTTCACCAATGCCGTTAAAAAATCGGCGACCAACATTTTTACATCCACAAGATCCTGATCGTTAAAAAAGGGCTGACAATTTGTCAGCCCTTTTGGGATTTAAGCAACCTTTTCATATGGAAGAGGATTGCTTTTATATTTCTTCATTTGAGTTAAGAACCAAATAAGTACGGCTAAAAAGATGATGGAGCCGATGATCATAGAAGTTTGATAGGATAATTGGAATCCTTCTGGTGCATAGAAAATATAAGATCCAGTTACAGCTGTCATGAACAATGCTGGAAGACTACAAATCCAGTGAAATTTGTTGTTCTGTAGTAAATACATTGCAGCTGTCCATAGCATCACTGTTGCTACTACTTGGTTTGTCCAACCAACGTAACGCCATAAGAATGAATAATCCATTTGTGTTAAAAGATAAGTTGGAACGATAACTGGAATTGTCATTAATACAGTTTTCATTTTAGAATCAAAATTTCCAAATTTGCTTAATAATTCTACTAGCATCATTCTTGAAGATCTTAATGCTGTATCTCCTGTTGTGATAGGAAGAATAATGACACCTAAAATGGCAAGAATTCCACCAAATTGACCTAATGTTGTTTTACTAATTTCGTTTACAACACCTGCTGTACCTCCTTCAGCAAGAGCTCCTTGAAGTCCATCTGGACCACCAAAGAATGTCATACCAGCTGCTGCCCAAATTAAAGCAATAATACCTTCAGCAACCATTGCACCAAAAAATACTTTGCGTCCATCGCTTTCTTTCTTTAATGTTCTAGCTAAAATTGGACTTTGTGTACTGTGGAAACCAGAGATCGCTCCACATGAGATCGTAACCATTAGCAATGGCCAAATAGGTAATTCACCAGGATGTAAATTTTCTACTGTTAGATTTGGAATGGAATGATCCATAAAGAATAAAGCAAATCCAATAGAAACAGCCATGATGATTAAGATTAGTCCGAAAATTGGGTAAATTTTTCCGATTAGTTTGTTAATAGGTAAAACAGCTGCTAGTACGAAATAAACGAAAATAAGTAATAAAGAAGCTGAATAGCTTAAAGGTGTTAACTGCTCAACTAATTGAGCTGGTCCTGCTGTAAAAGCTGCTGCAACTAAAATCATTAACACTAGTGATACTAAGTTTATAATTGTTTTTACTGATTTTCCTAAATAACGTCCAACAAGGGTTGGATATTGTTCACCGCCATGTTTAATGGAAAGCATCCCAGAAAAATAATCATGAACAGCGCCGGCGAATAAACATCCAACAACAATCCAGATAAATGCAACTGGTCCATAAAGAGCTCCCATAATCGCCCCGAATATAGGACCTAAGCCTGCGATATTTAGTAGCTGAATAAGTGAAGCCTTCCACCAGCTCATAGGCATATAGTCTAGCCCATCTGTTTTTGCATAAGCAGGAGTTACACGTTGGTCATCAATACCAAATACGCGCTCAACTACCTTCGAATACACGAAATATCCTACGATTAAAATAAGTACACATAGAATAAAAGTTACCATTACTTGTTCCCCCTAATAAACTTCCAATTAATAAGTAACCCTATTTTAAACTTGTCTTTTAGAAATGACAATATATTTTTTAGAAAAAATAAATAATTCTGATAAATAAAACAAAATATAGTATTGAATCCAATCAACATAAGGGAAAATTAATGGTTTCTGATCATTTTTAATATATTGAAATATAATGTAGGGAATGCTAGAAAAATAATCTTGTTAAATACCCTTACAAATTTTTAACGTTTTCTTGACGCTTTTTTCAATTCCTTTATACTTGAAAGTAGTGCTCAGTTATAATGAAGTAGGTGATACCTTGAAAACAATATATGACGTTCAGCAGCTTTTAAAAAAATTCGGAACGATCATTTACATAGGCGATCGAGTTTCTGACTTAGAATTAATGGAAGAAGAAATGAAACAGCTGTATCAATCAAATTTAGTAGAGCCAAAGGATTACCAAATGGCAATTCTCCTCTTAAGACAAGAAATGCAAAAACTTAAAAAGCAAGGATAATATAAGTTTAGTGTTTGGTATAAGTAAAAAGTAACAGGGTTGAAAACGTTTACTAATGAACACATATATAATAGTAGAAAAAGGTGATTTTAAATGAATGAGAAAATATTAGTGGGTGTAGATTTAGGTGGTACAACAATAAAAATGGCATTTATTAATTACTACGGAGAGATTGTAGAGAAATGGGAAATTCCTACTGATAAATCAGGGAAGGCGATTACAACTGATATCGCTAAAGCAATTGATACAAAGCTAGAAGAACTAGAAATGGATAAATCAAGACTTGGTGGCGTAGGGATGGGAGCGCCTGGTCCAGTTAATTTAGAAAGCGGACTTATTTATGAAACACCAAACCTAGGCTGGGTAAACTACCCACTAAGAGATCATTTAGAGCTAGAAACCGGTTTACCTGCTGTTATTGATAATGATGCAAACATTGCAGCACTAGGAGAAATGTGGAAAGGTGCTGGAGACGGAGCTAAGGACTTAATTTGTGTAACATTAGGTACTGGTGTTGGTGGCGGTCTTATTTCTAATGGAGAGGTAATTCATGGTGTAAATGGAGCAGGTGGAGAAATTGGACATGTTACGGTTGTCCCTGAAGGTGGAGCTCAATGTGGGTGTGGTAAAACAGGGTGTATTGAAACAATAGCATCAGCTACTGGAATCGTAAGAATAGCAAAGGAAAAGCTTCAATCATCTAATCAGGATAGCATTCTTAAAACGATCTCTGATTTAACATCAAAAGATGTATTTGATGCAGCTGAAAAAGGTGATTCTTTAGCTTTAGAAGTAATTGATTATGTTACATTTCAACTAGGACTTGTACTTGCAAATTTATCCAATGGATTAAATCCTGAAAAGATTGTAATCGGCGGTGGAGTATCTAAAGCTGGAGACCTTCTTATCTCTAGAGTTGAGCAATATTTTAAACGCTTTGCCTTTCCACGAGTTGCTAAAGCAGCGTCCATCTCGGTTGCGACATTAGGGAATGATGCAGGTGTAATCGGTGGAGCATGGTTAGTTAAGACAAAGTTACTAAATAATTAAATTCAACACGTAAAAAGACCTACGAATTACTACTAATAGGTGATAGTAAAAAGGAGCCTCCATGAGAGAGCTCCTTTTATGTTTTAAATGGTGAAATTGCTGAGTTTAATGGATCTTTTGTATCTAATCAAAAGTAGACCTAGATCCCTTGGTTTATTTTCAGAATTATTTTACTTTTAAAGAAAACGAAACTTTTTATGTTTTAGGACGTCTAATACTAGGGTATAGAGAATAAGCTTAACATTATTATTCTAGCAGGCTATTGTAATGGGCGTATGAAAAAACATTGATTTTTTGTAAAGAAAGTATTAAGATATGTTTTAGTTGTTTAATACTTACCTAATAAATGGAAAAAATTAGAGATAAAAGGAAGCGTAATTGTCCCAAGGGATGAGGAGGTAGTTAGATGCGCAAAAAGACATTTTCAAAAATCTCATTTTTACTATTAGCAACGTTATTTCTATGGATAAAAACATACATTGTCTATAAAACTAGCTTTGATATTAAAATTGAAAACTTCACACAAGAGTTTATATTATTCATTAATCCATTGAGCTTTCTATTACTAATATTTGGTTTTGGTCTTTTCATGAAGGAGAAGAACAGAAACCGCTATATATTTGGTGCTAGTATCTTTGTAACAGCCTTGCTCTTGGCAAACATGGTATTTTACCGATTTTTCAATGATTTTCTAACAATACCAGTATTGTTTCAGACAAGCAATATGGGAGATTTAGGAAGTAGTATTACGAATCTTTTCTTACCTAGTGATTTATTAATGTTTGTTGATTTAGCTATTTTATACTGGTTGTTAAAAAAGCCAACTTTCAGATCCGCTTCATTACTGACTAGAAAAGAAAAGTCAGCTTATTTTCTACTAGTAGCCGCTGTATTCTTTTTTAATTTAGGCTTAGCTGAAACAGAAAGACCACAATTATTAACACGTTCATTTGATAGAGAAATGCTGGTGAAAAACATCAGTGTATACAACTTTCATATTTATGATGCGGTATTACAATCAAAAACATCTGCCCAACGTGCTTTAGCTGACAGTGATAGCTTGACTGAGATAGAAAACTATGTAAATGCTAACCGTAAAGCTTCAAATGAAGACTTACAAGGAATAGCACAGGGTCGTAATGTGATTTTACTTTCACTTGAATCATTACAGAGCTTCGTACTAAATGAAGAATTAAATGGACAAGAAATTACTCCATTTTTAAATGATCTTATCGGTGAGAGTTACTACTTTGAAAACTTTTATCATCAAACAGGTCAGGGAAAAACATCTGACTCTGAATTTATTGTAGATAACTCATTATATCCATTAGGTCGTGGTGCCGTATTCTTTACAAACAGCAATAATGAATACAATGCAACACCAGAAATTTTAAAAGAGTCTGGATACTATTCAACAGTGTTTCATGCGAATAATAAGAGTTTCTGGAATCGTGACTTGATGTATCAAGCATTTGGCTATGACCGCTTCTTTGATGTTAATGATTACAATGTAACGGAAGAAAATTCAATTGGTTGGGGCTTAAAGGATATCGACTTTTTCCAACAGTCAGTTCAACATATCGATAATCTTCCACAGCCATTCTATACAAGATTAATTACATTAACAAACCACTTTCCATTTGAACTTGGGGAAGAGGATCGTATGATTGACGAGTTTGATTCTAATAGTAAAACGTTAAATCAATATATTCCTACTGTTCGTTACATGGATGAGGCAGTAAAAGTATTCTTTGAGGACTTAAAGAAAACAGATGTTTATCAAAACTCAATCATCATCCTTTATGGTGATCACTATGGAATTTCAGAAAACCATAACGTAGCAATGGAGAAGTTTATTGGCAGAGAGATTACGCCGTTTGAAACAGTGCAATTACAACGTGTTCCTTTCATTGTTCACATACCGGGTGTAACGGATAAAGATCCTAAGAAAATCACGAAGGTAGCAGGACAAATTGATATCCGCCCAACAATCATGAGCTTATTAGGTATTGATACTAGTGAGCAAATTCAGTTTGGTACAGATGCGTTATCAGATGATAAATTATCGTTCACAGTTTTAAGAGATGGAAGCTTTATCACTGAAAACAATGTTTATACACGTGGTATTTGCTATGATAAAGAAACAGGCCAGCCTACAGATCAGGCTGTATGTGATCCGTATATGGAAAAAGCAAAGCAGGAACTGAATTACTCTGATGAAATCATTTACGGTGACTTATTACGTTTTTATGGTGAAAACGGAGAAGAAACAGAAGTAAAAGCAGAAACAGAGGTAGAAAAAAATTAATAACAGGGCTGACTCAAACTAAGGTGTAAGTCTTAGAGGGTCAGCCCTTTTTGTTATTGAAAAACAGTAATGAACTTAACAACAATTGAACTAACCTAACATAAGCTATAACTAAATAGGCAAATTGGAGGTTCAATGATGATTATCCGCTTAAATAAAAGCATTTCACTTACTGATCTTTCAACTCATTTGCAACTCGACAGTCAGCTTTTATATGAGAGCAATGATGTTGAGCTGAGAGGTGAAATAGAAGCAAATACTCAGTTAAATATTCCTGTTAACTGCCTATCTATTGTTGAAAATAGTGATATTGTGGAGTTAGTTGGTGACGATAAAATAAAACCCGAACCAATGATGAAGAAACCTTATGATTCAAATGAGTTAGAAAAGGAAATAGAGAAATTGATTTTTATGTATCCTTTTATAAAAAAGGACATAGTTGGCTATAGTGTGTTAGGAAAACCTATTTATCAATTAACAATCGGGAATGGCCCTAAAAAGATTCATATGAACGGTTCTTTTCATGCTAATGAATGGATAACCACGAGTGTGATGATGTATTGGTTACATGAATATGTTGATGCCTTAGGGAATGGTTCAATACGAATAAATGGGCACGATGTCCAATCTATATATAAAGAAACAACTCTTTCATTCGTCCCGATGGTCAATCCTGATGGAGTAGATCTTGTTTTAAATGGATTGCCACATGATAACACTTATGAAGCAGGTCTTTTGCAAATGAATGATTTAAGCATCGATTTTTCACAGTGGAAGGCAAATATTAGAGGTATTGATTTGAATAATCAATATCCTGTTAACTGGGATATTGAAAAAGCCCGTAAAATTCCAAAAACACCAGCACCACGCGATTACCCTGGAGATGCTCCTTTAACTGAACCTGAAGCCATTGCTTTATCAAATCTTGTTAAAAAACAACATTTTGATCGTGTATTAGCATTTCATACACAAGGAGAAGAGATTTACTGGGGATATCTAAGGAAAGAACCTGAAGAAGCAGAGGCGATTGTAAGAGAATTTGAACGTCTTAGTGGCTATAAAGCAGTAAGAGACATAGACAGTCATGCGGGGTTCAGAGATTGGTTCGTTCATGACTATAGAAAACCAGGCTATACAATTGAGCTAGGAAATGGTGTGAACCCCTTACCGTTTGACCAATTTGATGATATTTATAAAAAGAGTAAGGGTATTTTCTACGCAGCATTATATATGTAGTAAGTTTTTTAAACGAGTGATTGAACACCATTTAGTCACTCGTTTTTTTACATAGTGTTAAAGTTAAGAAATTCAAAAAAAGTTCATCAGCTTTGATTTTTTTTTACACCTCAGTATGTTATTTTTTAATGAGGAATAATCTAATAATAAAATGAAACATTTTAACAAGATAATACGTATGAAGTAATAGAGAAAAATTTAGGAGAGACAGGTGACAGAAAAGTTGATGAGATTAACTAAATTATGTTTATGTTTCTTGTTAATCGTGCTTTTTGGATCGGGCTGTAATCCATCTCATCAACAAGAGAATGATAAAGAGTTACTATCTCTGAGGGAAGAAGAAACCCCTGTTAAGGGCTCAGGGAATCAACCTCAGGGAAAACAACTCACTTTACCATTAGAAGCAGAGGAGGCGAAATTCCACTCAGTTGCTGACTGGAAGGATGACAAGACCATTTTTTATATCCTCAATGATGCAGATGGATCTAAAGTATATACGTATAATATATACTCTGGAGACTCAACATTGTTTTTCACATCAGAAGCACCAATTGTTCAATTGGAAGCAAATGAAGATAAAAGTCTTTTTTTAATTCATACTAGTCCTTCAAGTTATGAAGCAGAATTATTAATTGTGGACGACGAGGCAAAGATACAATATCAGACGACAATTGAATCGTATGAGCTTCAGTACACTTGGAATCAGCAAAACCAAAATCAGCTGTTTGTATCTAGTTTTAATGAAGATTGGACCTATAATACGTACATAATTGATACAAAAGAGCAAACACTTGTTGAAAATCCAGTTGATATCCCGTTCATTCAATGGATAAATGATCATGAAGTGAGCTATTTAAAGTGGGATCAAGAAGCTCCGGCTTTAACTGCTCCATTATATATTTATAACCTTGATAGCAAAGAGGAAACTTCTGTCTCTGATGGGGTTGTTGCTAATACCAATTACACAAGCATCATGTCTACGATTGAAATAGTGGATGAGGATGGTACAGCAAAGGTGCGTTTTTATGATTCAATAAGTCAACAACAACTGTCGGAGATGCCGACACGTCTAGTTGCCCTTTATTCTGATTGGTCCATTCCATATCATGATATGGATCATAATAACCATTTTTACATGCTTGAAGTGAATAAAGAAAAAACAGGGTTTTCTCTCATTTCTTTTTCATTGGACTCTGGTGAAAAACAAACAGTTATAGAAAAAATGGAAAATCTCCCAATAAAATTATCGCCAAATGGGGACTATGCACTATATGGTGCTAGATATGAGCATCTAATTAATTTGGACTCACAAAAGATGGTAGAGCTAGTTTCTCTAAAGTAGGAAGGATGACAAATATGGCAATAGTAGATGTAACAGTAATTCCAATTGGAACAAATACACCAAGTGTTAGCGAATATGTAGCAGATATTCAACAAATCCTTAAAAAGTACGAATCTGAGGAGAAAATTAAGTATCAGCTAACTCCGATGAATACCATTATTGAAGGGGAGTTACATACATTGCTTCAAGTGATTGAAGACATTCATGAAGCCCCTTTTAATAAAGGCATCCAAAGGGTAGCAACCAATATTCGAATTGATGATCGACGAGATAAAAAGTCTACAATGGAAAGTAAACTAGAAAGTGTACAGAAGCATTTTTGAAAATAATCAGTAAAAAACCCCTTAGCAAAGTGCCAAGGGGTTTGTTCTGTTTTTATTATTAGTGTGCAGTTGGGTAACCGTGGTGAATAAAGGTCATTACGGCAAACCATCCAAATACAGCTAAAGTACCAAACGCAAATGCTGCACCAAGAAGGTTTTTATCTTTCAGTGAACGAATAAGTCCGAAAATCCCTAGAATGGTTACAAGTGCAAAAATAATCACTAAGCCCATTAATAAAGCCCCCTTACTCTATGTAGATCATTTTTTCGTTGAATCTTTGTTTTTAAAAACAAAATACAATAACAAGTCCTTCTAATATTTTAATCGGTTTCATGACGTTTGTCGAGTTTATTTTCGATTCTATTTATTCTATAGGATACTATTATATTTACCATCTTGTTCTATAATTAACCATCATGTGGTTATCATCATACTGATCTATAGTGTAAAATGAACGTAAGTACATAATTTGGAGGATGAGAAAATGAAATGGAGACAACTTCCTTTAGGACCACTGCAAACGAATTGCTATCTTTTTTTCAATGAAAAGAAGGAATGTTTAATTATTGATCCGGGTGGTGACGGGAAAAAGCTGATTAGCTTACTTGAGCAGCAGCATATAAAACCGCTAGCCATCTTACTCACACACGCTCACTTTGATCATATTGGGGCAGTAGACGATGTGAGAAAGAAATGGAACATTCCTGTTTATGTACATAAAAATGAGAAAGATTGGTTGGCAGATTCGTCTCTAAATGGTTCTCAATTTTTTATGGCTGGTGCTGTTAGTGTGGCAGAGCCTGATAAATTAATTAAAGGTGAAGGAAAACTAGAGATAGGTGAATTTTCTTTACAAGTATATGAAACACCTGGTCATTCACCAGGAAGCGTTTCTTTCTATGCAGAAGAAGCAGGGGTTGTTTTTTCTGGAGACGCATTATTTGCAGGTAGCATTGGCAGAACTGACCTGCCAGGTGGCAATCATGAGCAACTAATAAAAAGCATACATAACAAGCTATTGAACCTACCAGAAGAAACAATTGTTTTGTCAGGACATGGTCCGGAAACCAGTATTGAACAAGAGATGGAAAGCAATCCTTTTTTAAATGGCTTTTAATAGGAAAAACAGGCAGCTATACAAAATAGCTGCCTGTTTTTTCATTTACATTGGTGTTTTCATTAATGTCCCATGTTATGTCCTGGAATCATCATAAATGTTGTCCAGTACGTAAATCCGACAAAGAAAATAGTTAGGTAAGCACCAAAAATATAAATGTACATGCGTTCGGATAATTTTAAATAAGATAAGAAAACAAAAAATCCAGTTTGTCCGAAAAAGAGTAAGGAAGTCGTCTTCATATCTCCAAGATAGAACATTACTGCGAAGATTCCCGTCCAGAAACCTAATACTCGGAACATACGATCCATATGTATCCCTCCTTTGTTGACTTTGCCATTAGCTGAATGGTAGATAAACCTGATGTTAGAAGTACATAAAAATAACATCAATATGATAGCTTTTGACAAATTATAATCTGACATACAAGTCCATCACTTTAATTATTATAATGTACCATTAATATACTTGTAAATAGCGTTTACAATCATGCTGCAACAATCTAAAAAAGAAAATATTGTTGTAATAAAAAATTCAAAATATTATTAAACAAATAACTATACATTCGTTGTACAAATAATGTACAATTAAACCAACAAGTTATCAGGGGCCAATGATAGATCTAAACACTTATTACCTGAGGAGGAAGTATCGTGAATAATCTAACGTTCTACAGTTACCCAAGTTGTACATCATGTAGAAAAACAAAGCATTGGCTAAAAGCGCACAATGTAACCTTTCACGAAAGGCATCTTTTTCGTGACACACCATCTATAGATGAACTTAAACAAATCTTATCTTTAACAACAGAAGGCATAGATGAAATTCTTGCAACAAGAAGCCAAACCTATAAAGACTTAAACATTGACGTAAATGAACTCTCTCTTTCTGAGGTACTTACGCTTATGCACCAAGAGCCAAAACTCCTACGCCGTCCAATCATCACAGACGGAAACAAACTTATCGTAGGCTACAACCCACAGGAACTAAGCAAAGTAGCAAGAAAACAAGAACTAAAAAAATCAGTATCATAAAAGAAAAAGACGTCTGCCACATGGCAAACGTCTTTTTCAGATAGCTGGGCTAGCTGGATTCGAACCAACGCATGTCGCAGTCAAAGTGCGATGCCTTACCGCTTGGCTATAGCCCACTGAAGAGGCTTCATGTGCAGCTTCTTCGAATCTGCTCCATGAATGCGCGCCGCAAGAGGATATTCTGGGATATTTCTGAAGGAAATATCACGGAATATCGTCGACGACTAAGTAAAACCTGTGATGAAGTAAGTGCTAAGCAAAAAGTAGACGGTTTAAGTATTACACTAAGCCCCATCACAAAGCACTACCCCAGCAAGAGGATATTTTGTGTTATTTCTGCAAGGAAATAACGCGAAATATCGTCGACAACTAAGTATCACTTGGGATTAAGTATGAGCTGAGCAAGTAGCCCAGTAAAGCTTTACTCTAAACCAACTTACAACCTCTATTATGTTCGATTTTCCATTTTATATAACAAAAAATCACAATAAATTTAATTTCTTTCTATAAAAACTTAAAAATGACCTAAAAAACCTCCCTTAAAATTCACTTTTATCAATGTGCAAAAAATCCTCTCATTCTGTACAATGGTTGTACAAAGTAGAAAGGAGAAGCACAAGTGAAACCAATTGAACAAATAAGTGAACGCATTATTGAAGAAGCCTGTGCATTAAGAGCCTCAGACATTCACATTATTCCTAGAGAACAAGACACGCTCATTCAATTTCGAGTTGATGATGATTTAATTGAAAAGCATACTATGAAAAAAGAAATCTGTGGTCGTATTATCTCTCATCTAAAATTCTTAGCCTCCATGGACATTGGTGAAAGACGAAGACCACAAAATGGGTCACTGTCACTTTATACTACTAATCTGAACGTTCATCTTAGATTATCCACCTTACCTACCATTCACGAAGAAAGTCTTGTGATTAGAATTCTGCCACAAGAGAAAATTCCACCAATTACACATTTATCGTTATTCCCTGCCACAACTAACAAGCTGCTCTCTATTTTGAATCACTCACATGGTTTGATGATTTTTACAGGCCCTACTGGTTCGGGTAAGACAACGACACTTTATTCTCTCATTCATTATGCAAAGCGTCATTTTAACAGAAATATTATTACCTTAGAGGACCCGGTTGAAACGAAAAGTGAGGAAGTATTGCAAGTTCAAGTTAATGAAAAAGCGGGGATTACCTATGCTGCTGGTTTAAAGGCAATTCTGCGTCATGATCCCGATATTATTATGGTTGGAGAAATTCGTGATCGAGAAACAGCTCAAATTGCCATTCGCGCCAGTCTAACTGGTCACCTTGTTTTGTCAACCATGCACACAAGAGATGCAAAGGGGGCGATTTATCGATTAATGGAATTTGATGTGAGTTTATCAGAAATTGAACAAACCCTCATTGCTGTCTCAGCTCAGAGACTAGTTCAACTAAAATGTCCATTCTGTGAAGACCAATGCTCTCCTTTTTGTAAGAAACTAAGACAAAAAAGAAGGTTAAGTATTTATGAGCTTTTATATGGGAAAAACTTAACAGCTGTCGTAAAGGAGGCGAAAGGGGAATTAGCTTCCTATCAATACCCAACATTAAAAGATGTTATTAAAAAAGGAATAGCACTAGGATATCTGTATCCAAATTCTTATGACCGTTGGGTGTTTCGTTATGAAGATTAAAAAAAAGTGGAACTTGAAAGACCAACTATCTTTACTAAAAAGATTAAGTAGTTTGTTAGATAAAGGGTACACATTAAATGAAGCTTTACAGTTTCTTCATGTTAATGAGCAAGGCTATAAAAAAGCTGATTTACAGCAATGTATATCATATTTATCTTCAGGTAATTCATTTCGAACAGCTCTTTCAAGCTTACATTTTCATCGGGATGTGTTAAGCTATCTCTATTTTGCTGAACAACATGGGGACCTAGAATTTTCACTAAAAGAATGTAGTGGAATTCTGGATAAAAAACTTACACAGTTTGATAAGCTTACAAAACTACTGCGATATCCTATCTTTTTATTATCAACGGTGGCCATTATTTTACTAATGATCCAATTTGTTATTACCCCACAATTTGAGCAGCTATATGCTTCTATGAATATTGAAACCTCCTTTTTTTCATTATTTTTACTAATTGTTTTTAATGGAATAAAGCTTTTAGGAATTTTATTAATAGTGGCAGTATCCGCAATTGTTTATTACTTCTTTTCCATATTTAAAAAACAGCCCGCAGATGCTCAAATGAACACAATCATAAAAATTCCTATTTTAAAAAGAATATTTGTTATTTCACACAGTTATTTCTTTGCCCTGCAACTGAGTAATTTATTAAAAGGGGGGATGTCTACTTTTGAGAGTTTAAAGGTGTTTGAAAGTCAGAATTTATTGCCATTTTTTAAGGTAGAGGCAGGCTACCTTATTCAACAATTACGAGCTGGTGAACAGCTTCACCACATTATTGGTGAACGATGTTTTTATGAAAAGGAGCTGTCTCTTGTTATTTTGCATGGACAAGCAAATGGGCAGCTGTCAAGGGAACTTTACACGTATAGCCAGCTTATTATCGATAAGCTTGAGCAAAAAATGGTGAAAATAATGGAAGTCGTTCAACCTGCTATTTATGGATTCGTAGGTATAATCGTATTATTTGTCTACTTATCTATGCTTTTACCGATGTACAAGATGATGGAAAGCTTATAGGAGGTAATCGATGAAGAAAGAAAAAGGTTTTACGTTAATAGAAATGCTAATTGTATTACTGGTTATAACGGTATTACTGCTTATTACAATTCCAAATGTAACAAAGCATAATAGCAGTATTCAAGAAAAAGGCTGTGATGGGCTTATTAATATGGTACAGGCTCAAGTAACATCTTATCAAATTGATCATAAAAAAATTCCTACAGTAGGAGAACTACAAACCGGTGGCTATCTACGAAGTAAACCTGTATGTCCAAATGGTAATACGGTTGCAATTGCTGCAGATGGAGTTGTTTCTGATGGAGGAGCACCAGCAGTCGATTAATAAAAATGGTTTTACTTTATTAGAAACAGTTCTTGTGTTAGCTATTGTAAGCAGTATGAGCTTGCTTTTTATTGCGAATATTGTTCCTATTTATAATCAAAAAGTTTTAGATACTTTTCTAGATACATTTGAAAAAGATGTCATGTATGCACAGCAATACGCACTGGTAAATGAAGAAAAGGCTTATATAGTATTTGTGCCGAGTCAGAACAAATACACAATTGAAGGGACAATGCTGGGATCAAAACTTATTGAAAGAAAGTATGACAGTCGAATCAAAATTGAGGCTGAAGTATTTTCGAACCGCATCACTTATAATCCTAATGGTTCGATTCGAGCAAGCGGGACTATGCACATTAGCTATTACAATCAGTCATATAAGGTGGTTTTTTATCTTGGAAAGGGTCGTTTTGCTCTTCAAGAACGTTAAAGGCTATTCATTAGCAGAAACAATCACAGCATTTAGTATGTGGATATTAATTGTTTCCATCCTCATCCCTCAGCTTGTTCTTTTAACTCAAGAACGAGTTACAACAAAACAATCTTCCGATGCGTTAAAATTATTACACAAGAAGGTTCAACATGTTGCTTTTTCTGGTGTTGACAAAGAAAACGAAGATATTGAAAAAGACTCAGTAGTTTATCACTTAACATGGAGGGAGGAAGGTGGGGATCAAAAGGCATGTATGGAATGGTCAAGTTTGTTTAAAAAAACAAAATCGGTTTGCCTTCTTGTATCTTAACGAACGGGGGTATACGTTTTTGAATATGCTTCTAACCTTTTTCATTTACTCCTTCATTATTTCAACTCTCACCATTATTTTTCACTTTCTAATTTCTCATTCCCAACATCCAGAAGACTTAAGGCCATTTGAATGGGAACTTTTTATCATACAACTTCATAGGGAATTTAAAGAATCCAGTAATATAACCATTCAGGATACAGAATTAACGTTTACAAATCATAGTGGACAACATGTTAGTATTAATCACTATAAAAACCTAATTCGTAGACAAATATCCGACAGAGGCCACGAAATCCTCCTTTTAAAAGTAAAAACAATGACCTTTCACCAAGTTGACAGAGGAATTCAACTTTCTGTCATAAGTGAAGCTGGTAAGGTTTATACCTATACCTTTAGATCTTATAAGGAATTAGTCAAAGTATGAAGGACGAAAAAGGCTTCATTATGCCAAGTATGATGGTGATCGTGTTTTTCTGTTTGCTAATAACAGCACATATCTCAATGTCCTTAGTAAATGAAAAAAAATTCTATGAGGAAACAAAACAATATTATACTCTTGATTCAATCATGCAAGTTGCAGTTGAAAAATCACTAAAGGAAGTAAAAAGAGGAACTGCTTTACTTAATGAACAGATTTCAGTGAATACGTTTAATGGGCAATTCACTTACCTGGTTCAAGAAGTCTCACCACTGATTTTTAATGTTTCGATCACGTGCCAAACAAATGAAGGAAAAGAATATACAGCTTCTTATCAATATGATTCTGCAAAAAATGAAATGAATGTATGGTCTGAATATTAAAAATTATGGTATTGTAGAAAGAAAACGTGGAGGAACTGGTTTTGGAAGCAATCTATTTAACTGGATTTATGGGAGCAGGAAAAACAACAGTTGGTCAACAACTTGCACAAAACATGAAACTTCCTGTTATTGATACAGATCAAGAAATTGTAAAAAAATTAAATAAGAGCATTAAAGAAATATTTGAAGAATATGGTGAAGCCTTTTTTCGAGACCAAGAAACAAAAATCTTAAAAGAACTTCCAACAAATGACGTTATTATTACAACAGGCGGTGGAATTGTTATTAAGGAAGAAAATAGAGCTTGGATGAAAGAACATGGCAGTATCGTGATGCTTCATGCAGATATTGATACAATCTACGAACGTGTTCATTCAGATAAAAGTCGGCCTTTAGCAAGTAAAAAATCAAAACAAGAGCTTAATGATTTATATCAATCACGAGTAAATTTTTATGATGATTGTTCAGTGTTAATTGAAACCGCACAAAAAAATATTGAAGATATTGTGAATGAAATAAGTATACGATTAAATGCTAAGAACTTTGGAAATAAATAGAGGTAGATACCATTATTAATTGAGGTGTTTTACCTTGTCTACAAATGACTATGTTAAGTATGTTACACAGCAAATAGTGAAATTTATGGACACGCCTAAAGAAACAAGAAAGCAGCAACGGCAGGAACGTAAAGATCTTGATGCATCTTCTTCATATTACAGTAATCGTTGGTTAGGTGTTTTACCTTTTGCAGTTAGATTGTTAATGAATAAGAAAAAAGATCAATAAAAGATGGGAAAACAGTACAGTCATTAACTGTGCTGTTTTTTTATATAACAATAAAAATGCTCTGTCATAAAGCGAATTTATATGACAGAGCTAATCTGGTCGACATTATTTTACAAATATCGGGGAGGCACCACCTATGCCTCCGGTACAACCTGAATTTTTTTGATTTCACCAGTTTTTGAATCATATGTTATGGTTGTATAGACAGCAAAGTCGTCCATACCTTCACGTAATGTTAAGCGGTATTGCTTAACTGTAAAATCCTTTTTCTTTTTGTCCCAAATTTTTTGAGAAAACAATACTTGTGATAATGGGTAACGTTTTTTTGTTTCTTTTACTGCAACATCTTCCCATGTTTTCTGAGAAACAGCATGAACTTCAGGTGAAAATGAAACCTGTGTTGCTGTTAATCCGTACAGTATTGTAAGAAAAAATATCCATTTCTTCACCTATGAACACCATCCTTGCTACATATTTTTACCAATACATTGAAAATCATACATAGTTTGTAAGGTGTAATCATATGGAGGGAGTAGGAGTTGAGAAGAAAACAATAAAGGTGGTAACAGTGATGGCAGGTTTCATAGTGGTGTTGATTTTTATTACGCTTCTTTTCATTGGTCTAGCAGCCGGTATCAGAACAAAGTCGAGGAAAAATAGAAAGAATAGAAATGAGAATTCGTCCTTTATCCCACCATTTTTTATTGGTGATTCCCATGACAAACAGAATCATCATGATTCAAATGATTCCTCTGGCGGATTTGGAGATTTTGGAGGTGGCGATGGTGGTGGAGGAGATTGAAAAGGATTATTTTCATTCTTTCTATTATCTTCCTCATTGGGTGCACTACAGAACCGACTCAATCCGAAATGTCAATCAGTCCAACAGAACTGACAAGCAGAGAGAAATCAATATTGGAAGGAGTAATTGGGCAGGAAATACTTAGTTATGATGTAAGCTCGCTTCCTAATGACCATCAACTTCGTTTAACTGTTGAACATTATCACAACGGTGAAAAGCAAAATCATGTAGCGAATATGTCCAGTTCCATTACAGCAAAAGACAAACCCCATACGCTCTTCTTTTCAAGAGAGAAGACAGATGAAGGCTATACGATCCATGCATTAGTATTGTCGGAAAATGGTGTGAGTGCAATGGAAGCTTATAAAGAGTACAACACAAAAAATTCATCCTCATTGTTTAAGAAATTAGAGGAAGAAATAACCTTCAACACGAACGAAGAAATCATTGTAGGTGTTACAATTGAAGATAGTGGAAATGAAATCATAACTGGATCCCTTCAAGAAGATGATCCACGTTTTAAAGAGGTGATCGCTAAGTATCAGGATGTTTTCGTTTATAAAGTTTCTGTAAGTAAAGATCAAAAGGTCATTGATTGATGGCCTTTTTTTTCCTATTATAACTATCTAATTGTACGAGACATTCTATCAAATAGTTATATGCTATTTTAATTCAATTGGAATCCCGAATAAAATTTAGCATATATAAGCCATAGCATGTTTAAATGTACTTTTTCTGAAAAATAAATAAGTAAATAAAAGGCCGGAAAATGGCCTTTTATTCATGAGAAGCTACCTGTTGGTGAAGGAACTCTTGGACCTCATTAAAAGATAAGCCAAGCTGCTTTGCTTCTTTCATTAATTCTATCCATTCTACATCTAATTGCTCGTTATTTAGCTTTTCCTTCACAACATTCATTCAGCTGTCCTCCTGGATAAGGTTTTCCTTTTTCATCTTTGTTTCTTTCCATTTTCGAAATTTCAAATAATCCCTAAACTCTTTAAAATCTTTTTTACTCATGCCTTCCTCAATCGCCTTATTCAATAATTTACTCCATTCCTTATCAAGAACAATCTCTCTTGACAGCTCCTCGGAAGGCGAAGAACCTAGTAGCACTTCAACCTCTATCTCGAGAGTTGAAGCAATCTTTTTTAAAAATTGAAGTGAGGGATTTTTCTGCACATCGCGTTCAATATAGCTTAGGTAAGACTTGGACACCCCTGCTAACTCAGCTAATTCAGTTATTGAATATCCCTTTTCCTGCCTCAACTCCCTTAAACGTTTTCCAACCATATGGTTCTCCTTATCATAAAAAGAAAATTGTTAACAAGTTCATTATAAGGAACAATTTGTTCTTAATAAAATAACAAAAACATATGAATGGAAGAGATTTCATGAGAAAATAAGACTATGCTGTTCGTTTTAACGAAAAAACAACAAAATTTAAGAGTTTTTTTAAATCAATTAAATCGGATATAGTTATATATATAATGAACAAGAACATATAGGCAAATGTTTATGGAACGTTTCTAAGAAAGGTAATAAAGAATTTGAAAATTCGCTAAAAAGGATTGACTTGTTCTCTATAGTGAACTATCCTATGAATAGGTTCAAATAAAATAAACGGGGGGAAAGTTAAATGTCAGGCCTTCAAGACCTTGATGATAAACAATTACTTGAACAAAAATCAAAAGAAATTAACATAAGAGAGTTGTTACTAGTAATTAAAAGATATTTATGGATCATTCTATTGGTAACTGTAATCTCAACCTCCGCGGGAACATATTATTCTATTTCTTCATACACTCCTATGTATCAATCGGCTTCAAGAATGATATTAAATGCCGATAGTGGCCTAATGTCAACACTTAAAGTGATCATTCAAGACACAACTGTATTGGAAAAAGTAGTTGAAAAACTAGATCTTCCCTACCCTCCAGAAGTACTTAGCAGTAAGATTATGGTTGCCAGTATCGGTGACTCAAAGGTTGTCACTGTTACGGTAACAGATTCAGATCCAAAGCAGGCTGCAATTTTAGCAAATTCTATAGCGGAAACTTATAAAGAAGAAATTCCGGGAATTATTGGGTTTAATGATGTTAAACTTCTATCACAAGCAAAGGAAGTACCGTTTCCGATTAATGAAGATAAAAATAAACCAATAATATACGGTTTTGCTGGTGGAATAGTAGTCAGTATTGGTCTAGCCTTTTTACTTAACACTTTAAATAATAGCATAAGAAAAGAGCACGAAGTTGAAGAATTATTAGGTTTACCAGTTCTAGGAACTGTGCCAAAAATGAAGAAAGCAAATATGCAAGGTAAACAAAAACGTTCAGTGAGATTTGATTACGGGAGTGAGACAATTGGTTCTTAGTTTAATTAACAAAAATAAAGCAATGAAAGAAATCACAAGACGTCATTTTGTTTCCCATACATACCCCAACTCTGAAATTGCTGAACGTTTCCGTACTATAAGAACCAATATTCAATTTAGTTCGATTGATAAAAAGCATCAATTGTTAATGATAACTTCCCCCTCTAATGGAGAAGGGAAAACAACAGCAGCTGTGAATTTAGCCATTTCGATTTCACAGCAAGGTGAAAAAGTATTGTTAATAGATGCTAATTTAAGAAGACCAAAACTTCAACAAGCATTTAATATAAAAGAAACAAAAGGACTTACAGATGTTCTAATCGAAGGTATTCCTTTAGAAGAAGCAGTCTTTCAAACGCAGATTGGACAATTAGATGTGCTTTCAAGTGGAACCATTCCCCCAAATCCTGCAGAAATTATTGGATCAGGAGCTATGAGTCGTTTTCTAATAGAAGCAAGAAAAGAGTATAATGTTGTGATATTTGATTGTCCCCCAGTTCTTGAAACGACAGAAACCAAATTATTAGCAGGGCAATGTGATGGTGTAGTGTTAACACTAAATAGTGGAAGAACAGATCAGGAAAAAGCTTTAGAAGCCAATAGATTATTAAAACTTGTACGAGCGAATGTTTTAGGTGTTATATTGAATGCTGGGGAATAAGCTTTATTTGCTCGATTGTTCTTTATTGAGAATATTTTGTGAGTAATAATGAAAAGGTGATGTCTCCTTGCCTTTATCAATGGAGGCACTCGACCATGCTGTGGGTCTAAAAAACCTTAGATGCGAGTCGTCAAGAGTGTGGTGTGAGGGAGGGTTAAATGCCCACATATATTAAAATGATTACCTATATTTCTCGAGTTAGAGGTTTATAGGTAATCATTTTAGTTAAAGGAGCTGAAACCATGAAGGAGTTTGATCGCTTTCCAAAGGTCATGAAAAAGCTCTTGCGTTACATAAAACAGGATGCATCAATAGAACAGCTTGAGCAGTTTAAGAAAGAATTAGATTATGCCATACAAAGAAGAACAATAGTAATAAAGAAATCATCACAAAATTAAATAGAAAGGAGTGAGAGACAATGACTTATCATAGCCGAATTTGGTTGCTTATTATATTAGACTCTATCATTGTTCTATCTACAATTTATTTTAGCAAAGCTTTGATAAATCCAAGTATGGAAATAGTATCATTTCAAGTTTTTATCAGTTCTATTTCTTTATTATTTTGTCACCACTTATTTTCATTTATTTATAAGCTTTATAAAAAAGCTTGGGAATATGCAAGTATAGGAGAACTTATAAGTATTTTTAAGGTAATTAGTTTTACGATAATCGTAACAGCTATTGTACAACAAATGGTACAAAATGATATCTATTTTAGAATTCTAGCGATTACTTGGATGATTCACTTATTGCTTATCGGAGGATCTAGGTTTGTTTGGAGAGTTTATCGAGATACATACTTACGACATTCTTTCAATAAGAAAAGAACATTAATAATAGGAGCAGGAGCAGCTGGAACGATGGTTGCTAGACAATTGCTTCATAATCACGATGGTGAGCTTCAGCCGATTGCATTTATTGATGATAATGTAAAAAAACAGAAATTAGATATATTAGGGATTCCAGTTGTTGGTGGTGTGAAAGAAATTGAACGCATTACCAAAGAACTAAATATATCAAACATAGTCATTGCCATTCCTTCTCTTAATAAAAAACAGCTTAACCATATCTTTAAAGAGTGTGCAAAAACCACTGCTAAGACTCAGATGATTCCAATGCTTGAAGATTTGTTAACTGGAAAAGTTTCTGTTAATCAATTTAGAGATGTACAAGTTGAAGATCTGCTAGGTCGTGAGGCGATTGAGTTAGACATAACTAGTATTAGTGATTCTGTCACTAATAAGGTAGTTCTTGTTACAGGAGCAGGAGGATCAATTGGCTCTGAAATTTGCCGACAAATTTCTTCTTTTAATCCTAAAACAATCATTTTATTAGGACATGGAGAGAACAGTATTTACACGATTGAATTGGAATTAAAAGAGCGATGTAAAGATACTGAGATCAATATCATTACTGAAATTGCAGATCTACAAGATAATGACAAATTAATGAGAGTTATGAAACAGTATCAGCCTAACGTTGTTTATCATGCGGCTGCTCATAAGCATGTTCCTTTAATGGAAAGAAGCCCAGAGGAAGCTGTAAAAAACAATATAATAGGAACCAAGAACATTGCAGAAGCATCTAGTCTTCATGGTGTGGACACCTTTGTAATGATTTCAACTGATAAAGCTGTAAATCCTACGAGTGTTATGGGGTCTACAAAACGACTTGCAGAAATGATTATTCAACATTTTGATCAAATAAGCAAAACTAGATTTGTTGCTGTACGTTTTGGAAATGTTTTAGGAAGTAGAGGAAGTGTTATTCCGTTATTTAAAAAACAAATTCAAAAGGGTGGACCAGTAACCGTGACTCATCCGGAAATGGTTCGTTATTTTATGACTATACCTGAAGCTTCTAGGCTAGTCATTCAAGCTGGAGCTTTAGCAAAGGGTGGAGAAATCTTTGTTTTAGATATGGGGGAACCAGTGAAAATTGTTGATCTTGCCAAAAATTTGATTAAACTGTCAGGAAATAATCTTGACGAGATTGGCATTGAATTTACTGGAATGAGACCTGGTGAGAAATTATTTGAAGAACTATTAAGTAGTGATGAGGTTCATGAAGAACAAATTTACCCCAAAATTTACATTGGGAAAACATCGGAATTATATATAGAAGAAATAGAATATATGATAAAGAATTTTAGATCATTAGACCGTGAGCACCTGAGAGATTCTCTTCTGGAATTGGCAAATGCTCGAACACGGATTGCTTATAAAAAGAAACTAATCTCAGTTTAATAGGAGTGTGTCCATTGAAAGTAAGAAAAGCTATCATACCAGCAGCAGGATTAGGAACGAGATTTTTACCAGCAACAAAAGCAATGCCGAAGGAAATGTTACCAATTGTAGATAAGCCAACAATTCAATATATTATTGAGGAAGCTGTAGAGTCAGGGATTGAAGATATTATTATTGTTACAGGAAAAGGCAAGCGAGCAATAGAGGATCATTTTGATCATTCCTTCGAACTTGAACAAAACCTACTTGATAAAGGAAAGTTTGATTTGTTAGATGAAGTACAAAAGGCATCAAAGCTTGTTGATATCCACTATATCCGTCAAAAAGAACCAAGAGGATTAGGCCACGCAATATGGTGTGCGCGTAAATTTATTGGTAACGAGCCATTTGCTGTATTATTAGGTGACGATATTGTTTCAGCTGAGAAGCCATGCTTAAAGCAAATGATAGATCAATACGAACGATACAACGCTTCAATATTAGGTGTTCAAACTGTAGCTAATAGCGAAGTATCTCGTTATGGGATTGTTGATGCTAATCCAATTGGGGAGCGATTCTTTAGTGTTAATAACCTTGTTGAGAAGCCAAAACAAGAGGAAGCACCTTCTAATCTAGCAATAATGGGGCGGTATATATTAAATCCGAGGATTTTTGAAATCTTAGAAAAACAACAGCCAGGTGCTGGTGGGGAAATACAATTAACGGACGCAATTGCTAGGCTAAATCAGCATGAAGCAGTATATGCCTATGATTTTGAAGGAACTCGATATGATGTTGGAGAAAAAATGGGGTTTATTACAACGACAATAGAATTTGCTCTTAATAGGAAAGACTTAAGAGAAGAATTATTGCACTATCTTTCCTCAAGGATAGAAAAAGAACTAGTTTAATAGCTAGAAATTCTAAACTTTGAAAGGATTTATTGTATGACAGTTTTATGGGTTAACCTTGTTCTTGTGTTTCTATTAGCATTTCTTTCCCGGTTTTTTTCAACTAATGTCGTGTTAAATGGCTCAGGTTCATTGGTTAAAATGCAACCGAATAAATTGATGGCCCTACTTTCTATAATACCTTTTATCTTAGTTTCTGGACTGCGTAATAATATAGGGGATACCCCTTTATATATGCGCACTTATATTCTCAATGATTTTTCATGGGAATATGTTAAAACACAAGATGATATAGGATTTGCTATCCTACAAATGATTTTAAAAAGCTATACAAATGATCCACAGTTATTAATCTTCATCACAGCTTTTGTAACAAATCTACTGATCATTCTTGTTTTTTACAAATACTCAAGGGTAGTTGAATTGAGTATCTTTGTTTATATTACTGGTGGCTTGTTCTTAGTCACTATGAATGGAATTAGACAATGTCTAGCGGCTGCAATTATCTTCTCAGCAACAAAATTCTTAATCGAAGGTAATAAAGTTAAATATTTTTTAGTGGTAATATTTGCTTCTTTCTTTCATCAAAGTGCCCTCATATTGATTCCAGTTTATTTCTTAGTTAGGTTTAAACCATGGACAAAAGCAACTTTAGTTCTCTTATTTTTCTCAATCCTAATCGTTTTAGGTTTTAACCAGTTTTCAACGGTATTATTTTCTGCAATAGAAGATAGTCAGTATGGTGGGTATAGTAATTTCGATGAAGGTGGAGCAAACATTATTAGAGTTTTCGTATCTGCCGCGCCTTTAGCTATTGCTTTTTTTGGAAGAGAAAAGTTAAGAGAAATATTTCCTCAAAGTGATGTTTTTGTAAATATGGCTCTAATTGGTCTATGCTTTATGATTATTTCAACAGCAAATTGGATTTTTGCCAGGTTTAATATTTATTTTGAACTTTACCAATTAGTTTTAGTGTCTTGGATCTTACATGTATTTAAAGAAAGAGACAGGAAACTTGTTTACTATTCATTACTAATTTGTTACTTGCTCTATTATTTTTATGAGACTGTTATTAATCTTAATCTTAAATACTCAAGTCAATATTTTGGCTAAAGATATCTCAAGCGTAATGAATAAAATTAATTAAATAAAGTATAGCCAAGATGTGAGTCCTTGCTTTGTAGTAAGGACTTTTTGTTAAAAACAAATAATTATTAGTATGAAAGGAAAGGATAATGGTTATTTCAGAACGATTGAACGAGCATAGATTGAAAGAAATATTAATGAAAATGTATGTTAAGGGTATGGAAACAGAAAATATGCATGTGAATGAACTTATCGAAGAAATAATAGAGCAAATTTTAGATGATTCCATAAGTTTGAGGAGTGAAGAATGAAGCGGATTTTTGATTTTACGATTTCATTTATTATATTTGTATGTCTATGTCCAGTTTTCTTTATAATTGCTTTGTTAATCAAAGTTAGACTTGGCTCACCTATTATTTTTAAACAGAAAAGACCAGGGTTAAATGGAAAAATCTTTTGGCTATATAAATTTAGAACAATGACAGACGAACGAGATAATGCCGGTGAAATTCTTCCAGATGTTATGAGACTTACACGATTCGGTAAATTCCTACGCAAATATAGTTTAGATGAATATCCTCAATTATGGAACGTCATTAAAGGAGATTTAAGTTTGGTAGGTCCAAGGCCTTTACTTGTTGAATATTTGCCCCTTTATACAAAGGAACAAGCACTAAGACATAAGGTTAGGCCAGGAATTACGGGCTGGGCACAAGTGAATGGGAGAAATAATCTATCCTGGGAGGAAAAATTCAAGCTAGATGTTTGGTACGTTAGAAATCAATCATTCTTCTTAGATATAAAAATCCTATTTTTAACGGTGTATAAAGTAATCATTTCAGACGGAATTAATCAACCAGGGAATGCAACAGTAGAAAACTTTAAGGGATCAAAGTCAGTTGGAGGAGGTCATTAATGAAAATAATGATTATTGGTCATGGCGGACATAGTAAAGTGGTTACTGATATCGTCCATGCTACAAAGGGACTTCATATCATTGGTTACCTTGATAACAAATATGAAAAAGTTCAAGTCATGAATCATGTCATTTATGCTCCTTTACATGCTGTTCATGATCTGAAGAAGAAAATCGGAGAAATCCAGTTTGTTATAGCTATTGGAGATAACAAAATTAGAAAAATGATAGTAGAAAAGCTAAAGATAACTGAAAAAGAGTTTATTACAGTCATACATCCAACTTCAGTTGTAAGTCCAAGTGCAAAGGTCGGCAGCGGTACAGTTGTAATGCCTAATACAATTATCAATGCAGATACAATTATAGGAGATCATTGTATCTTAAATTCAGGATCAATTGTGGAACATGATGGTACTATAGAAGATTTTGTTCACATATGTCCTAACAGTACAATTGCTGGAACGGTTACGATTGGTGAAGGGTGTATGGTAGGAAGTGGAGCAACCATTATTCCAAATAAGAAGATAGGTGAATGGACAACGATTGGTGCAGGAGCTACTGTTACGAAAGATCTCCCTTCCAACTGTCTAGCAGTTGGAACTCCTGCCAAAGCAAAAATGAAAGATAAAATAATTGTGGGGTGAATTTTTTGAATGGCGAAACCTATAAAAAAAGGATTTATTTATCTTCCCCACATATGAGTGGGCAAGAACTAAAATACATTGAGGAAGCATTTAAAACCAATTGGATTGCTCCAATCGGGCCAAATGTAGATGCATTTGAAAAGGAAATAGCTCAGTATGTAGGAGCCAATGAAGCATTAGCCGTAAGTTCGGGAACGGCAGCTATTCATTTGGCTCTTTCTTTATTAGGAGTAACACGAGATGACAAAGTATTTTGCTCTAGTCTTACTTTTATAGCAAGTGCAAATCCAATAATTTATCAAGGTGCTGAACCTATATTTATTGATTCTGAACCTGAAACTTGGAATATGTCTCCCAATGCTTTACAAAGAGCTTTTCAAGATGCGGTTAAAGAGGGGATTCTTCCAAAAGCTGTTATTGTGGTAAATCTTTATGGACAGAGTGCTAAAATGGATGAAATTATAGGGATCTGTAATCAATACGATGTTCCAATAATAGAAGACGCGGCAGAGTCATTAGGAGCTTCGTATAAGGGGAGAGCGAGTGGAACTTTCGGAAAGTTTGGCATCTACTCCTTTAATGGAAATAAGATTATAACAACATCTAGTGGAGGCATGTTGATATCCGACGACTGTGATGCACTAAAGAAAGCAAGATTTCTTGCAACACAGGCAAGAGATGATGCCCCTCATTATCAGCATAGTCAAATTGGATTCAATTATCGTTTAAGTAATATTTTAGCTGGTGTGGGAAGAGCCCAACTTGAGGTATTAGAGGATCGAATCGAATCTAGAAGGGCCATTTTCGAACGTTATTTAGAGGAGCTTTCAACTCTTCCCGGTTTTTCATTTATGCCTGAACTAGAGGATACTTTTTCTAATCGTTGGCTAACTGCATTAACAATTAATGAGGAGGAAGCTGGAGTATCTGTATTAGATATTTTAACAGCTTTAAGTGAGGAGCAGATTGAAGCAAGGCCTGTTTGGAAGCCGCTTCACCTTCAGCCTGTTTTTTATGGCAAGAAGTATTATCCTCATCATGAACTAGAAAGTATATCAGACAAACTTTTTCAAAACGGGTTATGTTTGCCCTCAGGGTCAAATATGACTGATGAAGATTTCGAGAGAATTATTAATTGTATAAAACAAACAGTTATTAAAAGTAAACAAAAAGTAGAGATAAATAGTATTTAGTTTCTATTTGAAAATGAACGGAGAATGAAACTTGTTAGGAGATTTGATCTGTAATAGACGTAAACAGAAGGGGTTAACGTTATCAGAAGTGGCTAAACGGGCAAAAGTGTCTAAATCATACTTAAGTAATATTGAACGGAATTTAAATCTCAATCCTTCCTTACAAGTTGTGGGAAGAATAGCGACAGTTTTGGATGTAGATATAAACGTGCTCTTAAACCCAGGGAAAAAGATAAGACTGCAACAACAAGATATAGATCCTGTTTTGATTGAATTAGCTACAACGCTCAAAGAATCAGGAATAGATAAGGAAGAAATCAAAGAATATAAAACACTTATAGAATTTATTCAATGGAGGAAACAAAAAAAGTAGAAAGGTCAGAGGGAGACAAATGAACTCTACAAAGGATATTCCCAAAACTATTCATTACTGTTGGTTTGGTGGGAAAGAAAAGCCTGAAATTGTTAAAAGATGTATTGCGAGCTGGCAGAAGCATTTATCAGATTATGAGATTGTGGAATGGAACGAAACGAATTTTGATATAAGCATAAATTCATATGTAAAAGAAGCATACGCTTCAGGAAAATTCGCATTTGTCAGCGATTATGTAAGAGTGCATGCATTATATCACTACGGAGGTATATATTTAGATACAGATGTAGAAGTGTATAAGTCATTTAATGATTTATTACACCATCCTTCCTTCTGGGGGTTTGAGCAAGAAAACTATGTTGCAACAAGTACAATTGGAGCACAAAAAGGAAATATATTAATTGAGCAATTTCTTGATTCGTATAAGGATAAGAAGTTTCTTAATGAAGACGGTACAGTAAACAGTTTAACAAATGTAGTCTTTATTACGAGGTTGCTTGAGAGCTTGGGACTTAAAACTAATGGTAAGCATCAGGAGATTGAAGGGATGGGTGTTTTTTACCCTCAAACCTATTTTTCTCCGTATGATTATATTAATTGTCAAAGCTTTTTAACAGAACATACATATGCCATGCATCATTTTTATAAGAGTTGGTTGCCGCTCAGGGTGAGAATAAAGGGGAAAATAAAAACATACCTTTCAAGATTAATAGGCGGTCACAATATTGCAAAATTACGAAAAATTGTGAGTGAAAAGTAATAAGGGGCATGGTGAATGTGATAATAAAGATAGTTAAGACTCTAGTTGCTGAGAGTAAAAAACGTGGTATTATGATTACGTTTTTTATGAATATCTCCCATTTGTTTGGAATTTTTAGAGGAATGCTATTCAAGCTCCTCTATTTTAAAAACATAAAATCAACTATATTTTCTTTACAGTCTAATAGTAAAATAGAAATTTTCAATAAAAATGCTAGAATTCAAGTTGGCAAGTTTGTCTTCATCCGTAAAAACGCAAGCCTCAGAATAGATTATAATGGAGTACTTACGTTAGATAACAATGTTTTTATTAATGATAATTGCACGATTAATTGTGTTAATCGAATTTCGATAGGACAAAATACAAAAATTGCTCCAAATGTTTGTATTAATGATCATGATCATAATTATAAAAAAAATACTTCTGACCATTTAATAAGAGGTGAAGTGACGATTGGTGAGAATGTTTGGATAGGTTCGAATGTAGTAATTTTAAGGGATACACATATTGGAGATAATGTAGTCATCGCAGCTGGTAGTGTGGTGAAAGGAAATGTTCCATCAAACACAATCTATTTGAATAAAAGAGAAATAGATACACGACCTATTCAGCATGATTATAATAGGCTAGTAAAAGTCCAAGGATAATACTTCAATTAGGTGAGGGAAAGAATGAAAAAAAATGTATTAATTGCCGTATATAATTTGGAGATAGGTGGAATTGAAAGAAGCTTAATCAATATGTTAGAAAGCTTTGACTACTATAACTATAATGTTGATCTTTTAATTTATCACCATGTTGGAGAGTTTATGAGCCTTATACCGAGTTCTGTAAATGTGTTGCCTGAAATAGGAAAATACAGTGTGTTTCGGAAACCTGTTGCTCTCTGTATTAAGGAAAAACAGTATTCATTAGCTTTTACTCGAGTGTTAGCAAAATATATGGCAGAGATTAAATCTAAGTCTAGGAATCTAGTGGAAGGATCAGGTTATATTCAAATGCAGCTAGCACAAAAATATTCCTCAATTCTTTTACCTAGGCTGGAAAAAAATTATGATGTAGCGATAAGCTATGCATGGCCACATGATATTGTCGCATATAAGGTGAGAGCTAAAAAGAAAATCGCATGGATACATACAGACTATAGTAAGTTAGAAATTGATAATGAGTTAGATTTAAAGGTATGGAATCAATTTGATTATATTGCTTCAGTATCAGATGCATGCAAAGATTCCTTCCTAGAAACCTATCCAACTTTAAAAAAGAAGTTGATGGTTGTAGAAAATATAACTTCACCTAACTTCATTAAGAAAATGGCAGCGGAAACACCAAGGGTTATTGAAAATGAAGCAAATACCTTTAAAATCGTCTCTGTTGGTAGACTATCTTATGTTAAAGGATTTGATATGGCAATAGAAGCGCTTGGACGCTTACATGAAAAAGGACTCACGAATATAAAGTGGTACATTATTGGTTATGGCGGATATGAGAAAGAACTGAAAAATTTAATCATTAGACATAATTTAAAAGACAGTTTTATTCTATTAGGAAAAAAAACAAACCCTTATCCATATATAAAGGAATGTGACCTTTACGTACAACCATCCAGATATGAAGGAAAGGCTGTAACTGTTTCGGAGGCTAAGATTTTAGGAAAACCAATACTGATTACAAATTATCCAACAGCTTCTAGCCAATTAGAGAATGGCATTGAAGGAGTTATTTGTGATCTTAGTGTTCAAGGTTTATCAAAAGGAATAGAGGATTTGTATCAAAATCATAATTTGAAAGAAACATTGGTAAACAATATTAAAAGGATAGATTATAGCAATAACTTTGAGCTAGAAAAGATATATAAGATTATTAGCTAATTTCTTAAAAACGAAAAAAATGTCGAATATTTATTCTTTAATAAGAATTTATTTTGAGTTATTGTATTATATATAGAACAGATTTCTCGCAGGTATATTTTTTTGAGTATTAAGTTCTTTATAATGAACAAAAAGTGAAATATTTGCAAAAAAGTTGGTGTTTTTACATTTGCCCAATGTAAATAAACATTATTGAGGTGTGACTAATGTGAAAGATACAATACGAAAGCTAAGATTTCTTTTTAATAAGAAAGAAAAGAAAAAGTTTTTATTACTCTTTATGATGATGATCATCGCTGCAATATTTGAAACAGCAGGTATTGGACTAATCATACCCTTTGTTGGAATTGTGACAAATCCTGATTTGGTTCAAGAACAATCATTCTTATCTTCTACATATGATCTTTTAAACTTTCAAACAATGAATGCCTTTATTTTATTCGCTGTTGGTGTTTTATTATCATTCTATGTTTTGAAAAATATTTATTTATTACTCTTTTACTATGTACAGTATAGAGTGATCTTTAATCAAAGAGTAAAACTGTCTCGAACAATGTTTAAGGAGTATTTGACGAAACCATATACATTTCACTTGCAGAGGAACTCCGCTGAGTTGCTTAGGAATATAAATGGCGAAGTGTCAAAGGTTTTCGGAGGAATTGTATTAGCAGGTTTTCAATTATTAACTGAAACATTAGTTATTATATCGATCCTAATTTTACTAGTATATACAGCACCTTTAGCAACCCTTATAGCTGGTTTATTGTTACTTGGAAGTGTCATGATATTTTTCAAAACCTTCCGCAAGAAAATTTCCTTTTTAGGAAAAGAGGAGCAAAGAGTAAATCGTGAGGTAATCAAATCTGTAAATCAAGGCTTAGGGGCAAGTAAAGAGGTAAAGGTATCAGGAAAGGAAAACTACTTTGTTCAAGCATATGATAAACATAGTCAAATTCTAGCCAGAAATACTGTTTATAAAAATATTTTAGATCAGGTACCAAGGTTTTTTATCGAGACATTGTTAGTAGCGGTAGTCTTGATTACAATGGTTACACTTGTTTTCCAAGGGTCTGATACTAGTAAGTTAGTTTCAACGATGTCATTATTTGCAATGGCGGCTTTTCGACTGATGCCATCTATTAATAGAATTGTTTCTTTGCTAACGTCTATTCGATTTAATCAGCCGGCTTTGTCAGTCGTCTATCATGACTTAGTTCAAGATACTGCTAATATAACATTTTCACATATAGACTCACAAAATAGGGTGAAATCAGAAATTCAAGGGAAAACATTTCGTCATTCGATTAACTTAGAAAACGTGTATTTTAGATACCCAAATCAAAAGGAATATTCAATAGAGGATGTATCTTTATCAATTCCTATCGGGAGTTCAGTTGCTTTTGTTGGATCATCAGGAGCGGGAAAAACAACGATTGTAGATATTATACTCGGACTTTTAGAACCAGATAAAGGGAAAGTTTCTGTTGATGGGAAAGAGCTAAAGGAACTCTTACCAATTTGGAAAAGTAAAATTGGATATATCCCGCAATCTATTTATTTATCAGATGAAACGATTAAGAAAAACATTGCATTTGGAATTGATGACAGTGACATTGACGAAACTGCAGTTCAAAAGGCAATAGAAGATGCGCAGCTAAAAGAGTTTACTGAAACACTTCCAGAAGGCTTAGATACCATTGTTGGAGAACGAGGTGTTAGGCTTTCAGGAGGTCAACGACAGCGTATTGGTATTGCCAGAGCACTGTATCATAATCCAGAAATTATCTTCTTGGATGAAGCGACTTCAGCATTAGATAATGAGACAGAAATGGAAATCATGAAGGCTATTGATGGGCTTAAGGGTGAAAAAACTCTAATAATAATTGCTCACCGATTAAGTACCATTCAAAATTGTGATATTGTCTATAAAATCGACCGAGGAAGCTTACTTTCAACACAACATAAATTAAAACAAACAATGTGAAAGATATAACATACTAAATGGGAGGAGGAGAGGATACTGCCAACTATTAGTGTAATAATTCCAGTTTATAATGTTGAAAAATACCTAAACCGCTGTGTTGATAGTGTTTTGAACCAAAGGTTCCAGGATTTTGAAATAATTCTAATTAATGATGGTTCTACTGATAAATCGGGAATTATTTGTGATGAGTATGCTCGACAAGATCATCGAATAAAAGTAATTCACAAAAAAAATGCAAGAGTTGCAGCAGCTAGAAATGATGGTATTAAAATGGCCAGAGGAACCTATGTAAGTTTCATCGACTCAGATGATTGGATTGAACCCGAGATGTTTCAAGTGATGGTAAGTAAAGCAGAAGAATTTAAATTGGATTTTATAATGTGCGATTATAAAAAAAAATCGGATTATTTCGAAGACAAGCGAACACAACCTATACGGGGTGGGTATTACTCACGGGAAGATATAAAGAACGAACTTTTCCAATGTTTAATTATGTTTGAACATATAGAATTTCCACCTACTATTTCAAATTGGGTTTGTTTATTTAATTTACATTTCCTCTTGGAAAACAATTTGCTCTACGATGAGGATATTCACTATTGTGAGGATTCATTATTCGGATCGAAAGTAATGTACCATGCAAAAGACTTTTATTATTTGAAAAATCAGCATTACTATAATTATTTTTACAATCCTAACTCGACTACTAACACTTATAATGAAAATAAATGGAATTCTTACCTGAAAATTAATCAGAGGTTAACGGAGTATTTTGGAGATGCAAGTGAATTTGACTTTTCAAGGTAAATAAAAGTTAACTTGTTGTATTTTACATTAAATACCATAGGGCAGAACTCACCGGAAAATTTAGAAGACAGAATAATAAGTATTAAAAATATAATGAACCACCCAAAAGTTATTGAACTATTTATAGGATTTAATATGCCTAAAGTATCTTGGAAGACTAAAGTTGCAATTCTGCTTATTAAATTTAAAATGGCTAGACTTTACAATTATATGATTATTCCAAAATCTAAAATGTGATATATTAAAGTTTTTTGGATAAGAATTGGAAAAAGATAAACTATTCGATTAGAGAGGTTATAAATTGAAAAAGAAAGTACTATTCGTAAATGGTCATTTAAATGTAGGTGGGGTTGAGAACTCTCTTCTTAATGTCTTAAAAAACATAGATTTTGACACTTATGATGTGGATCTAATCCTCTTTGAAGATCTTGGTGACTATGCTAGTGAGGTGCCAAAAGAAGTTAATATTAAATATTATGACTTATCAAAAGCATTTGGTCCAATTAAGAAGTGTTTTCTGGATAATATTAAAGAACGAAATTGGTTCGCTATATGCCTCAGAGTGATTTTTTTACTAGAAAAAAATTTAGGACCATGGGTATTGTCGATAGCAAAACCACTTTTTAAATTACAAAAAACTTACGATTGTGCTATTGCATATCGAGTAGGCATATGTACTGACTTTGTCGGATACTTAGTTGACAGCACTAAGAAGATAACCTGGTGGCATCATGGAACATACGATATACCTCAAAATCAACAAAAGCGATGGATCAAAGTTTTAAGTAGATTTGATAGGCTAATAGCTGTATCTGATAGCAGTAAAAAGATGCTTAATGATAATATCCCTGGAATTAATAAAAAACTGCTTACCATCCCTAATATAATAAATGTGGAGGAAATACAGAAAAAAGCAAATGAACCAATTAATGATATTAATTTTACTGAGGACGTTACTTTACTAAGTGTAGGAAGGTTATCACCAGAAAAGGGTATGATAAATTGTGTTCATTCCTGTAAAAAATTAGTAGAAAAAGGGTTTGATGTGAAATGGTATCTCATAGGTGAAGGTATAGAACGAGATAGAATTACCAGGTGTATTAAAGAATATAACTTAGAAAATAATATTTTTCTTTTAGGCTCAATTTCAAATCCTTATCCTTATATTAAAAATGCGAACATATACGTCCATCCATCACTTGTAGAATCTTTATCTATAACAGTATTAGAGGCATTAGCATTAAACACACCTGTAATAGTTGCGGAATCTATGGGTCCAAAGGAATTTATACGTCACAAAGAAAATGGTCTGCTTGTCGATTCAACGCCAGAAGGACTAGCTGATGGGATTGTTTACTTATTAGAGGACAATCATATTTATAAGCAATTAAATGAAGATAAAAGTGAACTTTTAAGAAATTACAGTCCTGCTGTGATAATGAAAAAAATATTTAGACTGATTGAGGTTGGTTAGAAAATGAAAATTGTAAAAAGATCTCTATCAAAAGCTATTTATAAAACTAATAAATATATTAGTGAAGTTATCTTTCCATTTACTAAAACTGGGAATAATCTTAAAGCTTTACAAGATATACATATGAGTGAACGTTGTTTTATTATCGGTAATGGTCCTAGTCTAACAACCGAAGATCTCAAGAGACTAAAAAATGAAGTAACTTTTGCCTTCAATAGAATTTATTATATATTTGATCAAACAGACTGGCGACCTACATATTACTGCTCTGAAGATGATAAAACGATTTTAAATAGTAGAGATGAGATTGATAGCCTTAAAATAGAAAATAAATTTTTCCCTTTAAACTTTCCAAGAGATTATAAGATACAATTCAGAAATGCAAAGTACTATATATTCAAATTTAGTGATAAAAATGTTGAGCCCAAATTCTCTAATGACATTGTTAAAGGAATTTACTGGGGAAACACGGTAACATACACCGCTATTCAAATGGCTGTATATATGGGCATAAAAGAAATTTACTTATTAGGTGTTGATCATAATTTTAGTAAAATGATTAATGATAAAGGTGAAATAATTATTGATAAGACAGCAAAAGACTATTTTACAAAAGAATACAATACAGACAAAGAAGATCTATATATCCCTAATGTTGAAGTATCAACAAGATCATTCAAAGCTGCAAAAAAATACGCAGATAAAAACGATATAAAGATTTACAACGCAACACGCGGTGGTAAATTAGAAGTTTTTGAAAGAGTAGATTTTGATAAAATATTTTTTGAGAATGAGAGGGTAACAATATGAGAATAGTTGGAGTGATACCAGCAAGAGGTGGTTCTGCAAGATTTTATAATAAACCATTAGCCAATATACTTGGAAAACCAATGGTATGGTGGGTTTACACACATTCAAAGCAAGTAGATTGTTTCGATGAGGTATATATCGCAACGGATAGTGAAGAAATTAAATCAGTATGTGAAAGCTTTGGGGCAAAAGTCATAATGACATCCAGTGAGCATGATACAGCAACTGAAAGACTTTTTGAAGTATCACAATCCATAGATGCTGACCTATATGTCATGGTAAATGGTGATGAGCCAGTTATAGAAGCAAAAGATATCGTAAAATGTATTCCTGCCAATTTAAATAAAGAAGGTTTTTATGTGTCAAATCTCATGACGAATTTTTCTGATCCTGTTGAAGTAGTTGATACCTCTAACCTAAAAATAGTTACAAACAAAGATGGAATTTGTTTATTCATATCACGAAGTCCAATACCTTTCCCTAAGGGTGGGATGAACTATACCTACCAGAAATTTGTTGGTGTAGGAGCATTTACGAAAAAAGCTCTACAATACTACCATGAAACACCGAGGGGACCTATTGAGAAAATTGAGGAAAACGATTCTTTTAGATTTATTGAAAACAGAAAGGACATCTATTACATAAATGCCCTTTGTGAAACGATATCTGTTGATACACCTAAAGATATTGAAAAGGTTGAAGAATATATGATGAAAAATAGGAAAATAGCAGTAATTCAATAATAGGTGAAAATTCTAAATATCTGAAGGGAGAATGAAAAATGAAGGCAATTAATGTTGGTAATATTAAAGTAGATCATAACATGTTAACTCTGATAGCAGGACCATGTGTAATTGAGTCAGAAGAACAAGTCATGAATTTGGCTAAAAGGATGAAAGACATTACAGGGAAGCTAGGGGTTCCTTTTATTTTTAAATCATCGTTCGATAAAGCGAACAGAACGTCTGTTAATTCGTTCAGAGGACCTGGATTACAGGAAGGATTACGTATTTTGAAAAAAGTTAAGGATGAGTTAGATGTACCAGTAGTAACCGATATTCACGAAGCCTATCAAGCAGAAATCGTTGCAGAGGTTGTGGATATGCTACAAATCCCTGCATTTTTATGTAGACAAACAGATCTATTAATCGCAGCTGCACAAACTGGATTACCAGTTAACATAAAGAAAGCACAGTTTTTATCTGCAATGGATATGAAAAATGTTGTCACAAAGGTTTTGGAATCAGGCAATGAAAAAATTCTATTAACAGAAAGAGGAAACACATTTGGTTACAACAATTTAGTCGTTGATATGACAAATCTAATTGAAATGAAAAAGTACGGGTATCCAGTAGTTTTTGATGCGACTCACAGTGTTCAAAAACCAGGAGGGAATCTTACGTCTACTGGTGGTAATAGAGAATACGTAGAACCATTAGCTAAAGCAGCTTTAGCTGTAGGTGCAGATGTACTATTTATGGAAGTACATGAAGATCCAGACAATGCAATGTCAGATGGTCCGAATATGGTAAGACTTGATGATGTTGAGGTAATGTTACAAAAATTAATAAAAGTATATAAGGCGGTGCGCGATGTTGAACAACATAGCTACTCTATCTGAAGTGAAAATTGGAAACAAAATAGATATTCTTTCAGAAGCTAGATATGTTTTTGAGACTGAAGTAAATGCGATCAATCTAGTAAAGGATGCACTAGATGGAAGGTTTGTCCAAATAGTTGAATTGATTTCTAACTGTAAAGGGAAAGTAGTTGTTACAGGGATGGGAAAGCCAGGACATGTTTCAAGAAAGATAGCAGCAACATTATCTAGTCTTGGGACGTCGTCATTCTTCCTTCACCCTGCAGAGGCCCAGCACGGAGATTTAGGGATGATCTCGTCAAATGATATTGTAATAGCAATTAGCTATAGCGGAGAAAGTGAAGAAATAACTAGAATTCTACCAAACATAAAACTTATAGGAGCAACCATCATTGGGATCTCTGGTAATCAATATTCAACACTTGTAAGATACAGTGATTATTCTTTCGTATTTCCGAGGTTTATGGAAGCTTGTTCTATGAACCTTGCACCAACATCTAGTACAACAGTTGAAATGGTCTTGGGAGATGCGTTAGCCGTTTGTTTAGCCAAAATTTATGGTTTTCAAAAAAATAACTATGCCTTGTATCATCCAGCAGGTTCCCTTGGGAAGAAACTACTAATAAAAGTAAGTGATATCGCACATACAGGTGAAAGAAATGCAGTTGTTATGGTTGGTACTAAGCTAAAAGATGCAATCATTGAGATGAGTACCAAAGCAATAGGGATTTTAAACGTAGTTAATGAAGAAAATGAATTAATGGGTGTATTTACAGACGGTGATTTAAAAAGAACGCTTACTAGAGAAGTAAATGTCTATGAATTATCAATAGATGATGTTCTTATAAAAACACCAATCTCCATTAATTTTGATATGCTCGCAGTGGATGCACTAAAGTTAATGAAAGAAAACAACATTTCTGCATTGCCGATCGTAAAAAATGGTAATAAATTAGGCGGTACTATAAGAGTGAACGATATTATTGGAGTGGGTATATTCTTATGATAAAAGAAAAGGATTTATCAAAAATAAAAATGCTTGTAATGGATGTAGATGGTACGCTGACGGATGGGAAAATTTATGTTGGTGACAATGGTGAGGTATTTAAGGCATTTAATGTTAAGGACGGCTATCGTTTAATTACCATCAATAAACACAATATTATTCCAGTTATTATTACAGGAAAGACCTCTGGGATTTTATTGAAACGAGCTGCTGAACTAAAGATTGAAGAGGTGTATCAGGGAATTGACGATAAGTTAAATATATTGGATAAGGTAACTAAAAGATACAACTTATCATACGAAAATGTTGCTTATATAGGTGATGATATTAATGATATTGATTGTATTAGAGCTTGTTCATTTACAGCTAGCCCAGTAGATGCAGTAGATGAAGTTATTGGAATGGTAGATTATGTATGTAAGGTTAAAGGTGGAGACGGAGCTGTACGAGAGTTCATTGACTTAATCTTAGATGCAAAAACAAGTCAAACAAAAATACAAAAACCTTATTATTTGGAGAATAAAGGTGTATAAGTTAAAGAAAAGATTAATTAAAATCTATAATATTTTTAATTTTATAATATCAAAGGTTGTTAACTTTTGTTCAAAAATGAGTATTCCATTAACCAAGAATAACTTTAAAATTTTCCTTTTTAAAAACAGATATAAGGGTAAACGCTGCTTTATTATAGGAAATGGCCCGAGTCTAATTCCAGAGGACTTAGAGAGATTAACAGGTGAATATACTTTTGCATCAAACAAAATATACAAGATATTCAATAAAACTACATGGAGACCAACATTTTATATGGTGGTAGATCCTATAGTATTGAAAGAGAATGTAGAGGATATAAATCTTGTTGAGTCTGATAATAAGTTCACTCTTAAAATTTATAAACACCTATTTAAATCAGATATATATTTTAATAATAATCTCATAAAGGATAAAAGGGGTACTTTCTCAAAAAATATCATGGAATCTTTATACTCCTCAGGGACTGTATCGTATCATATGTTGCAAATAGCTTTTTATATGGGATTTTCAGAAGTTTACTTAATAGGACATGATTACAATTTTAAAGGTGCAGTATCTAAGACGAGAGATTTATCATTTCTTAGTAATGTAGAGAGTTCACCTATCTATTTTACCGAAAACTACATAAGAAAAGATGAAAAGAGAGCAGGGCAGGCACCAGATGAAATGTATAAAGGAATGGAGAAATCTAAACTTGTATTTGAAGAAGCAGGTAGAAAAGTTTTTAATGCGAGCCGAGTATCTTATCTAGATGTTTTTAAGATGAAGGATTTCGATGAACTATTAGGAGTGCAATATGACAAATCTAATAAAAAGATTAATTAATAATACAATTTCATTTTGGGCATGGACTTTCAGGAAAAGGGTAAGACCATTGTTGATTAACTTCAGGATGAGATTTTTGTCAACAAGAGCAAAGCAATATCAGGGGAAACATAATGGAGAAAGTTGCTTCATTATAGGAAATGGTCCAAGTTTGACGCCAGAAGATTTAAATAAAATTAAGAATCAGGTGTCTTTTTCTTCTAATAGAATTAATTTAATTTTAGATAAGACAGCATGGAGACCTTACTATTACACTTTTACAGATTCATTAATAGCTAGCAAATTCTTTGATCAAGTATATCAAATGTCAAAGAAGAAAATGTTTGTTGCTGCTTCTAATACAAGCTATGGATCATTAAAAAAGCATTTTGGAAAGGACTGTGTATTTTTAAGATCCTATTATGAAAAAGATGAAAAAGGTATGCCCAACTTTAGTCATGATGTATCAAAAAAATTGATCCAACACGGAACTGTTACTTTTGCAAATATTCAACTTGCATCTTATATGGGATTTAAAAATATTTATCTGCTTGGAGTTGATCACAATTTTGGAATCAGCAAGCAGAAAGACGGAAAAATTGAGTTGAACGAATATCTATTAGGAAATGATCACTTTGATGAAAAATATTACAATACTGTTGAACATAAGAAAAATACACCAGTAAATATTTATGAAATGACTGAAGCATACTTATCTGCTAAAAAGTATTGCGATGAAATTGGAGTGAAAATCTATAATGCTACCAGAGGTGGGAAGCTAGAGGTGTTTCCTAGAGTAAACTTTGATGAGTTATTTAATGAAAATGGAGAATTTGTTGGAGTTCAAGTAGATTTTGAGAAAGAAAATAACCTGCATAAGGCATTATAGGACTCGTATCAACCAAAATGTCTAGGAAATATTAATTTAAGCTGCACCTAAAAGGTACTGTTGTCAAAATAATTAGATTCTATATATTAATAAGGAGGATATAAAGTGCCTAAGCCATTTATTCAAATTGGTAGTAGAAAAATAGGAGAAGAATTCAAGCCCTTTGTAATTGCAGAAATTGGAATTAATCACGAAGGTAGTTTAGAAGTTGCTAAACAAATGGTAGATGCTGCCCATAGTGCTGGAGCAGAGGTAATAAAGCATCAAACTCATATTGTTGAAGATGAGATGAGTAAAGAAGCTAAAAATGTTATACCAGGAAATACGGATGTATCTATTTATGAGGTAATGGAGAGATGTGCGCTTAACGAGGAGGATGAGACAGAATTAAAGGAGTATGTTGAGTCGTTAGGTATGCTTTTTCTAAGTACTCCATTTTCTAGAGCAGCTGCTGAAAGACTTGAGAGAATGGGGGTTTTAGCATACAAAATTGGATCAGGTGAATGTAATAATTACCCTCTGATAGAACATATTGCATCATACGGTAAACCTATAATTGTTTCTACAGGTATGAACGATATTGAAAGTATTAAGAAAACAGTTGAAATTCTTGAAGGAAAAGGAGTTCAATATGCACTTTTGCACTGTACAAACCTATATCCAACCCCACCACATCTAGTAAGACTTGGAGGTATGGGAGAACTTCAAAAGGTTTTTCCTAATGCAATTATTGGATTATCTGACCACACAGCAAACAATAATGCTGCTTTAGCAGCGACAGCTCTTGGAGCATCAATATTAGAGAGACATTTTACTGATTCCAAGGATAGGCCAGGGCCAGATATCTTATGTTCAATGGATTCAAAAGACCTAGAAGAATTAATAACTGCTAGCTCAGAAATAGCTAAAATGAGAGGTGGAAAGAAGGAGGCGGCAGTAGAAGAAAAGGTCACATCTGATTTTGCATTTGCAACAATAGTAACAATAAAAGAGCTAAAACAAGGCGATATCCTTACAGAGGATAATATATGGGTTAAAAGGCCTGGTTTAGGTGAAATAAAAGCGGAAAGCTATAAATCGCTATTAGGTAAACAAGTTAATAAGGATATGCAAGTTGATCATCACCTTTCTTGGGCAGATATTGTATAACTAGTCAAATTAATGATGTTAAATTCAGAAAAATTAGAATAGGAGTTTTTGGATGAAAAAAATTCTTTTTTTAACAGGTACTAGGGCTGATTACGGAAAGATAAAGTCCTTAATGAGAAAAGTAGATAATAGTTCGAATCTAGAACTTTATATTTTTGTTACTGGTATGCATATGCTTTCAAAATATGGTTCTACATGGAGGGAATTGGATAAGGACGGCTTTCGAAACAAGTATCATTTTGTTAACCAACAACAAAACTCTAAAATGGATATGACTTTAAGTAACACAATTTTAGGACTAAGCAATTATGTACATGAATTACAGCCCGATTTGATTGTTGTACACGGTGATAGACTTGAGGCCCTAGCTGGAGCAATTGTTGGTGCATTTAATAATATAAAAGTTGCTCATATAGAGGGAGGAGAGGTCTCAGGTACAATAGATGAATCAATTAGACATTCCATTACAAAGCTGTCACATATTCACTTTGTAAGCAATATAGAAGCCAAGAAGAGAATAATTCAGTTGGGAGAACCAGAGGAAAGTATCTTTGTTATTGGTTCACCAGATATAGATGTTATGCTTTCAAATGATTTACCATCAATTGAAAGAGTAAAAGAACATTATAATATTAATTATGATCAATTTTCTGTTTTAATGTATCATCCTGTGACCACTCAGATAGAGAAACTACATATGAATGTACAACAACTAGTAGATGCTCTACTAGAGAGCAACAGAAACTATATAGTTATTTATCCAAATAATGATGAAGGCAGCGATATAATCTTAAGTGAATATAGAAGACTAGAAAATAATACTAGATTCAAACTGTATCCTTCTATGCGTTTTGAGTATTTCTTAACTTTATTAAAACATTGTGATTTTTTAATCGGAAATTCAAGTGCTGGCATACGAGAAGCAGGTGTTTATGGAGTCCCTTCTATTGATATTGGAACTAGACAATTAGGTAGGTATGACTCTATTAAAAATAAAACCATATTACATGTAGAAGACGATAAAGATAGTATTTTACAGGCTACCTATAGTCAGGATGGGATCAGAGTATTTAGCCAAGAATTTGGAGATGGTATAAGTGATGAAAAATTTTTAGCTATACTTGAGGATGGAGATATTTGGAGTTTCGATGTTCAAAAGAGATTTATAGATTATAACTTTACTGGTGAAAAAGCTCATGTATAAAAATATGTCATTTTTGGCTGTTATTCCTGCAAGAGGTGGAAGCAAAGGAATTCCGGGTAAAAATATTATAAATGTGAATGGAAAACCATTAATTCAGTATACAGTTGATGCAGCAAAAAAATCAAAGTATATCGATAGAATAGTCGTATCTACAGATGATTCAAAAATAGCTGATGTATCAATTCAATGTGGAGCAGAAGTTCCATTTCTTAGGCCGGAAAATTTAGCTAACGATACTGCCAAAACGATAGATGTCTTAATTCATACTCTAGAGGAGCTTAATAAATTAGGAAGTCATTTTGACTATATTGTCCTCTTACAACCTACACAACCGTTAAGAACGAATGAGCAGATAGATCTTGCAATTGAAAATATAGTGCTGCAGAATGCGGAGAGTTTAGTAAGTATAACTGAAGTATCAGAGCATCCCGTATTATTTAGAACATTGGATCCCAACGGTGTGGTGCATAATTTGTTAAACACTAATAGTACGATTAGGAGACAAGATTTCCCAAAAATTTATAGGGTAAATGGTTCAATTTATATAAATAAAATAAACGAAAATTTTAATTCAAATACGAGCTTAAATGATAATAAATTGGCATTTTTAATGGGAAGGGAATTTGATATCGATATAGATGAACCTTTTGATTTAGAAGTGTTAAAACTTATTCTAGACCAAAAAAAGCAAATGCCTTCTTTGAGTTAAAGACTTTTAAATACCTTAGTTACTATCAATAAAAAATTAGGGAGAGCTAATATGACAACCACTAAAAAAAAGGGTTTTATAACAATAGCTACTGGCAAAGAGAAATACTTTCTTCTTGCCAGGAATTTATTGTATTCTTATCGCAAATTCACAAAAAATCCTCTTCCCTTTGCATTGATTACCGACAGGGAGAATGAATACACTACTGAATTTGATGATGTAATTATTATAAATGATTCATCTTTCAATTTTATGGATAAGCTTAAGCTCTACAAATATACTCCTTATGATGAAACTATATTTATTGATGCTGATAGCCTAGCTTATGGTGATCTAAATACATATTGGGAATACTTTTGTGATGCAGGAGATTTCTCTTGCTTCGGACATTTCTATGAAGATATCAACACTAATAGAGGTTGGTTTTTTAATGATGGACTTGGAGAATACAAAGATAAAATTTCCTTCATTCCTTCTTTTAATGGCGGTATTTATTTTTTTAGAAAAACACCTACTTGTCAATCTATATTTGAATTGGCAAATTATTTTGCAGACAGTTACAGTAAATATTCGTTTGCGATGTTTGATAAACCAGCAGATGAACCTGTACTAGCTTTGAGTATGGCATTGCACAATTGTAAACCGGTAGATAATTATCCTCAATCAAAGGTTTTTTTACCGGCAATTAAAAAACTCTCTGCTGACATTTTTAATCAGGAAGTAACCTATAGATCTCACAAAGAGAATAAGAAAGGGACTGCAATATTGATTCACTGGGCTAATTTTAATACAACGAAAGCTTTATATAAGTTTGAAGTCGAGAAACTATTAATAATGTATAAAGGAGATAAATTAACAGCAATTGAGAATATCTTATACACCATAAAGTTAAGATATTTTTATTACAAAATATTGGATTGCTGTAAATCTTCTAATATTGGATTAAGAAAGTTTTTTTATTATACAAAAAAAACGATATCTCGAAATTGATAAATTCAATATTAACCTTAAGTTTTATTTTAAAAAAGATGATGATGGAGAATTATTATGTTATTTAACTCATTTGAATTTATCTTTGCATTTTTACCAATAGTGTTTATCATCTATTTCCTTCTAAATAAAAGTAGACTAATTCTTGCTTCTAAGGCATGGCTAGTAGCTAGTTCATTATTCTTTTATAGTTGGTGGAATGTAGCGTACTTACCTTTAATTCTAATATCAATGTTTATTAACTATGCTATTGGAACTAAATTAGGTAGAGAAAATTTAAGAATTAATAGAAAAATAGTTTTAACATTAGGAATTCTATTCAATGTTATATTACTTGGTATTTATAAGTACTCTGATTTTTTTATTTCTAATGTTAATGGTTTATTTTCTACAAATATGCCACTGTTGAAGCTTGCTCTGCCTTTAGCCATTAGTTTCTTCACATTTCAACAAATAGCTTATCTGGTAGATGCATATAGAAATGAAACAAAGGAATATGATTTTTTAAATTATGCATTATTCGTAACATTCTTTCCGCAATTAATTGCAGGCCCAATTGTTCATCATAAAGAAATGATGCCTCAATTTGAAAAATTGAAAAATAAAGTTATTGATTATCAGAATATCGCTTTAGGTATATTTGTTTTTTCTATAGGATTATTTAAGAAAGTAGTAATAGCTGATTCTTTTGCAGTTTGGGCAACTAAGGGTTTTGATGAAACTGAAACACTTACATTTGTGGAAGGTTGGATTACCTCTTTATCTTATACTATACAATTATACTTTGATTTCAGTGGATATACAGACATGGCTATTGGAGCTGCACTTCTTTTTAACATTAAACTGCCTATAAATTTTAATTCTCCATATAAGGCTTTGGATATACAAGACTTTTGGAGAAGATGGCATATTACACTTAGCCGTTTTTTAACCCAATACATTTATATACCTCTTGGTGGAAATAGAAAAGGAAAAAATAGAACCTATATTAATATATTAATTATTTTTTTAATTAGTGGCTTCTGGCATGGTGCTGGTTGGACATTTGTTTTTTGGGGCCTTTTACATGGAATAGCAACTGTCATAAATCGATTTTGGAAAGCACAAGGAATTAAGTTGAATAAAATTGTAGCCTGGTTTATTACATTTAATTTTGTAAATATAGCATGGGTATTTTTTAGAGCCACAACTTGGGGGGATGCAATTAAAGTTCTAAAAGGAATGTTTGGGTTTAACGGAATTGTGTTACCGAGCTTTGAGATTCTTTCCTTTGTTGAAAGCTATGGATTTACATTAGGCTCTTATTTTATCGATTTAAGCGAATTATTAAGAATTGCTCCATATTTGCTTATTGCATTAATCATTATTATTTTTTGTAAAAATTCAAATACAATGACAAATACTTTTAGGCCTAATATATTAACTTCAGTATTTATAACTGTTGCTATTGTATACTGCATTTTAAATTTTAACAAAATAAGTGAGTTTTTATATTTTAACTTTTAAAAAGGGAGTCTATTAAAATTGAATAAAAGATGGATTAGAATGACAGCTGCGTTGATACTTATATTCTCTGTCATCTTGGTATCGATTAACTTTGTAGTTGACCCGTTACAATTTTATCGAGTGAAAGAAAGAGATGCAGTTTACTGGGGAGAACAAAGGTGGCAATTAGCAGGTCTCGCAAAAAATTATGACTATAACACAGTAATATTAGGAACCTCAATGACAGAAAACTTTATTCCAAGTGAAGTTGATCGACAATTCCAAGGAGCAAAAACGTTAAAGTTATCAATGTCAGGTTCTTCAACTCATGAACAAAGTCTGATAGCAAATTTGGCATTTAGTAACAAAGAAATAAAAAATGTTATTTGGGGAATTGATTATACATCTCTAAGTAAAGATGAAAAATTAACTGAGGAATTTCCTATATTTCTTTATGATAACAATATTTTTAATGATTTGAATTATTTGTTTAATATTACCACCATAAAATATAGCCTAGCTTCAGCATTCTATAAATTTGCACCTGAACGTGCTGAATTATCTTTATACTTTCTCAATTTAAAGGATCAGCCTAATCAAGACTTAAATCGTTTAAGTTACTGGGGAGATCTTTTTCAATATGGAGAAGAAATAGTAAGAGCTGATTATTTTCAAGAGATAAAAGAGATAAAAGAAACTAAAAATGACTTACAAAAACAATTTAATTTTAGTAAGTTTAAGGAAAATATTGACAATAATATTCTACCCTATGTTATAAGTAACCCTGAGACAAATTTTTATTTCTATTATCCTCCATATTCAATCCTAATGAATAAACGTTTTTACTATGTCGATAATCAAATAATGGAGGATATTATTAAAAGTAGGGAGTATTTCTTCACTCAATTACAGACTTACCCAAACGTAAAGATTTACGATTTTACAACAGAAAAGGATATTACACATAACCTGAGCCTATACAAAGATACAATGCACCACCACCCAGACGTGAATAAATTTATTCTAGAGTCTTTCGGGAGAAATAAATATTTAGTAACTGAAGAAAATTTAAAAGTCTACCTTAAGGAGTTTAAAACCCAGATAGAGGGTTACTCAGTTGCACATATAGACTAATTAAATAGTATAAATATATTCTTGACATTAAGGTGGGTCCAATATATCATGTTCATTATAGAGAACATTAAGTTAAAATGTTTATTTTTTTATGTTTGATTGTTCTTATTAAAGAACCACCTAGACGAGTTTGAAGCCGTTATACATGTTTTGTATAGGGAGAGTTTAATAATGAAAATCCTAATATTAGCAAACTTCGGTATGGGACTATACAACTTTAGAAAAGAGTTATTAGCGGAGCTAATTAAACAAGGTAACGAAGTTTACATTTCCTTGCCTCATGATGAATATGTAATAAAACTTAAAAGTTTAGGCTGTCAATATTTAGAGACTGAACTCGAGAGGAGAGGAACTAATCCTCTTAAAGACACAAAGCTATTCCTTCATTATATTAAGCTTATTAAGGAAATAAAACCGAACCTTGTCCTAACCTATACGATTAAGCCAAATGTCTACGGTGGTCTTGCATGTAGAGTGACCAATACCCCGTATATTACCAATATAACAGGGTTAGGTACTGCACTTGAGAGTAAGAGTAAGATCCTAAAGTTTACGATGTCCCTCTATAAAATAGGTCTTAAAGATTCCTCTTGCTTATTTTTTCAAAATGATAACAATTTAAAGTTCTTTATAAAGAATAAGATCGTAAAAAACAAAACTAGGCTAGTTCCTGGTTCTGGTGTAAACATACACCTCCATTCACTTGAAAAATATCCTGAGGAAGATCACACCATTAGGTTCCTTTTTATCGGAAGGATGATGAAAGCAAAAGGCATCGATGAACTCCTCCAAGCAGCTAGCATCATTAAAAGGAAATTTCCCAATACACAATTCGACTTAGTTGGTGGTTGTGAAGAAGATTACCAACACCAATTAAAAGATCTCCAAAGTTTGAATGTAATTACCTACCATGGCCAACAACAAGAAGTCCATTCTTTTATTAAGAAATCACATGCTACCATCCTACCTTCCTATCATGAAGGAACAGCGAATGTACTCCTTGAATCAGCATCAGCTGGTCGTCCCGTTCTCGCCACGAGAGTTCCGGGTTGTAAAGAAACCTTTGATGAGGAAATCACAGGTTTAGGGTTTGAAGTAAAAAATGTAAATAGCTTAGTTGATACCATCGAAAAGTTTATAAGCATGCCTTATGAACAAAAGCAAGCAATGGGAATTGCTGGGCGGACAAAAATGGAACGGGAATATGACCGAAGGATTGTGATAAATGCTTATTTAGATGAAATTAATGAGGTTGCAAGTAAAATTTGGAAAAAGAATACTACTAAATAGTAAAGTTACTTTTAAATACCATTGGAGGTTATAAGTATGGGATATCAAAATATTAGCTTTCCAGAGAAAACAAAGTTTTTAGTAACAGGGTCAGCTGGATTTATTGGGTCTAATTTAGTTGAAGCCATTATCAACTTAGGCTACCAAGTTAGAGGACTTGATAACCTCTCTACTGGTAAAAAAGAAAATGTAGATTTATTTCTTCATCATCCTAACTATGAATTTGTTGAAGGAGATATTCGTGACCTTGATACATGCATGAAGGCATGTGATGGTGTAGATTTTGTGCTTCATCAAGCTGCATGGGGAAGTGTTCCAAGAAGCATTGAATTACCACTATTATATGAAGAAATAAATCTAAAAGGTACTTTGAATATGCTGGAGGCGGCTAGACAAAATGGTGTGAAAAAGTTTGTCTATGCATCAAGTTCCTCTGTATACGGAGATGAACCCACTTTGCCTAAACAGGAGGGAAGAGAGGGAAAAGTATTGTCGCCATATGCGCTTACTAAAAAATCAGATGAGGAATATGCCCGTCTGTACACAAGTCTTTATGACCTTGATACCTATGGCTTAAGATATTTTAATGTATTCGGAAAGAGACAAGACCCTGATGGAGCATATGCAGCGGTTATTCCAAAGTTTATTAAGCAGCTGCTGAATGATAAGCAACCAGTCATTAACGGAGATGGAAAACAAAGTAGGGATTTTACCTATATTGAAAATGTTATTGAAGCTAATTTAAAGGCTTGTAAGGCAAATAGTGAGGCAGCTGGAAAGGTTTTTAATATTGCTTATGGAGGTAGAGAGTTTTTAATTGATATCTACTACCATTTAACACAAGCATTAGGAAAAGATATACAACCTATATTTGGTCCCGAAAGAAGGGGAGATATTAAGCATAGTAATGCTGATATATCCAAAGCTAAAGAGCTATTAGGCTATGATCCAGAATGGAGTTTTGAAAAAGGAATTGAAGCTGCGATAGATTGGTATAAAGCGGATTTAAAAGCTTTAAAAGTCGTTTAAGATTTTGATAGTTGACCGGGAGGATTGTAAATGACAAAACCTATTAGAATTCTACATGTAGTAGTCAATATGAACAGAGGTGGGGCAGAGACACTCATCATGAATTTATATAGAAATATCGACCGGTCAAAAGTGCAATTTGATTTTTTAACTTGTAAAGAAGGGGTTTTTGATTCAGAAATTAAACAACTCGGTGGAATTGTTCATAGAATCCCATATGTTAGTGAAGCAGGTCATTTTGGTTATATTAAGGCCTTGAACAATTTCTTCTCAAAATATAGTAATTATAAGATCGTACATACACATTTAAATAAAATGAGTGGATTAGTGGTACGGTCAGCCAAAAAATTTGGAGTGAAATACTGTATAACCCATAGTCATAACACAGGTGGAGAAGGAAGTTTTCTGGCTCAGTCGTATAAATGGTATTCCGGTTTATATATTCGGTCGAACTCAGACTTTAATTTTGCTTGTTCAGAAGCTGCTGCTAAATGGCTATTTAGAAGTAAATCAAATGATGTAAAGCTACTTAACAATGGAATAGAAGTGGAGACTTTTCATTATTCTCCAGATGTAAGAAAGATGAAAAGGAATGAGCTAGGAATTCATGATTCACAATTAGTCATTGGTCATATAGGACGATTTACGAAGCAGAAAAATCATCAGTTTTTAATTGAGGTTTTTGCTGATGTTTTAAAAAGAAGACCTAATGCTATCTTGTTGTTATGTGGTGACGGTTTCCTAAGAGATGAAATTGAAAATAAAGCAAAAATATTAAATATACATGAAAATATTAAATTTTTAGGTGTTAGAAGTGATATAAACCAATTACTTCAAGCATTTGATGTATTTTTATTTCCTTCTTTGCACGAAGGTTTACCTGTGACACTTATTGAGGCACAGGCAGCAGGTGTACCTTGTGTAATTTCAAATAAAATTACAGCTGAAGTGGACCTAGGATTAGGATTAATTAAATATTTAAACATTGAAAATATTGATTTGTGGGTCTCTGAGCTGAGGGATCTAAATCCTAAACAAAGAGAGCTAAATAAAATTAAAATAAACCAGATTAGAGAACGGGGCTATGATATTAAAAGCACAACAAGCTGGCTGCAAGACTTTTATCTGTCAAAAACGAGGTGATTTTCTTGCCAATTTTAACAGTTTTTACACCTACATTTAATCGTGGATATATTCTTCATCAGTGTTATGAAAGCCTTAAAAGGCAAACAAATAAGGAGTTTATATGGTTAATTATTGATGATGGATCGTCTGATAACACTGAAGAACTAGTTAACAGTTGGATCAAGGATAATGATATTTCAATCAGTTATTTTAAGCAGGAAAACCAAGGGATGCATGGTGCTCATAATACTGCGTATAGCTTAATAGATACAGAATTAAATGTTTGTATTGATAGCGATGATTATATGCCAGATGATGCTATTGAAAAGATTATCTCATTTTGGAGAAAACATGGTAGTAATGAAGTAGGAGGTATGATAGGGCTCGATTGCAAAAGTAATGGTGACATTATCGGGACAAAATTACCAGCAGAGCTGAAGAAATCAACCTTATTTAACCTATATCAAAAAAAAGGGGTTAAAGGTGATAAAAAGATTGTATATCGAACAGAGCTATCAAAGAAGTTTCCTTATCCAGTGTTTCCTAATGAAAAATTAGTCCCCTTGTCATATAAATATTTTATGCTAGATCTTGAATGTGAATTGCTACTGCTAAATGAACCACTATGTGTAGTTGAGTATCTACCTGATGGATCATCTATGAATATCTTCCGACAATATAGAAATAGTGCAAACGGTTTTAGATTTTATCGTATGGAAATGATGAAGTTGCCTAATACTTCTTTAACTTTTAAGTTTAAGCAGGCAGTGCATTATGTGTCTTGTAGTTTATTTACAGAGAGTAGGAGTCTAACAATGCAATCTCCTCAAAAATTGTTAACTATTTTTGCACTGCCATTAGGGGTAATATTAAATAAATATATTAATTTTAAAATACAAAGAAGTGATTAAGGTTTATTAAATAAATATGAAACGAATAGGTATTGACACTTAATTTAAGCAGTGTTACTTTTGTGTTATGACGTTCTTTTTAAAGAACGAATATGTTTTGATTTACGAGATTATTAGTTGATTTTTCTATAGTAAACACCTTTTTTGTCATTAGTAGTTCTTAAATAAGAATAAGCTGGAGGGCTTTATGAGTGCAATAGCTGGTATTTATCAAATGAATAAAGAACCAATAAACACAGATCACTACAAAAGGATAATGGATTCGTTATTACATTTTCCAGCTGATGACACTCAGGTGTGGATAAAAGATGAAGTATTTCTTGGTTGCCATGCACAGTGGATTACTCCAGAATCAGTAGATGAAATGCTACCATTTTATGATGTAGAACAGGGAATGGTCATAACCTCAGATGCGATTATCGATAATAGGGTAGAACTTTTTGAGAAACTTCAAATAAGTGAAAATAAAAGAAAAACGATCCCAGATAGTTATTTAATTCTCCAAGCATATAAAAAATGGGGAGACGATTGTCCTGAATATTTAGTTGGTGACTTTGCTTTTGTGATTTGGGATGAAAAAAGGCAAAAGTTATTCGGTGCTAGAGACTTCTCTGGAGGCAGGACACTCTACTACAATAGCGACCTCACACAGTTTACCTTTTGCACAACTATTAAACCTTTATTAAGTCTTCCATATATTAGTAGTGTATTGAACCAAGAATGGATAGCTGAATTCCTAGTCATTGCTGGAATGGTAGATGTGGCTGATACATCCATTACTCCCTATAAGGAAATCAAACAATTACCTCCTGCGCATAGTATAACAGTACAAAATGGGAAAGTTTCATTAAAGCAATATAAGTATTTAAAATGGGAAAGTTCTCTTCAGAACCTTTCTAATAATGAATATATCGAAGCTTTTCAAGAAGTGTTTCAACAGGCTGTTTCTTCTCGAATAAGAACTTATAAGACAGTTGGAGCACAGTTAAGTGGTGGGCTTGATTCAGGTTCTATCGTTAGCTTCGCTGCAAGAGAATTAAAAAAACAAAATAAACAATTACATACTTTTAGTTACATACCGCCTAGTGATTTTACTGATTATACTCCTAAACACTTAGTAGCAAATGAAAAACCATATATTAAATCGACTGTAAATTATATAGGGGGATTAAAAGATCACTATTTTGACTTTGAGGGAAGGGATTCATATTCAGAAATTGATAGTGTGATGAGTCATATGGAAACACCCTATAAGTTTTATGTTAATTCTTTTTGGTTAAAAGGAATGTTTGAACAAGCTAACAAAATGGATATTGGAATACTACTTAATGGTGGTCGAGGCAATCTTTCAATCTCTTGGGGAGATGCCTTTCCATTCTATGCTCAGCTACTAAAACGATTTAAGTGGGTTCGACTTTTATCGGAGGTAAAGTCATTTAGTAATAATGTTGGCTCTGGACGGAAAACCATATTGTCGTCAGTTCTAAATCAAGCTTTTCCAATATTACAAAGAAATTCTAATTTATCAACTACTCATACGCCACTTATTAATCAGGAATTTGCAAATCGGACTCGTGTATATGATAAGCTGAGGAACCTATATGAAATTGACAAAACAGGGCAATCTTTAATAAAAGACTCAGTTGCTCTTCGTAAACAACATTTTGAACAGTTATTCCAGTGGAATGCTAGTAATTCACTTGCAGCAAAATTGTCTTTACATTACTCAGTTTGGAAACGAGATCCGACCAATGATTTAAGAGTAATAAGGTTTTGTATGTCAATACCACACGAGCAATATGTTCAAAATGGGCTGAATCGTGCCTTGATTAGAAGAGCAACTGAAAACTATTTACCTGATAATGTTCGTCTAAATATGAGAGTTAGAGGGGTTCAAGGTGTGGATTGGGTGCACCGTATTATCCCGAGATGGAATGATTTTACATATGAGGTTTCAACCATGTGTAACGATAAGGCATTTATGGAGATTGTTAATGAAGAGAAATTACTAGATGCTCAAGAATGCTTACATGAGCCTGTCAAACCTCAACATGCGTATTCAAGGCATCTAAAGATATTAATGGATAGCCTTGTCCTTTACCGTTTCATTAATAATGAAGGGAGGTGAATAATTTGACGAAAAAAGCATGGGCACAGCCTAAGTTCGAGTTTCTTAACATAAATATGACTGAAGCTGCTACTTACGATGAGCCAGAACACGATGAAGCTTATAATGGTGACCAAACAAGAAGAAAGCCTGATGGCAAATTAGTACCACATCATGAAAGCTAAGGTTGAAATTAACATGGTTAAAGGCTCTTATACACCTGTGTAAGGGCTTCTCCCTTATATAATTGAATTTTATTTGGAGTGAGAATTTTGGAAACTACTAAATATAACATGTATAAAGCATTTGGTCTAACTATTAAGAGTGAGATTATTTTGCAAGAGCTAATACAACGGAGATATTCTGAAGCTGCTGATATTGAAATTAAGATAAACACAAGCCTTAAAAATTGTTTTAAAAGTAGACCCTTTGAGTTTTTGGTAGAAAATCAAACTGTTACATTTATGGTACCTGAGATTGCGATTTTCCAAGTTAAAGATGGTAAGGAGATAACAGTTTCTCCTTTTGAAGGAGCTAACCAGGATATTATTCGATTATATTTATTAGGCTCTAGCTTCGGGGCTTTGCTGCTTCAGAGAGGTATTTATCCTTTACATGGTAGTGCTATTGTAATAGATGGTAAAGCTTTTGCCATTATAGGTGACTCAGGAGCCGGAAAATCCACACTTGCTTCAGCTTTTATGGAAAGGGGATATCAATTGTTAAGTGATGATGTTATAGCAGTCAAGTTTTCAAAGGAAAATCTTCCAATCGTAATCCCTTCTTATCCACAGCAAAAGCTTTGGCAGCAAAGCCTCGACGCTTTTGGTATTAGTAACGAAAAACTGAGACCGATTTATGGAAGGGAAAGTAAATTTTGTAAGCCGGTAATAAAAAATTTCCATACAACACAGCTTCCTCTAGGTGGAATTTTTGAACTAGTTAAAACGAATGGTGATTCAATTTCTATCCATCCTATACATGGACTTGATTTACTGCAGAAACTCTTTACACATACATATCGCCAATTTCTTATTCCTAAACTAAATTTAACTAAATGGCATTTTATTAAATCCACTTTATTAGCAGAGCGTCTTCCTTTTTATCAAATTAAAAGGCCAGAAACAGGATTCTCTGCTTTCCAGATTGTTGAGAAGATACTAACAGAAATTAATAGTTCAGGAAACAATACTAATACTCAAAATGAAATAATAGTAAATAGGTGAAATATATGATAGGAAAATTTAAGGTTCTTATGAGTTTGGACTTAACGACAATAGGTTTATTAATAGAAGCCTTCCTTTATCTAGGGTGGGCTCGGTTTCAACTAATGTATCTCCCATTTTCAAAATTAGCGCTCTCTCTCGGTGTATATATGAAGGAAACAAAAGTAGAGGATACAGAAAGTCATAATAGTAAATTGAAACATATTCGACATTCAATTCAAGTTATGAGTAAGTATACCTTTTGGGAAAGTAAATGCTTAGTTAGGGCTATTGCAGCACTAAAGATGCTAGAAAGACGTAACATAGATAGTACCCTTTATTTAGGAACAGGTACAGATGAGAATGGTAAAATGATTGCTCATGCTTGGTTAAGGAGTGGTTCAATGTATGTGACCGGTTATGAGGAGATGTATAGATTCACGGTCACTGGTAAATTTGCGAAAATGACAAATCTTGTGGGTGGAAAATAAGATGAAACTATCACCATTATTAGTTTTCTTAAGAAAACTTCATAACTATTCAGGGAAAATACTATATATCAATCTATTTGGAAGTATGTTAATGGGGCTTTTAGAAAGTGCTGGAATCTTATTGCTTATACCATTATTAAGTGCAATTGGGATTGTCGAGATAAGTATAAATGATATACCAGGTATTCAAGTATTTAATTTTCTAGAAAATATCCCGACAGAACAAGCCTTACTTATCATTTTATTTTTCTATGTAATCTTGGTATCAAGTCAGGCCCTCCTTTCTAGAAATATAGGATTAAGAGAAATAAGAATTCATACTGGTTTTATAAATCATATTCGATTAGATCTTTATTGCTCTTTGTTGAAGGCGGATTGGGAATTTTTCACCAAAAGAAGAAAGTCAGATTTAGTCAATTCTCTTACTTCTGAACTTGGAAGAGTAACGAACAGCACATTTTTATTATTACAATTTTTAGCCTCCCTTGTTTTCACAGTAATTCAAATTGTAATTGCATTGTTTGTCTCTGTTAAGATGACACTTTTTGTTTTATGTTGTGGATTGATTATAACCTTCTTATCTAAAAGTTTTTTTAGAAGGTCCAGGGAATTAGGGAAGGTAATGAATGAATTATCTCAAAGATATTTAGCAGGAATTTCAGATCATTTTAATGGTGTTAAAGATATTAAAAGTAACTTATTAGAGGCTTCACAATATAGATGGTTATCCACTTGGTCTGATCTTGTTGCAAATGAAAGATATGAAAGCGCAAAAGTTCGCAGTAATTCAAAACTGACTTATAAGCTATTTTCCACTATGATGATTGCTTTATTTATTTATATATCTTTTAATTTTTTTCAGAGTGATGGAGCATTAATGTTATTGATTATTATGATTTTTACTCGTTTATGGCCTCGTTTCACAGGTATACAATCAAATTTAGAAAACATATCATCTGCCATGCCTGCTGTTGAGAAAATTATGGAGCTTCAAGAATCTAGCAATAAATCTCAGGACTTAGGTGGTCTTGTAAGCATCAAGGAGAAAAGAATTGATAAAATTAATATTAATGATTCATTGGAGTGTTCAAACGTTTTTTTTCGCTATAACGATGAATCTACTAAGTATATACTCGAGGAAATTAATTTGAAAATCAGAGTAAACCAAATGACAGCTATTGTTGGCAAATCAGGTGCAGGGAAAAGTACACTTATTGATATATTAATGGGTTTTCTAAAACCTGAATCTGGCACCATATTAATTGATAATAAAAAACTCTCAAATAGTGACTTGTTATCACTGAGAAACTCGATAAGTTACGTGCCTCAAGATCCTTTTCTATTCCATGGAACTATACGTGATAATTTATTAATGATAAAACCAGATTCTAGCGAAGAAGAATTATGGGAAGCAATGGATTTTTCTTCAGCTGCTGAATTTGTGAGGAACTTACCTAACGGACTCGATACATTAATTGGGGACCGAGGAATTAAGTTATCTGGTGGAGAAAGACAACGAATTGTTTTAGCACGTGCAATCTTAAAGAAACCTTCTATATTAATACTAGATGAAGCAACAAGTGCTTTAGATTCAGTAAATGAAATGAAAATCAAACATGCAATCGAACAGTTAAAAGGTAGTATGACGGTTATTGTTATTGCCCATAGACTATCAACCATTAGAAATGCAGACCAAATTCTTGTAATAGAGAATGGTAAGATTGTTCAATCTGGGGGATATGATGATCTCGCTAATGATGAAAAGGGATTATTCAGTGAGTTATTAGGAAATCAACTAAAAATTGCAAATTAAATTAACATGTTATAACTACTGAATGTATTACTTTTATAACTATTTCATGTACTTTTAATTTCGACAAAAAATGAGAGCCATGTTGAACAGATAGACAAAATAGTCAAATTATTTTAAAAAGAACAAAAATTACAACATCTAAAAGGGAGGAAGTTATTTATGATTAAAACTCAGAAAATTTTAATAAGTCATATTGCTCAACAGAGAGAAGGAAATATTGAAAGTGATATGGATGGAGAAAAGGTAATGTTAAATTTAGAAAATGGTAAATATTATAATCTAGGTGGGACTGGTGGAGTTATATGGGATTTAATGAAAGAACCAATTTCCATTTCAAAAATAATAGATAGATTACTTCTAGAATATGATGTTGAACGGTCAGAATGTGAGGAGCAGGTAATGGAATTTATCAATCTATTAAATGATGATGGTTTGTTAATATTAGAGTCATAATTTTAGGATATAAAACACTTATGAAATGAGAAATAATAGGGGGATTTGCTAAAAGAAGGAGGGGAAATAATATGAATGACAATCAAAAATTGGATTTAGCAAATGTCCCACAAGAATTAAAAGTTATTCTTAAGTTGCTGAGAACAAGTAATGTTAATGATGAGCTGTATTCTGATATAGATTGGGATCTTTTTATTCAACAAGTTATTCACCACAGAGTATTTCCTCTAGTATATCCACTCTTTAAAAAATACGATGGAGGAGTAATTCCAAAACAAATCATTGAGCAACTATCATATCTATACAAACAAAACACATTTAAAATGCTGTTTTTAACAGCAGAAATGGAGAACATAAGCCGTTTTTTTACCGAGGCTAAAATGCCACTTATCTTCCTTAAAGGTCCAATAATTGCTCATGAGTTATATGGTGATGTTTCATTTAGAACATCGAGTGACCTTGATTTCATAATACCAATTGAGCATCTTACTAGAGCAGAAGAAATCCTAGTTAATATTGGCTATGTAAAAGATGATTACTTTAAGTCAGTTTTAAATGACTGGAAATGGAGACATCATCATGTTACTTTTTTTCATCCACAGAAAAAGTTAAAGATAGAAATTCATTGGAGGTTACATCCAGGTCCTGGGGTAGAACCAAAGTTTCAAGAATTGTGGAGTAGGAGAGTAAAGAGTAAGTTAACAAGCTATCCAGTTTATATGCTGGGAAAAGAAGACTTATTTGTATTTCTAGTTGTACATGGGGCAAGACATGGCTGGTCACGAATTCGTTGGTTATTTGACATTCATAGATTGGCGGAACAATCGGTTGATTGGATTGAGGTGAACAAGTTACTCCGTAAATATCAATCTTATAATGCTGGTGCACAGGCTCTTATATTATCAAGTAAGCTTTTCAATACAAAAATCAAAGAACCAATGAAAGCATTAATAAAAAACAAACGTGCCAAAGCACTTGCACAAGATGCGATATTTTACTTGGAGAGGATGGTTAATCTTCATACAGATCCAGTTCCTAAAGAAGTGTTTAGCTATCACTCTCATCACTTATTTTCTCTCATGACGAAAAGACAAAAGCTCATGTATATTTTAAGTATTGTTCATCCTTTTGCAGAAGATGCAGAAGTATTTCCTTTACCAAAACTATTTCACTTTTTATATTTTCCTCTAAGGCCTTTTATTGTGTTTTGGAGGAAAAAAAGAAAGCATGTAATATCCTAGGAAGTATGGAACTGAACTTATTTGACAGTCGATGTTGAATGAGACATTGTTCGTTCTACTCTTCTTGGGAGTTTAGGCAACTACAAGTATATAGGAAGAAAACTTGGTTACATAAAAATCAAGTGATATCAGTATAAAATCACTCACAAACCATGATAGCTTACCTATATTTTATCTCGATATAAAAATTGGAGAGGTAGCAATGATTAAGTTTAAAAAACTCTTCATCCTTATTTTAACTTTTCTAATCATCATGGTCATCTATACAATATGGGATAACAATAGAGTGGCTATTTTAGAAGAAGATATCCTAGTTGAAGACTTACCAAATGAACTTGAAGGTTTCAAGATCTTACAAATCTCAGATTTACATGAAAAAGAATTTGGTCAAAATCAAGAAAACTTAATTAAAAAGATAAACTCAATTAATTACGATATTTTGGCATTAACAGGTGATTATCTTAAAGATCAGGAAAGTACCAACTACTCAGCTACATATAAAATTTTAGATGGCATTTATAATAAAGAACATGTCTTATTTGTTCCAGGTAACACAGACCCATATGTCAATGTAAATGGATCTATGTCAAAAAATCCTTTTATATTAGGACTTGAGCAAAGAGGAGTAAAGCTATTAAATTCAATTTACATGATTAATAAAGATGGAGCTTCTGTTGAATTTGTAAACTTTGAGTTTTCAATTTTAACCCCAACCTCTAAGTCAGAAATTCCTAATTATGGTGAGCCTACAACAAGTGTTAAAGATATTAAGCATTTATTAACTGAAATGGATTCACTAAAAAATGAAAATAACTCAAACGTGCTAATTGCATTAAGTCACTATCCAGTAGTAGATGCTAGAATTGATCAAATAATGGAAAATCCAGCACAAATTTTTAGAAATTACGATCTTATCATGGCAGGTCATTATCATGGAGGTCAAATACGACTCCCGTTTGTAGGAGCCTTATTTGTTCCGGAAGCATGGTATGAAAGAAATGGTTTATTTCCCCCACAGAACCGAGTGAAAGGGTTATGGGAATATAGAGATACAAAACAATATGTAAGTGCAGGGTTAGGAAGTAGTAATACGATTCCGTTATTAAGCTTTCGATTTTTGAATACACCAGAAATAAATGTTTTGACACTAAAAAGAGAATGAGTCAAAAAGGCAAGGATTACCAAAAAAAATAAGGATGAAAGAAGGGCACATTTCTTAGTTGTGTGTTACGGTAGTCCGAAATAGAAGTCATTTAAAAAATAGAGGAGATAAGTTTGTGAAACGTATTTGCTACTTTTTAGCATTGCTCAATTTAGTAGACGGATTACTCACGTATATTGGACTCAAACTAAATCTTATTGAAGAGGCTAATGCTTTAATGAGAATACTTTATGAAGCAGAACCGATTTATTTTCTGATTGTTAAGTCGCTTTTATCAATAATGTTGTGTACACTTTGCTATTATCAGAAAATACCTAACCATAAAGTAATGAAGTCAATCTCTATTGTAGGAGTTACTCTATATACCTTCGTGATGTTTATACATGTTTATTGGATAATTAATTCCATTTATTAAGTGTAAATATGTGTTTTCTAATAAGAATTGTATGAGTTGGAATTGAGGATTTATATTTATTGTTCTGTTGAGTTGTTCTTTATTGAGAACTAAAATTAATTTAAATAGGAGACCTCGATATGTATAAAAAACATTGTAATCGATGTTATCGCTCGTCTTACAGCAGTTGTAAAATAGGGGAATGGTTGTGTCCAACTTGTAATTCTGACTTAACCAAAATGAAAGCAATTATTGCAAGTAATAAACCAGAATTATCCTTTTTTAATAACAATCAAATGCACTATGATTTTAAAGAAATGTCAAGGTCCAAGGTTTCTTATAAAATTTAGAAAATCGAATTATTTTAGGATATTATATGTAGGTCAGACAAAATTACATAAAAAGGAAAGGTCAACATGACTATCATGTTTAATCCTTTCCTTTAAATTTTACTTTTTATTGATATAGACGAAAGTATTCCTTTCCCTCTTTGTTTAAATAATCTCAAATAACTCATTTTATTACCCTTCAGTTCTCCTTCCAATCCAAATTTAGAAGGAAAAAGCCACTCAAGCAACGCAATGAGTCGATGTGAAAAGGTATCATAACTTCTAAACTGATAGTCTATAAAATCTAAATATATCTTCTTTTTATCTATTTTCCCTTCCCGAATCCATTCGTATTGCCATAATGATCCATATTGTTTTGTAATTGGCAGCTTCAATATATTATTTAGAAAGGGGAACTGCTGATATACGATTGATAGTGTTCGTATAACTCGTTTGAGTGTTTTATGTTTTTTGGCTATTTTAAAAAGTGATTCGTAATTTAAATCATTACCATGAATTTTAATCATTTGAATGATGTCTAGAAAATGCTTTAGTGAGTCTAAGTTATGACGCCAAGCATGTAAAATGATGAAGTAAAATGCATGAATTGTAGATAGTTCTAATACAAATTGATAATTTTCTATTGGTATAGACTGGTTCCATAACTCATCAATAGATAGGGCCGAGGTGTTTTCTCTTACTATATTCCAATGAATTTCTATTAACAGTGGAATAGTTGATCCTGGAAGTGTTTTACTGAATGTACGATGGAAATGCTCTTCATCATTATTTTCCTCAACAATGAATCCCAGTTTTTTTATACACGCTATCGTTTCATCAATTTGATCTTCCTTAATAAGGATATCAATATCTGATGATGATCTTGCAGCAAAGTCATTAAAGTATTTTTCAGAGAAGAAAGGACCTTTAAGTGGGATCACAAAAATATTGTTTTCTTCAAATGCGGACAGTATCATTTGGGTTTGGTTCTTAATGAGTAAATTTTGGATGAACTGTTGATTGTACTTTTTAAGCAGCATGTCTTTGAGATTTATTGGTATCGTATCTATTATATTATTATGTTTTAACATTGAAAGAAATGTGGGTTCTAGATTGAAATGGATTATATCTGCTTTTAGTTCTTTATATTCCTTATTACTATAATTGAGTGGGAGAGAAGATTCATAATAAAGATCTTCAATAAATTTTTTAATCACATTTATGCACCTCCTTCTGTCATATAGATATAGCGCTGTTCTCTTTATATATTTCCTGTGCTAAAGATTGAGTCTCTGTTAGTCTTCTGTATAAGCCAGGTTGCAGCATTAACTCTTCATGTGTACCAAGTTGAACGATTTCACCGTTATCAAGAACAACAATTACATCAGCATGTTGTATTGTTGATAAACGATGGGCAATGACTAAAGTCGTTTTTTTCTTCATCAATCTTTCCAATGCTTCTTTCACCTTAAACTCTGACTCGCTATCCAAAGCAGATGTAGCTTCATCAAGTAATAGAATTGGAGCATCCTTTAATATTGCCCTGGCAATAGAAATTCTTTGTTTTTGTCCTCCGGAAAGTCTTACTCCACGTTCACCAATTTCAGTGTTGTATTGTTCGGGTAGTGACATAATGAAGTCATGGATATTAGCAGCTATCGCAGCATTGATCATTTCTAATTCGCTAATGTTTGGTCGAGCGAGTAATAGGTTATCTTTAATAGTGCCGCTAAATAAAAAAGTATCTTGTGCGACATGAGCAAAAGTACTTCTGAGGTGAGAGGAAGATAGTTGATCTATGGGAGTGTTATCCATTAAAATTTGCCCGGATTGTGGCTGATAAAATCCTTGAAGTAAGTGAAATAATGTTGTTTTTCCTGCACCACTAGGACCTACAAATGCAATAACCTTTCCAGTTTGGATCGTTAAGTTTAGTGAATTAAAAATCTGCATTTCTTGTTCATATGAGAAAGAAATATGACTAAACTGTATAGTTTTAGGTATTTTAACTGAATCAACATAGGTAGGGAGCTCTTTATTTATTGGTTGAATATCGAGTACATTTGAGATCCGTTCAACAGCAGATGCTGAGCTTTGAAAGCTTCCCCATAAGCCTGCAAGCCCTGTAAGAGGACTAATTAGATGTTGCATTAGGGTTACGAAAGTTAGAAGAGAACCAACTGTGATTTGTCCATTAGATACAAAAAAAGCTCCTAAACAAAGGCTTATAATGTAAGTAATAGACGAAATCAGACCACCAACAACATAAAAGGTCCCACGTAGTTTAGCGTTTTTCATCTCTAAGTCAAACAAAGAGTGGTTTTGATCATAAAATTTCCTTAAAAACAATCGTTCAATAAGAAATGAGCGGATAATTGGTATTCCTTGAAATGTTTCATTGAGCTGACTATTTATATCACCTATTTTATTGTAAATTGTTCGACTATTATTTCTAATAAGAATACCAAAAATCCCACCAGCGACTATTGCGATGGGGATGATAAAAAGGCTAAGCACTGATAATTGCCAATTAATTTGGAGCATATAAATAAACACAGCTATTGATATTAGTGGAAGTTGAATAAGGTATATAAGGTTACTACCAATTACACCATCAATACAATTAATGTCATTTGTAAAATGAGTCATTAGTTCACCAGTACGGATTTTTGACAGTTTACTAGTGGGTAACAACATAATTTGTTTTAGGACATATTCCTTTAGATCTCTTTTTATTTTACTTGTTACATAGGATTCTAAATAGGTATTAAAAAAGGTAACTATTTGGCTGCTAACAATTAGGATTGATACAACAAGCAGTAAGGATTTAATTTTATCGAATTCCCCAGATACTGCTGCATCTGTAATTGTTCCAAAGAACCAAGCAAAACCGATAGTTAAAAAAATATCTGCGAATAAAATAACGATAAGTCCAGTATACGATTTCCAGCTAGAAAGGATATATGGACCTAATAACTGAAAGGTTCTCTTGATTCCTTTTAAATTTATTTCCTTTAAGATAGATGATAGTTTATCAGTTATCATGTAGAGACTCCCGAACGATTTTTGTATTGATATTCTACTGACAGATAGTATCTTAGTAGCCTTGAAACAATTGGAAAAGATAATATGAACTTGCTCCAGGCAATGGAGGGGAACTTATTTGTGTATTTCTTACTTTTTGTAGTTTGGATTGTGATGAGCTTACCTATTATTTGATTTTGATTAATAGGCTCATCTGTACATAGATTTGTATCACCTTTTAAAACAAATTGTTTCTGATTATTATCTTGTTTTAGAACAGAAAGTAATCGATGGGCTATTAATTGACCAGAGTTTGTATGATAAAGTAAAATGTCTCCTTTTTTAACGTTCATTTCATCAAAATGAACAAATCGACATATGTTTCCTTTTTTTATGTAAGGGTACATGCTAGTACCATACGAGGGTAGATCTATCCAACCGTATTTTTTTATAGTTATTAGTAATAACTCGACAGTATCTTGATTAAACTGCATGTTGGACCAATCCATATTCTATTAACTCTTGTAGAAATTCTTGTATACTAGAAGAAAGGGAGTTATTATCTAAAATATATTTTTCCTCAATCAATTGCGTCATCCTTTCAACAGTTTGAGGTGAGTCAAGTAAAGACCAGCAATATCCACCCAAATCATTTAATTTTGTTACTGTAAATTGGTCTGTATTTAATATAATCCACTGATCATCAAGCTGAACAGCTTCATAATCACTTTTTTTGATATACTGTGTCATTATGAGATCATCTCCCAAAAGGTATTGTTTTTTTGAAAATGGAGGTCATAGATTGGTACTTGGTGTACTAGGTAATGGAGCAAATGAAAGATTTTAGTAGTCTCCTTGGGAGAATCATCCCAATAAAAGACTTTGTCCATTAAATGTAGCATGCTGTTTGATTTTTGTATTTGTTCTCTTTTATTCTTTAGAGATTGATGTAGTAGTTGAATACTCCCTAACTCAAATGATGTATTTATGCATTTACTATTTAATTCACTTCTAAAAGGGGAATCGAAGACAGTTACACTGTCAGGGGAAATTTTAATAATAGATGCCTCATCAGATAATAATTCCCTTGGTGAAGAAAGTCTTGCAGCTGTAGATTTCCCCGCACCAGAATGTCCGGAAAAAATATGTGCATTGTCGTTATCAATAACACAAGAAGAATGAAGTAGGATTCCCCAATTATGATAGACGATAAAAGAGCTATACAAATTCATTAAAGCATGTTTTAAAGCAAGTTCATCATGTACCCAGATCATTGCGTTTCTGTATAAATTATCTATGCGGATAATGTAGTCAGAACGCTTAAAAGAAATGTATTCTTTGGTTTTGGTAATGGATACTTCATACCCATTGAATGGAATCCCGTATCCATCATCTATATGGACTGAGAGATTTGGTTTAATATCTTCATTAATTTCATCCATAAAATTTTCCTTAACTAAGTTTACTATTTTAGTTGAATAACTAGAAACTACCAGTTTGTGTTCTGCTATTTTTATATGTGAGTAATACATTTTAACTTTTCCTCATTTCCCAAATAGGAGGTCAAAGAAGAAGACCTCCTGAAAAGATTGATATTACTTACGTCTATTCTCAGCACCTTTACCAGGTGCTCCAGCCCCTCCTGGAGTAGGATTTGGATTATTTCCTGGCCAGTTTACTCCATCATTTCCTGTTCCGGGATGGTTCGTATTACCTTTTCCAGGATTCCAACTCTGAGCAGTCTCAAACCGAATCGCCTGATGGTCCAAAACCAACGGACGATTATCACTTGTTTTTAGGGTCATTTATTTCTCACCTCCTGTTTATTCTTTATAAAGAACAAACAGAGTGATGAAATCTGCTTGTTATAGTTCGTTATACACTTTGTTGTTCTCAATAACATTATATATATCTAATTACTAAAAGAAAAGTCCTAATTTTCGACAAGTATATTCTGTAGAAAGGATGGAATTATAGAAAAGAAGGATATATTTTTCGTTCACTATAACAAACAACATAAAAACAAAAAAGCACAATCAGCAGCCTAAGCCACCAACCATGCCCTCATTTATCAGGATCATTCTGAAGTCTCCACTTGTTAAACTCCAAAAATTCCTTAAACTGTTCTTTAGACACACCGGATTTCATCGCATCTTGAACAAGTTTTGTCCATTCTAAGTCAAGTTCTTCGGGATCCGTTTCATTTTGTTCATTTAGGAGGGTATTTACCGATACACCGAGTACAGATGACACCTTTTCCAGAAACTGAACAGAAGGATTTGACTGGAGATTGCGCTCAATCGAACTTAAATATGATTTTGCAACTCCTGCTCGTTCTGCTAGTTCGGATAATGATAGGTTTTTTTGGGTTCTATATTTTTTAATTCGTGGGCCAATCACGTCAAGTCACCTTCCTTTAATAATGCTATTATAACATATAAAGAAGGGATTTGTTTGATATGGAGAACGGTTTTCTAAAAAAATTTTATGTAAGAATGAGTTAAACAGCAGGACTTCCCATCTTAATAAAGAATTCTTTAATTTCTTCTACACTAATACCAATTTCCAATGCTTCTAAAATTAATTCAACCCATTCGTGGTCAAGCTGTCTGTCTTTAATAAGATTGTGTATCGTTTCATTATTCAACTATCTCATCCTCCTAAAATACTCCTGTATTCCAGGCAGCCCAGCCATCTTAGTTTTTAATACTGAAGATCTGTGACTTTGCGTCCCTATTTTTCAATAGGTTTGCCTTTGAACTGATTATATTGTCACTGAATGACTAACCTAACGTTGCAAAAGTCCTTGAAAAATGTCTGTCTTATTAACTATTCTTATTATAAAAGGGAATTTTTAGAAAGTGTGCAGAATGGTGTCGATAAGGAAAAATTTCTTTAATTGATGGTTTTTTTAATTTTACTGTAATATTAAACGGGTAATTAGTCCTGATTTGTTGTCTGTTTAGGGGGGGTTATAATATGTTAAGGGGTTTTTGTTTACATATTATTAATATAAGAAGTCGTGTCTAAAATTGAATTTTTGTCGAACAAAATTTACTTTTTTACAAAAAATGACAATCGGTACCGATTGTCATTTCGTAATACTATTTAAATATCCCCTGCGGAGTCAAATAAAAAACCCCTCCATTTTGGACCGAAATATTGATCTGCGGTTCATAAAGCTCCCTCAACGCTTCCTTTTCCACCTCATAACAATCGGGCTTCTCATCCATATCTTCATAAAAATGATCCAAAAGCTTCAAATCCTCATTCCATCTTTCGCGTGCTTTATCCGCCCAGGAATGATCTTGTTCATGAATAGATTGCATAATAAACTGCTCAATCCGTTTAAGTCCACTTTGGGGTTTGATTAACGGTGTCATGGTAAAACAAAGGTCTGGGATCTTCGGTGTTAGCTCCAATTTCTCAAGTTTTTCTTGAAAGTTTTCTACTAAAGTCCCACTTACCAAATGTAATCCAATCGAATAGAGCTGATCTTTTTTCATGTCACACTGATAGGAAACTATAATGTTAACACCAATCCAAGGGTGTAGTGGGATGTTTCCACCTGGTTCTTTGACCTGCTCAAAAAGTCGGATATAGCTACCTAAATTTGTTGTCGAACGAAAAATTTGGTGAAGGCGGGGGGCACCGAAGTGCATGACCTCGCCTTTAAGATCACTTGGAGCACGATTTTGGTCTGTGATCAGTGTGAGCTTCATCGGGTTTGGAACACCGTTAGTTTTTTCAAGGTAATGCCAGTAGAAAGGGCGGTTCATTAATTCCTTGTCCATTTCAATGGTTAGCTGAACGGTCATGTAGCCTTGGCCTTTTTCAATGATGTCACAGGAATTGGCTGTGAAGAAGCTTTCTAAATAGCTGTGAATTTGCTCTTGTTGCATGCTTTTCGCCACCTTTCAGAAAAATTTATTTGTCACCACTAGCCGCTTTTCGTTGTTCTTGTGAGTGTTGGGCATAATCAAGAATGGATGTTAAATTTTCCATCTTAATCTTCATTTCCCGATCACTTTTTGAATTGATCATAATGTCTTGAATATGCTCGTCAAAGTTTTTGATTTCTAGTCGAGTTAAAATTTCATCAAGATCTCCGATGACTTTTTCAAATAAGTTAATTTTGTCATATAAAAGAGTCAGGATATGTTCTTCAACAGTGTTTCTTGTTGCCATATTGTAGATGTTTACGTCATGTTCTTGTCCTAAGCGGTGGATACGTCCGATCCGTTGTTCCAGCCTCATTGGATTCCATGGTAAATCATAGTTAATAATATTATGACAGAATTGTAGGTTAATCCCTTCACCACCGGCTTCGGTTGCGATTAGTACTTGAACACGGTTTTTGAATAGTTCTTTCATCCAGTCTTTTTTGCCTCGCTTAAAACCTCCGCGGAAGGGAACAGAGCTGATACCGTTTTGTTGTAGAAACCATTGTAAATAAAACTGAGTAGCACGGTATTCAGTAAAGATAATAACTTTATCGTCAATTTCTTTGATTAACTCTACAACTTTCAGAGCTTTTGAGTTTTGTGTTACACCGTCTATCGCCATCATAATATCTTTAATAACCTCATTTGGTAGAGCAGCTTCCTCTTCTTCCGGCAAATCCAACATTTTTTTCAAAGTCATATAAACGGCTTCACGACTGCTGCACGCTTCACGTTGGAGTGTCATGATCGAAAATGCATTTGCTGCATATTGTGAAGACGATTTTATAGCTGTTATCGTGTCATAAAGGTTTTGCTCGGTTTCGGAAAACTCAATCGGAACTGTTTCAACATTCCGTTTTGGCCAGTCAATGCCGGTGTCTCCACGACGGTTTCGAATCATTACTTTGTTAATTAATTCACGTAAATGTTCATGATCCTCCAGAGAACGCTCCTTAGCGGAGAACACCTCTGTAAAGTATGCTTCGTTACCAAGGTGACCTGGTTTTAACAGTGAAACAAGATTGAAAATCTCTTCAACCCTGTTTTGAACGGGAGTAGCGGTTAAAAGTAAGCAATACTTTTTCTTTAGATTCTGAACAAATTCATAGTTTTTCGTTTTATTATTTTTTAGCTTGTGAGCTTCATCAATAATGACTAAGTCGTAGTTTTGTTCATAAACAATGTCTCGATGGGGACTACGTTTTGCTGTGTCAATTGATGAAACAACAACATCACATGCTTCCCAAACATAGCTTTTCTTTTGCTCGACTGCCGGAATAAAAAACTTTTCATTTAATTCCCGGGCCCATTGTGAAACAAGGGAGGCAGGGACTAAAATTAGCACTTTTTTAACTAGTCCACGAATCATATATTCTTTTAAAATTAATCCTGCTTCAATTGTTTTTCCTAAACCAACTTCATCAGCTAGAATAGCTTTTCCGTTCATTTTTTCAACGACTCTTTGAGCCACCTCTAGTTGGTGGGGAAGAGGAGTGAAGTGTGGTAGGTGATTAGGTGCTTGCAGCCCTTCAAAGGTTGGTACAGCTGTATTTTTTTGAACCTCATAAGCAAGCTTATACAGCTCCCAGTTCGACCAAGGTCCGTCGCTATCTAGTTTTTCAAAAAAGCCTTTCTGCCAGGTTGTATCGAAGTTCGTCTTTATATTCATCGTAAAGACAGTCCTTTCGTGTTGTGTGCTTATTGTAATGTTCACTATTTCATTAACATAAAGGGATATATGCAAGATTATGACTTTGATATAATGAAAACACGAACATTGTGATGGAAAATAATTTTAATGTTAAGCTAAAAAGTGATTGTCGAAACTCTTCCCTCATGGTAGGATGTTAGTAAGAAAGTTCATCATTTTCATATCTTTCAGTTAGATTAACGCTTTCATTCTTTATTGAAATGTGAAATGTTAAATGTCATGAATACAGGTTTTAGTAGTATAACCAACTTTACAACAAAATATGAGCGGATGAGAATAAGGGGAGAGACTATAACTTAGTATAGCGCCGAAGGAGCAAACAAACTGTGAATCTCTCAGGCAAAAGAACTCTTATTTGACGCAACTCTGGAGAGTGTTTGTCATGTAGACAAACTACCAAAGGGGAAAGCCATATGTAGGTGCGAGTTTGTACTGCTTTACATAAGGTAAACTTTCAGGTTAAAAGGACAGAGACTTCTATTTTTATAAATGGGAGTACTATGTCCTTTTTTTGATGCCAAATTTTAAGGATTTGAAGGGAGCAATCCATATGACAGAGCTATATCGTACACCTTTATATGATGTGTATAAAAATTACGGTGCAAAAACGATTGATTTTGGGGGCTGGGACTTGCCAGTTCAATTTTCTTCTATTAAAGAAGAACATGAAGCTGTTCGTACAAAAGCAGGGCTTTTCGATGTGTCTCACATGGGTGAGGTGGAAGTTCGTGGTGAAGATAGCTTAGCTTTTCTACAAAAAATCGCTACAAATGATGTGTCTTTGCTCAAAAATGGTGGTGCACAATACACGGCGATGTGCTATGAAGATGGCGGAACAGTCGATGATCTTCTTATTTATAAAAAAGCTGATCATGACTATCTGCTAGTTATCAACGCCTCAAACATTGAAAAAGATGTGGATTGGCTAACTACGAATCTCTTCGGTGATGTTTCAATTAAAAATGTTTCCGATGATTTAGCCCTTTTAGCTCTTCAAGGACCATTTGCTGAAAAAGTCCTTCAAACTCTTACAGATACAGATTTAACAGATATTAAGTTTTTTAAATTTAAAGATGATGTAAATGTTGCTGGTGTAAAAGCATTAGTTTCTAGAACAGGCTATACAGGTGAAAATGGCTTCGAACTTTACTGTGCGGCAAATGATGCTATAACGCTTTGGGAGAATATTTTAGAAGCTGGAAAAGAAGACGGTGTGTTACCTTGTGGCCTTGGTGCCCGTGATACCCTTCGTTTTGAAGCAACTCTTCCTTTATACGGTCAGGAGCTTTCAAAAGATATCACACCAATTGAAGCAGGCATTGGGTTTGCGGTTAAAACGAATAAAGAAGCTGATTTTAACGGAAAAGCTGTTTTAAAAGATCAAAAAGAAAACGGAGCAGCTCGTAAGCTTGTTGGAATTGAATTAATTGAAAAAGGAATTCCACGTCATGGCTATGAGGTGTTTGTGAATGGCGAAGAGGTTGGTGTGGTAACAACAGGAACTCAATCACCAACATTAGGTAAAAACATTGGATTGGCTCTATTAAAAACAGAATTTACTGAACTAGGAACAGAAGTTGAAGTTCAGGTTCGTAAAAAGCGATTAAAAGCCGTTGTCGTTGCGACACCTTTTTATAAACGTCCTAAAAACTAATAAGTAATGACCTAAAAAAGAGAGGGGTTCACACGTAATGAATCATCGTTATTTACCAATGACGGAACAAGATAAGCAGGAAATGCTTGGAGCAATTGGTGTTACTTCTGTTGAAGAGCTTTTTCAAGATATTCCTGAGAGTGTACGTTTTCAAGGAGAATACAATATTAAAAAAGCAAAATCTGAAACAGAGCTTCTAAAAGAACTTACAAAGCTTGCAGCAAAAAATAAGGATCTGCGCAGTCATGCATCATTTTTAGGTGCAGGTGTTTATGATCATTACATGCCAATTATCGTTGATCATGTGATTTCTCGTTCAGAATTTTATACTGCTTACACACCTTATCAACCGGAAATTTCACAAGGGGAGCTACAAGCTATTTTCGAATTTCAAACGATGATTTGTGAGCTAACAGGAATGGATGTTGCCAATTCTTCTATGTATGATGGAGGAACTTCATTAGCTGAGGCAGCAATGCTTGCAGCAGGTCAAACAAAGAAAAAGAAAGTACTAGTTTCAAAAGCAGTTAACCCTGAATCACGTGATGTTATCAAAACGTATGCTGCAGGACAGTATATTGAAATTGTTGAAGTACCCGTGAAAAACGGTGTAACAGACTTAGAAGCATTACAACAAGAGATGAATGACGATGTAGCAGCTGTTATTGTTCAGTATCCAAACTTTTTCGGTCATATTGAGTCATTAAAAGACATAGAGCCAATTGCACATACAGGAAAAAGCATGTTTATCGTTTCTTCCAACCCACTTGCATTAGGAGCATTAACACCTCCAGGAGCATTTGGTGCGGATATTGTTGCCGGTGATGCACAGCCGTTCGGTATACCAACTGCATTTGGTGGCCCACACTGTGGTTATTTTGCGGTAACAAATAAGCTGTTAAGAAAAGTACCAGGTCGTCTTGTTGGTCAAACAACGGATGAAAACGGAAAACGTGGATTTGTGTTAACGCTTCAGGCACGTGAACAACATATTCGTCGTGATAAAGCAACTTCTAATATTTGCTCAAACCAAGCTTTAAATGCACTTGCAGCTTCAGTAGCCATGACAGCTCTAGGTAAGCAAGGTGTGAAAGAAATGGCCATTCAAAATATCCAAAAAGCCAATTATGCGAAAAGAGCATGTATCCAAGCTGGTATTGAGGTTCCTTTCGATCAACCAATTTTTAATGAATTTGTTGTGAAATTATCAAAACCTGTATCAGAAGTAAACAAACAGCTTTTAGAAAAAGACATTATTGGTGGCTTTGATTTAGGTAAGGTTGATTCTGAGCTTGAAAATCATATGCTTATTGCAGTAACTGAGCTGCGCACAAAAGAAGAAATCGACACACTTGTGAAGGAATTGGGGGATGCTTAATGAGTAATCAAGATCAAGCATTAATTTTTGAACTAAGCAGAGAAGGTCGTGTTGGATATAGCTTACCAGAGCTTGAAGTTGACGAAGTGTCGTTAGACGAACTCATTCCTTCTGATTATATTCGCACAGAACAAGCTGAGTTACCGGAAGTCTCTGAGCTTGATATTATGAGACATTATACAGCGTTATCGAAACGTAATCATGGTGTAGATTCAGGATTTTACCCACTAGGATCTTGTACAATGAAGTACAATCCAAAAATTAATGAAAATGTAGCACGTATTGCCGGACTGGCTCATATCCACCCATTACAAGAAGAATCAACGGTTCAGGGGGCAATGGAATTATTATTTGACCTTCAAGAGCATTTAAAAGAAATTACAGGAATGGATGAAGTAACACTTCAGCCTGCAGCTGGAGCTCACGGTGAGTGGACGGGGTTAATGATGATTCGTGCGTATCATGAAGCGAACAATGATACAAAAAGAACGAAGGTTATCGTTCCTGACTCAGCTCATGGTACAAATCCGGCATCTGCAACAGTTGCAGGATTTGAAACAATCACAGTTAAATCTGATGAAAATGGCCTTGTTGATTTAGAGGATTTACGACGTGTTGTTGATGATCAAACGGCGGCATTGATGTTAACAAACCCTAATACACTGGGACTTTTTGAAGCGCATATTTTAGAAATGGCGCAAATTGTCCATGATGCAGGCGGAAAGCTTTATTATGACGGGGCAAATCTGAACGCGGTATTAAGTAAAGCTCGTCCAGGTGATATGGGCTTTGATGTTGTTCACTTAAATCTTCATAAAACATTTACAGGTCCACATGGTGGTGGGGGTCCAGGATCTGGTCCTGTTGGGGTAAAAGCGGATTTAATTCCTTATCTTCCAAAACCAGTTTTAGTAAAAACAGAAGATGGCTACCATTTTAATTACAATCGTCCACAATCAATCGGACGAGTAAAACCATTCTACGGAAACTTTGGCATTAATGTTCGTGCGTACACCTACATTCGAACAATGGGTCCTGATGGCTTAAAAGCTGTTACAGAATATGCGGTGTTAAATGCAAACTATATGATGCGTCGCTTGGCGCCATATTATGATCTACCATTTAACCAGCACTGTAAGCATGAATTTGTTCTTTCTGGAAAACGTCAGAAGAAGCTTGGTGTTCGTACTCTTGATATTGCGAAGCGATTATTAGATTTCGGTTACCACCCACCAACAATCTACTTCCCGTTAAACGTGGAAGAGTGTATCATGATTGAGCCAACTGAAACTGAATCAAAAGAAACACTTGATTCCTTTATTGATGCGATGATTCAAATTGCAAAAGAAGCAGAAGAAACACCTGAAATTGTTCAGGAAGCACCACATACAACGGTTGTTAAACGTTTAGACGAAACAACAGCTGCGAGAAAACCGATTTTAAAATATCAACGTGCATAATAAAAAACTGACTTGCCTAAGATGGTAAGTCAGTTTTTGTTTAGAGTTTATGCTTGAAATCGAGCAATGATTTTACAGAAAATATTTATTGCTGCTCCGTAAATGACAATAATTATGGATGTACTAATACCATGCCCTACTGCTTCTATATCACTAAGATCTCTTAAATAGTAAATAGGCATAACAAACGCAACCAGTAAAGTAAGACTTTGTGTCATACTTCCAATAGACATAGTTTTTTCTTTTCGTGATTTTAATTTAGAGTAGAAAAGAAAACTTGCAATAACACTAGCTAAAGCAATCAAAAAAGCAAACATAATAACCTCCAACAAAATTTCTAGATAGCCTTATTATCGGTTGAATCATAAATTTGTTGATCATTTTCTTGAAGAATTATAATAGTATTTAGATTTTGTTTGCAAATTCTGATAGCTTTTTTGAAAGTTGCTCAATCTCTTTTATTAAAGAAGAAACTTCCTGCATTGATGTTGCTTGATCATTTCCAATGGAGGCAATTGTTTGTATGGACTCCCCCATCTTAGTTGTAACACCCTGAATTTGCGCAGTTATTTGATTTACTTTTTGAGTGGAGGAGACTGTTTCTTTTGAGAACTTTCTAATTTCGTTAGCAACAACTTCAAAACCTTTGCCTTTTTCCCCAGCGCGTGCTGCTTCTATTGCTGCATTCAAACCAAGCAAGTTTGTTTGATCAGCTACCTTTTTAATCATAGATAATACAACATCTGTTTCTTTTACATCACTTGATGCTTGTTGTGATTGTAAAAGAAGTTCCTGAGATAAAGACGCTAAAGAGTTTGATCCATCCACAACTGTATTTACACTTTCCTTGGCTTGTGATAAAGAGTCGGCTATTTGCTTGATAATGGCTCTTAACTCGCTTTCTCTGCGTAATTGAATAGCGATTCCGCCGATTACTTGATTAGTTTGATCATGTAAAGGTAGAGCTGTCCCTGTAAATTCAAATCCATAAAATTCAGCAGGTACCTCTGCCTGTAGTTTTTTATTTTGACGAATGGCAATTGAAAGAGGCTCGTCAGGATTGATTTTTTGACCAACCTTTATTTGGAGGTTGATATTTTCACCTGGGAAATAAGCAACAAATTCATGCAAATTACAAATAGCAATTGATAGGTCAGCTGGAACTGCTGCTTTTAAAATTGGTACTAAACGAATGACCGTTTCTAAGGAATCAATTTTATTAAACATAAATTTTTTCTCCCATTTCTTTTTGTGAGTATATCTTTCATGGTGGCTTTAGGGGGGATTACCCCAATGCTACAGTGAAAATTCATATGAATCTTGTATAAAAAGGGTAAATAACTAAATAAATTTACCAAAAAACTTGAAAAAAGACAAACTAAATTTCCATTTTTCGACTTTTTATTTAAATTTTCATCGTGCATCTTCCACGATTTTTTATGTTACCGTGTACATATTCATAAAGATTCATCATTTCATGTTGAAATCAACCAAAACACAAAACATTATGACTAGTTTTTGGAACCTTTGTCGAGAGGGAGGAATTTACTAGGGCTTTAGTAGAACTAGTTAGATAAGAAAAAATAGACAAAGGTTGGTGTTTAGGTTGGCAGCAAAGTATATTACTATATCGAAGGCGGCTTCGCTTGTAGGGGAAAAGGTGTTTATTTTAAAGCAATGGGAAGAAGAGTATTCAGCTTTTATTACAATCAAGAGAGATGAAAAAAACGCTAGGCTGTTTACAGCAGAAAATATTGAATTCTTCCAAAAGGTAAAGGCGTTTAAGGAAAGCAATATGGATACACAAACCATTAAACAGCTTTTGCAAAATCAAAAAACGACTGTTCCATCTTCAGCGCAAGAAGCAAGTGACGTTACTGAATTACAAGAAACATTATTGAAAATTACGTCATTTATTGAATCACAAGAAATCCAAAGCATGCTAAAGCTTGACGAACGTCTTGATAAGCTAGAAAAAAATGTGGTTTCATCTGTTAGCGAGAAAATTACGGAAACAGCAAAACTACAAACAGAAGTGGCTAGATTTGAGTTTTCTGATGTTCAGGATATGATTACAAGTTTAGCGGTCACTGCTGAAGCGGAAAGATCGTCATATAAGGAAGAAATACAAGTTGAACGGGAGCTCGCTCAAAAGAAAACAGATGAACGTGAAGAACGCTTCTTAACGTTTGTGAGGGAACATCAACACAGATCAGAACGAATGAAACAGGAGCAAAAATCAGGATTAGGCTTTTTAAAACAAATTTTAAGCTTTGCAAGATAATAGGAAAAGGCCGCGAAATTCTGCGGCCTTTTTGATATGTATCATTTACGATTCATCTGGTACAACTTTTTTCGTGATTTTAACACTCTTTAATTTATTATCCTCAACGTTCATGACTTCAAAATGAAGGTGATGGTACTCATAAGTTTCTCCTTCTTCTGGAAAGCGCCCCATTTCTTTTAGTAAAAATCCTGTAAGAATATCTTCTTGCTCAGGAATTTTCGTTTTAAACACTTCATTTAAACGTCGCAATGCAAGCTTTCCATTACAAATAATATGATAGTCTGTTAATTCTTCGATTAGTATTTCTTCATCATGATCGGTTTCATCTTTTATTTCCTGTCCGATCATTGCTTCAATAATATCCTCGTGACTCAAAATACCTTTTGTACCGCCATATTCATCGAGAACAATCGCTAAGTGTCTGCGTTTTTTTAACATTAATTTAAAGACCTTTTCAATTGAGTGAAATTCAAATACAAAAAGTGGATCATCATCAATAAAATCTTCTAATTTTTTTTGTGGCTCTAATGACCATGATAAAAGAGATTTTGAATGTAGCACACCAACGATATGGTCCATGCTTTCTTTATAAACAGGAAAGCGGGTATGACTTCCCTCTAAGACGATTTCACGTGCTTCTTCATAAGTTGATCCTGATGAGATTCCCTGTATTTCTGTTCGAGGAACTTTTAGTGCATCTCGAACATCCAGGTCATAAAAGTCAATCGCTCCTTTAATTCGCTGTTCTTCATCGGTTTGTAGAATTCCTTCTGAAGTAGCGATATTAACCATCGTAATAAGCTCTTCTCTTGAAATTGAAGCAGTTTTTTCTTCATCGTTTGAAAGTTTGTTAATGACGATTCTGGTAAACCTTGATAAAAGAAAAATCAAAGGCTTAAACAAAAACAGGATAATTCTTATCACTGGAAAAACAGTATAAGCAATCTTATCTGCAAATGTAGCAGCAATTGATTTAGGTAATACCTCTGCAAAGATGATTAAAACAACCGTTAAAACTGTTGTTGCAATTCCGACACTAATGCCATATTCAAGTGCAATAATGGTCACAAGAGTTGGAAGCATAATGTTTGCAATGTTATTACCGATTAAGATGCCTGTGATTAATTCATCAGGCTTTGAAATGAGATCAAGAAGTTTTTGCGATTTCTTATCATTATTTTCTGCTCTGCTCTTTAATTTCATTTTATTAACAGCTGTTAAAGCAGTTTCACTTCCTGATAAGAAAAAAGACATAAATAGAAAAAACGCTATAGCTATAAGCAAAATGTTATTCCTCCAACAAATTGAAACTGAAAATTTTTTACCTTTTATTATCTTATCGATTTTAGCGGAAAAAGTCGATTAATCTGTAAGGAATTATATGAAAAAATTATTCTTCTTCTATTATATAAAGTTCTTCGAATTGTCCATCTTCATTCACACTATAGCGAACCTTTAACTGAGCGGTAGGAAATGAAATGTTTCTTTCGTAGTATTCTTTCCCATCCTCAGTTATGGCATGTGATTCAAATCCTTCGTACGTAGCTGATTTACTCGCGTACGTTAAATACTCTGATAGCGTTAAGTTTCCATATTGATCTTCAAAAAAGCCTTCCCAACGTGTTTTCCATTCATCTAAGTTATGCTGAATACTTTGCGCTGTTAAGTTAGGCGCAATTCTGATAATTGTCTGATATGAGCCCTCCTGTATAAGGGAGGCTATTTGAAAGCCTGGATCGTTTAGATGGTACGCACTATAATTATTTTTACTGTCAAGGAATGCGCTGACCTTTTCTTTCGTCCATTCAGTTGAAAACCAATAATAAGGATAGCTATACATGATCGTATCATTTCTGATCGGCAAGAATATCTGGCCTGTTTCATTAACATCAAAGTATGTTTCGGTTTGTTGAAATCCAAAAGCTCCGTCTTGAGGTTGATTAAACTCCGATAAATAAAAGAACACATCGTTTCCTTCGTTATTAACCATCATTGTTACAGCTGGCTGTGGAATGACACTCTCCCAATTTAACAGCGAGATAGACTCTTGTTGCGAATTTCGGTAATAGATGGTGTCATTAATAATTGATTTATGTAATGTATAAATAAAGTCTACCTTTTTAATTTCATGCTCTCCACCATTAGTTGTAGTTACTATACCGACTGTACCTGTTCCCGATATTTTTTCCGGTTCATTTTCTAATGAAGGAAGCGATAATTTTATTTTGATTTTTTCATCATTACGCCATTCATATGTTGGAAACGTGTCATCTAGAATGTATCCATTTGCGGATTTATAAGAAAGTCCTTCAAATGTTTGCTTTTCTGAGAAATCTAAAAACATTAGGTATTCACCTTTTGCCAAATTTGCTCCTAGGAAGGGTAAGGAGAATAGAACAAAATAGCAAGCAAGTAGGAATGGTAGCTTAATTTTATCGTTAAATTCCTTTTTTGCTTCGTCTTCGTCCTTTTCGTATAAACGTCCCATAACAGTAAGGATGGCCGCTGAACCTATAAAAGGATAAACGATGAGTACGGTGATATAGATTACAGACTCCGGTAGAGTTTGTAATGATAATGTTAGCAAAAACGTACTAAACATTAGTAAAAGAGCAAATCTAATTAAAAACCAAAAATGTTGCTGTACTAAATTTTTTGATTCTCCAAGTGCCTCTGTGATATCACAATCCTCTAAAACAACAACATATGGAGTAAGGATATACGGAATAGTCAATAAAAATAAAACAATCACAAAGGGACCGATAAATGAACCTAGCATTATTACTACTAGCATTATAATTGCGAACAGGATATGCAGTAGAAAAAAACGCTTGAAATAATATCGACCTTCATGAAAGATTATGGCTTTTTCTTCAGTAAGTGCTGATTTTAAACTACCTAAATAAGCACCCATCAAAAAGCTCCTGATGACAAAAAATGCAGCCGTGATAATAAGGGATAAGACCACGTTATAATCGAGTGTGGGATGAATAAATCCTGCTGGCACTTTTAAATCACTAATTTCTGGTATCCAGATTGGATATGTTCCAGTAGGTTGAAAGGGTTGGATAGGGTTCCCTATCGTAAATTCTATTGAATCAAAAATAGTAAACCCCCACAATGCTCCTGTCGTTACAAAGAGAGTTAATAATACATCTAAAAAAATTGGGATAAGAACAATCTTTGGTTGCCGAAACAGAAAGAATATACTATCTATAAACTTCAAATCATCACTCCTCAATAGGAAATAAATAAAAAAGAAGCAGACTGACACTCACATCCCAAACGTAGTCTAGGTATGCGTGTTGTTAGTCGCTTCTTGTAGGTTCTATCTATTATTTCTTTTTAACTTTACCTGTCCAGTTTTTATAACCACCTTTTAAGCAGTTTAAGTCATTATAGCCTTTACGTTTCAGCATTTGTGCGGCACGACCACTACGAACTGTGTTTTGGCAATATAAGTAGACTGGCTTATCTGGACGAATTTCCTTTAAACGTTGACGTAACTGAGAAAGCGGGATGTTTCTAGCTCCAAGAATATGTCCACCTTCAAACTCATTTGGTTCACGAACATCAATTAATTGTGCTTTACGATAGCCTGCACGGAAATCTTCTTCAGGTAATTGCTTCATTATTTTACGTTGGTAGAAAAAGTTAAAAGCAGTGTACGCAATTAAAGCGGCTGCTAAAATGATAAATAAAATAGTTATTGTCAATGCTCTCGACCCCTTTAATATCTTTGTTTGTAGCTCATAAGAACTCTTATAAGACTTCTATTATTATATAAGAGCTTGTCTGAAATGTCATCAGGTTACATGCAATATTATTTTCTTCTTATAAAAGTTCTGCTAGACTAAATAAGTAAAATTAATGAACAAAGAGGGTTACAACATGATAAAAGAAGTTTGGAGATACATTGATTCTGGTAATTGTTCACCAGCATATAATATGGCTTTGGACGAAGCGCTTTTAGAATGGCATAGTGAAGGAAAGATTCCTCCAACAATACGATTTTATGGTTGGAATCCGGCAACTCTTTCAATTGGATATTTTCAAAAGGTAGAAAAAGAAATTGATTTAGAAGCTGTAAAAAAATATGGTTTAGGGTTTGTAAGAAGACCAACCGGTGGAAGAGGAGTGCTTCACGACCAAGAACTTACATATAGTGTCATTGTTTCAGAGGAGCATCCTGAAATGCCTAAAACTGTAACAGAGGCTTACAGAGTAATATCTGAAGGAATACTAGAGGGCTTTAAAAACCTCGGTCTTGATGCATATTTTGCTATACCGCGGACAGATGAAGAAAAGGCTGGCTTGAAATCACCTCGTTCGGCTGTTTGCTTCGATGCCCCATCATGGTATGAGCTTGTTGTTGAGGGGCGTAAAGTCGCGGGAAGTGCACAGACACGGCAAAAGGGTGTAATTCTTCAGCATGGATCGATACTACTAGATCTTGATGAAGATATGTTATTTAACTTATTCAAGTATCCTAATGATCGTGTAAAAGAGAGAATGCAGCGTGCTTTTAAAAATAAAGCCGTGGCGACAAATGAACTAAGAGCTGAGCCAGTAACAATTGATGAGGCAAAAAAGGCATTTAAAGAAGGCTTCGAAAAAGGCCTTAAAATAGAGCTTGAGTCTTATACATTAACAAGTGAAGAAGAAGCTTATGTAAATGAAATTGCTAAGAATAAGTATGAAAGTGACGAGTGGAATTTTAAAAGGTAAATGATGAAGAGGCGTGATCTCAAATGATTGCGTCCTTTATTATTTTAGAAGAAGTCAGACTTGTAGAACTTTGACGAAAAGTAATTTTACAAACTTGAAAGTAATGAAAGCTTGATGCAGCAACATTTCCCGACACAAAACATCATGCAAGTGACAAAATTCTTCAAAAATCCCCTTTTTTGCTCATAAATCATTATAAACCTTTCATTTGCTTTCTTTTTTAATAAGTTATCAATTTGACAAAATGAAAAATAGTTGACCTAAAAACTATATGTAGTATTGTTTGTGAGAAACTAGACACTATATATTGAATAATACATTTGGATATGATAAATTAAATCAGAAGATTTACTAGAAAGATAGAGGAGTTGGTACAATGACAGTTGTTACTGAGCAGAAGATGAGCTTAGATGTGGAGAAGCTTAATAAAGATATTAGTGCATTCCCACAAGTTCATCCTATTACAAAAGATATGAAGTTAACTCATAAGGGTGTTTCAAGACTAGTTATGCTAGATCGTTACACATTTAAAGATACGGAAAAAATCACGTTATCTGAAGGGGACTTCGTCGTCTTGACAATTAAAGAAGACCCTAAATTTCCAGCGAGAGGACTTGGGTATATCAAGTCAATCGATTGGGAAGCAAAAACGGCAAGTGTTCTAGTCGATGAGGAGTATAGACACTCACTAGACAAACCTGAGGAAGTGGAAACAGGAATCGTAAAACGCTCGTTAGACGTCATTGAAAAACCACTTGAAATCTTTTACGAACAAATTGCAAAAAGAAATGCAACGGGATTAGCATCGGTTGAAACAACAGAAGAAAAACGTCAAGAATGGTTTGAAAAGTTCTATCAAGAGCTTGTGAATCTAAACTTTATTCCAGCCGGCCGTGTTCTTTATGGAGCTGGTGCAGGAACAGAAGTAACTTATTTTAACTGCTACGTAATGCCATTTGTAAAAGATTCACGTGAAGGAATCTCAGAGCACCGTAAGCAGGTAATGGAAATCATGAGCCGAGGTGGCGGTGTTGGAACGAACGGTTCAACATTACGACCACGAAACACACTTGCAAAAGGTGTTAACGGAAAATCATCTGGTTCGGTTTCATGGTTAGATGATATTGCGAAGTTGACTCATCTTGTTGAGCAGGGTGGATCAAGACGAGGTAGAGTACAATAACGCGTGCCTCGTCTATAAAAAACCTCGTGAATTGCTGGAAACTCTTTATGGTTTAAGTTATTAATTACTTCTAGATCTTCATAATTGAAAGATAATTAACTAGAGGTGAATTAAAAATGATAAAACCATATGATGCATCTGAATTACAAGAATGTAAAATATGTCATTTTCAAATATCTCATAACAAACAAGGGAAGTTCACGTCACATCTAAAGAAACATGGTCTTACATTAAATGAATACCTTTTAAAACACTATTACCAAGACAATGACTTGAAATGTGCATATGAGTTATGTCGAAGGCTTGTAACATTAAGAAGAGGGAAGCCTAACAAGTTTTGTAGTATTTCATGTGGTGCTAAAGGAAAACCATTAGTTTGCCAAACATGCGGTAAGAAGTTTGAGGCTAAACATAGAGGTACCAAAACCTGTAGTCAAATATGTGCACGAAAGTTAAAATCACAAAAGCTTGCTAATTGGCATCATTCAATGAGCAATGAACAAAAGCAGGAACATTTTAGGACTATAATTAATAAAACAGCAAAAACTAGAAAGTTAAATAAAACTCCTTCTTGGAATAGTGGTAAAACTGGGATTTATAGTAAAGAGACCATAGATAAGATTCGTGCATCTATATTGAAACAAATGGAAAATCAAGTCTTTAAAAAAACAACAATTGAAAGGTTAATGGAGGAGTATTTAAAGAGACTCAATATAAAATACAAATACTCTTTTGTTTTGAAAGGCAGACAATTTGATTTTCTTTTAATAGAGCATAAATTAATTATAGAATGTGATGGTGACTACTGGCATGCAAATCCAAAATTTTATCCTGAACCTATGCAGTGGCAAATACAGAGGATAAAAATAGATATTGAAAAAAATGAGATTGCCTTAAAAAACGGATTTCAAATAGTCCGTTTTTGGGAAGATGACATATTAAATAATTTTGATAATGTAAAATGCATCATACATGACTTACTGGCTACAACGTAACTGGAAACGGTAAGCGTGAATGCTTAAAAACAGTAAGTGGATAAAGACAATCAGCAGCCAAGCTCCTATTATGGAGAAGGTTCAACGACCATCGAAAACACGTCATACATGGCGGAAGTGAGTAGAGTAGGGATTAAGTGATCCCGAAGTGCGAGGGCACTCAGATAGAGTGTAAGATATGGTCTGAACTCTAAGGTGACTTAGAGAGTTGATCTAACGAATCAACGTAACATTTTTATAAGGCGCAAATGATCATGCTGGCAGACTGGCATCCTGACATCATAGAATTCATTATCTCAAAAATGCAAAACCCAAGAATTTTACGTTACCTAATTGAAAACACAAACGATGAAGCGATTAAAAAATACGCTCAAGATAAATTAAAATTCACACCACTAACACAACAAGAAATTGATATGTATCAAGGAATTGTGAACTACAAGCAAATTCCGGGCACAGGTGGATTTAGTGAAAAGATTATTAAAGACGCAGAGTTAAAACTACGTACTGGCGGTACTTACAGTGTTCATAATTCAGAGTTTTTAACAGGAGCAAATATTTCTGTTACTTTAACAAAAGATTTTATGGAAGCCGTTGAGAATGATGCCGAATATGAGCTTCGATTCCCAGATGTAGAGAGCTACACTCAGCAAGAAATGAACGAATACAATGAAAACTGGCATAAAGTTGGGGATGTACGTGAATGGGCGGGTCAAGGCTACAAAGTTCGTACGTACCGCAAAATTAAAGCAAAAGAGCTTTGGAACTTAATTAATATTTGTGCAACGTATTCAGCAGAGCCAGGTATTTTCTTTATAGATAATGCAAACGACATGACAAATGCTAAAGCATATGGTCAACAAGTTGTTGCGACAAATCCGTGTGGCGAGCAACCCCTCGCGCCATATTCCGTTTGTAACTTAGCAGCAGTGAACCTTGCGGAAATGGCAAACAAAGAAACAAAAACTGTTGACTTCGATAAGCTTAGAAAAACAGTTGAAGTAGGAGTAAGAATGCAAGATAACGTAATCGATGCAACTCCATACTTCTTACCAGAAAACAAACATCAAGCTCTAGGTGAGCGTCGTGTCGGTCTTGGTGTAATGGGTCTTCATGACTTACTAATCTATTGTGAAACAGAGTACGGTTCTGAAGAAGGTAATCAGTTAGTAGATAAAGTATTTGAAACGATTGCTACTACTGCATACCGTGCATCTATTGAACTTGCTAAAGAAAAGGGAAGCTTCCCGTTCTTAACTAATGAACAAGAAGCAGAAACAAATCGTTTAAGAGAAGCATTCACACAAACAGGCTTTATGAGCAAAATGCCTGAAGATATTCGTGAAGGTGTAAAAGAATACGGAATTCGTAATTCACATCTATTGACTGTTGCTCCTACTGGATCCACAGGAACAATGGTTGGCGTCGCAACAGGCCTTGAGCCTTACTTCTCATTCTCTTACTTCCGTAGCGGGCGTTTAGGGAAGTTCATTGAAGTAAAAGCGGATATCGTTCAAGAATATTTAGATCAACATCCAGAAACAGATGCGAATAACCTACCATCATGGTTCGTATCAGCAATGGAATTAGCACCGGAAGCACATGCTGACGTACAATGTGTTATCCAGCGTTGGATTGATAGTTCGATCAGTAAAACTGTAAATGCTCCTAAAGGTTACACAGTTGAGCAAGTTGAAAAAGTGTATGAGCGTTTATATAAAGGTGGAGCAAAAGGCGGTACTGTTTATGTAGATGGTAGCCGTGACACACAAGTTTTAACATTAAAAGCAGAAGAAAATACGTTTGATGATAGTGACGAAGAAGTTGTTCCGAAAGAAAAAGGGAAAGTAGTACTTGTAGATACTATAAATGACCTTCGTTCAACAGACGTTACAATTGGTAATGAAGTAGGGAACACTTGCCCGGTTTGTCGTGAAGGTACAGTTGAAGATTTAGGCGGCTGTAACACATGTACGAGCTGTGGAGCACAATTGAAGTGCGGGTTATAATATGAACTTTTAAAAAGGATCTGACCATGTCAGGTCCTTTTTATATGAGGAGGAGTGAAATTCATCATGTCGAAAAATGGTGAATTTTATCTAATCGAAGATACGATCCCAATAATCGTAGATAAATCTCAGGAATCGTAGATAAAATGGACAAAATCGAAGATAAACTCCTCAAAATCGAAGATAAAAGAACCTCGCAACAGATTTTAATGTCACTTCATTTTAAATACACTACCTGAAAATGCTATAGAAATGAGCAATCAAGTTATTTTCTCATGGAGAATTTGTTCTTTATTAGGATCACTCATGAAATTGGGAGTGCTTTCCTAATATTCCTTGTCATTACCTTTAAACTCATGTAAAATTGTAATGATTTCGTTAAAAAAGATCGGCAATTCTGGAGGGGACTACATGCCAACACCTAGTATGGAAGATTATATCGAACAAATATATTTACTTATTGAAGATAAAGGATATGCACGTGTTTCTGATATTGCAGAAGCATTGGCTGTTCATCCCTCCTCCGTCACAAAAATGGTTCAGAAATTAGATAAAGATGAGTATTTAATTTATGAGAAATATCGCGGGCTCGTGTTAACGAATAAAGGGAAGAAAACAGGAAAACGACTAGTTTATCGCCATGAGCTGCTAGAGCAGTTTTTAACTATTATCGGCGTTGATCAAGATAAGATATATAATGATGTTGAAGGTATTGAGCATCATCTAAGTTGGAATGCAATCGATCGAATTGGAGATCTTGTTCAATATTTTGAAGAAAAAGAAGAGAGAATTCAATCACTACGGAATATCCAAAAAAATAATGAAGAGTAAGAAAAGCGGTGAATGATAGTTAAATCTCATTCACCGCTTTTTTGTTTGTCCAAAAAGATACTTGGTATAAAAAGTAACCAACTCCTTGTCTGTGTAAAGAAACATTGTAATGATAAGAAAGGTAAAATCACTATTAATGTATTGGGATATTATTTTGATTATTATCCTGAGAAAGAATTAGAAGCTTTTTTGAAAAAAAGGTGGCGCGAGGGTGTGATCCTTTTTCTGCAATGTTCCTTAATGTATTTAACTCTTTAACGCAAGCTAGCAGTAAAGGTTTAAAGTGGTGATATCGAAATATGTCGAAAGAAAGTCCTTTCAATATGACAAAAAACGACAATATTAGAATATTTTTTATGTAATAATATTCACTACTTTCATTATATTTTAATAATTTAAAATTTTAACAAGATAATTGGTAGGTGATCAAATGAGTAAAGAACCTATACTTCAAATAAGAGATTTAAAGGTATCCTTTCGTTCTGAAAAAAAGCTGGTCCCAGCAGTTGATGGAATAAGTTTCGAGTTAAATAAAGGCGAAATCTTAGGGATTGTTGGAGAGTCGGGAAGTGGAAAGAGTGTTACATCATTGTCAACAATGGGATTAATACCTAGCCCTCCTGGTGTGGTTGAGCATGGTGAAATATTATTTGAAGGTAAGGACCTAACAAAATTTAGTGAAAAAGAAATGCGAGGTATCCGAGGGAATCAGATATCGATGATCTTCCAGGAGCCTATGACTTCATTAAACCCATTGTTTACAATAGGCAATCAATTAATTGAAGCTTTAAAGTTACATACAAATCTAGCGAAAAAAGAGGCAAGACTGCGTGCAATTGAATTGCTTAAGTTAGTTGGAATACCAAGAGCAGATGAAATCGTTAATGATTATCCACATCAACTCTCCGGGGGGATGAGGCAAAGGGTAATGATTGCGATGGCGATGGCCTGTAATCCGCAAGTCTTAATCGCGGACGAACCTACAACTGCTCTAGATGTTACGATACAAGCCCAAATTCTATCTCTTATGAAAGATTTAAATGAAAGAATGAATACATCAATCATTTTTATTACTCATGACTTAGGAGTAGTGGCAGAAGTATGTGATAGGGTAATTGTTATGTATTCCGGTCAAATTGTCGAACAAGGTGACGTAAAAACAATCTTGAAAAATCCTAAACATCCATATACAAAGGGATTAATTAAATCGGTTCCTGATATTCGAGGGAAAAAAGATCGGTTATACAGTATACCTGGTAACGTTCCACGACCTGGAAGTATTATAAACGGATGTCGTTTTGCAGCAAGATGTGAGGAAATGTTTGGTCAATGCCAAGAAGAAACACCTCAACTATATAAAATGGAAAAAGAAGATCATAATGTTCGATGCTTTTTGCATAGTGGAAAGGAGGAAGTAGAGAAAAATGACAGAGTTACTTCTTCAAGTTAACGGGTTAAAAAAGTATTTCCCTATAAATGGTGGATTACTTGGCAAAAAGCAAGGTGAAGTGAAAGCGGTTGATGATTTATCTTTCTTCGTTAAAAAGGGCGAAACATTAGGAATCGTAGGTGAAAGTGGTTGTGGGAAATCTACAACAGGCCGATTGCTTATGAGATTAATAGAAGCTAGTGACGGAAGCATCATTTTTGAAGATAAAGATCTTAGGAACCTGTCTAAAACAGAATTAAGAAAAACACGAAGAGACATACAAATGGTTTTCCAGGATCCTTATGCTTCTTTAAATCCGAGACATTCTATTGAAAAAATTTTAGAAGAGCCCCTTATTGTACATGGTATTGGTTCAAAAGAAGAGAGAAAGAAACGAGTTCAAGAGATGTTAGAAATCGTTGGCTTGAGCAGCTACCATGCAAGAAGGTATCCACATCAATTTAGTGGTGGACAACGTCAAAGGATTGGTATTGCGAAAGCGCTTATGACAAAGCCTAAATTAATTATCGCCGATGAGCCGGTGTCAGCATTGGACGTATCCATACAAGCCCAGGTACTAAACTTAATGAAAGATATACAAAATGAGTTTCAACTTACCTATATCTTTATTGCTCATGACCTTGGTGTTGTTCGTCATATTAGTGACCGAGTGGGTGTTATGTATTTAGGTAGATTAATAGAGTTATCTGATAGTGAGGAACTTTATACGAACCCGATGCATCCTTATACACAGGCACTACTATCTGCTGTACCTATCGCAGATCCAGAAAATAATCGTGAGAGAATTACGATTACTGGTGAAATACCAAGTCCATCGAATCCTCCTGCAGGATGCGCCTTTCATACAAGATGCTCAGAATGTATGGACATTTGTAAAACAACTCGACCAGAATATAAAAATATAAATGGTCATTTTGTTGCATGTCATTTATACAATGACTAACATGCAGCATTTATGATAAATAAAAAAATGGGGGTAAGAAAGCGAATGAAAAACAAATCACTCAAGCTGCTACTTATTTCACTATTAGCGATTAGTATGCTTCTAGTTGGATGTAGTGGTAACTCAAACGAAAAAGCTGGTGGCGAAGGACAGTCTTCTAGCGAAGGAGAGAAAAAGGATACTTTAGTTTTTGGACGTGGGGGAGATTCGACATCTCTTGATCCAATTACAACAACTGAAGGTGAAACATTTAAAGTAACTGAAAACATTTTTGAAACCTTAGTTGAATATGGAGAGCAAGATACAACACTTCACCCAGGACTTGCAGAGTCATGGGAAGTTTCAAAAGATGCTCTTACATACACATTAAAGCTACGTCAAGGTGTTAAATTCCATGACGGTACAGATTTTAATGCAGAAGCAGTTGTTTTTAACTTTGAACGTTGGATGAATGGAAATGCAGATGATTTTCCTTACTACACAATGTTTGGGGGATTTAAAGGTGAAGAAGGGCATGTTATTGAGTCTGTTACAGCTGTAGATGAAAATACAGTTCAATTTGTTCTAAACCGCCCACAAGCTCCATTCTTAAAGAACCTAGCAATGTCTCCATTTGGAATCGCTAGTCCGACTGCAGTTGAAGAATCTGGTGACAAATTTAGAGAAAATCCAGTTGGTACTGGTCCATTTAAATTTGTGGAGTGGAAACAAAACGATCGTATTGTACTTGAAAAGAATGAGGATTACTGGTTAGAAGGTTTTCCTAAGTTAAAGCAAGTTATTTTCCGTGTTATTCCTGAAAACTCATCAAGACTCAATGCTTTAACAAATGGTGAAATTGATCTTATGGATGGGTTAAATAATTCAGATGAAGCAACAATTACAGGTAATGATCAGCTTCAATTAATTGAGCGTCCATCGATGAATACTGGATACTTAGGATTTACAGTAAATCGTCCTCCATTTGATAATAAACTTGTACGTCAAGCATTAAACCATGCAGTTGATAAAGAAGCAATTATCGAAGCATTTTATGGTGGTAAAGCAGAAGTTGCAAAGAACCCAATGCCGCCTTCTGTTGAAGGATACAATGATGAGATTGAAGCATATCCTTATGATTTAGAAAAAGCAAAGGAATTATTAGCTGAAGCAGGCTATGCTGATGGATTTGAAATGGATCTTTGGGCTATGCCAGTTGCACGTCCTTATATGCCTGAAGGCATGAAGGTAGCAGAGGTTATCCAAGCGTCATTTGCTGAGATTGGCGTTAAAGCAGAAATTCAATCAGTTGACTGGGCAACTTACTTAGATAAAGCTGCTAAAGGTGAGTTTGACGCTTACATGTTAGGTTGGACTGGTGATAATGGAGATCCTGATAACTTCTTATACACACTTTTAGACAAAGATAGTATTGGAAGTAACAACTATTCTTATTACAGTAATGATGAGCTTCATGATGTATTAATTAAAGCTCAAACTGAAACAGAGCAAAACACAAGAAATGATTTATACAAACAAGCTCAAGAAATCATTCATGATGATGCACCATGGGTTCCATTGGTTCACTCAACACCGTTATTAGCAGGAACTAGTGATTTAGTAAATTATTTACCACATCCAACTGGTTCTGAGGCATTAACGAAAGTTGAATTTAAATAATCATGTAAAAAGGGGAGCTCTGTCTCCCCTTTTGTTAAGCAAAATATTGATAGTTTCTACAAAAAGAGGTGAGCAATATGTTTTCTTATACAGTCCGTCGTGTTTTTTCACTTATACCCGTATTGTTTGGAATGACATTAGTTGTGTTTGCAATAATACGTGCTATACCAGGTGATCCAGCGCAGGTTATTCTTGGACAAAAGGCTACGAAAGAGGCCATTGCTACATTAACGACAGAACTAGGATTAGATAAACCATGGTATATCCAATATGTGGATTATATAAAAGCACTTTTGACAGGAGATCTTGGAACCTCCCTTAGAACTAGGGGTCCAATTAATGAGGAAATTTGGCCGTACTTAGCTGCAACGATTGAACTAACGATCGTGGCGATGATAATCGCTATATTTATAGGGGTAAATGCAGGTATTATTAGTGCATGGTTCTCAAATTCATGGTTTGATTATTTAGCTATGATCTTGGCGTTAGTTGGTGTATCAATGCCAATTTTCTGGCTTGGCTTAATGGAGCAATGGGCGTTTTCGATAGAGTTAGGATGGTTGCCTTCAACAGGAAGAGAAGATGTTAGGAACCCGATAACCGCCATAACGAATATTTATATGATCGATACCTTGCTTCAGGGCAGGACAGATCAATTTGTTCAGGTACTACAGCACCTTATCCTTCCAAGTTTGGCATTAGCTACAATACCGATGGCGATTATCGCAAGAATGACTCGTTCTACAATGTTGGAAGTAATGAAATCTGATTATATTCGTACAGCTAGAGCGAAAGGTCTAAAAATGTTCTGGGTTGTTTATAAACATGCTTTAAAAAATGCTATTATTCCAGTTCTAACTGTAATTGGTTTGCAAACAGGTCTGTTATTAGGTGGAGCCATTTTAACAGAAACGATTTTCGGTTGGCCGGGAATTGGTCGTTATTTATATGATGCAATCGGTTATCGAGATTATCCAGTTATACAATCAGGAATCTTAGTCATTGCAGCCATTTTTATTTTAATCAATTTAATCGTCGATTTATTATATGCTGTCGTTGATCCACGTATAAAATATCATCAATAATTAGAATGGGGGGATAATTGTGGCAGAGTTAGCAAAAAACACTCCAAATCCTTTGAATACCGCTGTTGAGGAACAAGTAACACCACCTTGGAAAGAGGCTTGGAAATCCTTCTGTAAAAATAAATTAGCGCTTGTTGGTCTTGGGATTGTTATCTTTTTTATCATTCTGGCCATATTGGCGCCTGTTATTGCTCCTTATGGCTTTAAGGAACAGGAATTATCAAAACGACTGTTAGCACCATCAAGTGAGCATTGGTTTGGAACAGATGATTTCGGGCGTGATATTCTCTCAAGAATTCTCTATGGTGCTCGAATTTCGCTGTGGGTTGGTTTCTTTTCTGTATTAGGTTCTGCGATTTTTGGTACACTTTTAGGGATTATTGCAGGCTATTATGGACGTTGGGTCGATTCAATTATTTCAAGAATCTTTGATATTATGCTTGCCTTTCCAAGTATTTTATTAGCGATAGCTGTAGTAGCGATCCTTGGACCATCTTTACAAAATGCTTTAATTGCAATTGCTATTATAAATATTCCTAACTTTGGTCGTCTGGTTAGATCAAAGGTTTTGAGTGTGAAACAAGAAGAGTATATTATGGCAGCAAGGGCAGTAGGGATGAAGGATAGCAGAATCCTATTTAGACATATCCTGCCGAATAGTATGACGCCCATCATTGTACAAGCAACACTAGCTATCGCAACAGCTATCATTGAAGCTGCAGCTCTAGGTTTCCTAGGGTTAGGAGCACAAGCACCAAATCCGGAGTGGGGAAAAATGCTGTCAGATTCTAAGCAGTACCTTGTACAAGCGCCATGGACACTTTTCTTTCCTGGATTAGCGATTATGTTAACTGTACTAGGATTTAATTTAATGGGTGATGGTTTACGAGATGTTCTTGATCCAAAAATGAAACAATAAAGTCTTTAGGAAAAACCCTTTTATTGATAAGGGTTTTTTTCTTTGAGTTTATGTTTTATAGCTAGTAAGTTTGAAAGGTCATCTCAAAATATAAGTACATGGTGTAAATGATTCCCCTAAATGATGATTGATGGTCTATTTTCATTTCCCTGCTCTTACACTATTAGAGGGAAGGGGAGAGGCCGATGCAAATTGATGGTGTTTTCTCAGGTGGGGGTATTAAAGGGTTTGCGCTCATTGGTGCCTATCAGGCGATTGAAAAAAGGGGATATCAATTTAAAAGGCTAGCTGGTACAAGTGCAGGTTCTATTATTTCTGCATTCATTATTGCAGGTTATACAAGTGATGAAATTTTGAAGATAATGGATGAAGTAGATTTGAAAATGTTTTTGGATGAACGTAAATCTCTTCTGCCTTTACCATTTACGAAATGGCTCTCATTATATTGGAATCTTGGGTTATATAAAGGGAATAAATTAGAGGAATGGCTATGTCAGAGGCTAAAAGAAAGAGGTATTTCCACGTTTGCTGATATAGCACCGGGGAGTTTAAGAGTTATTGCTTCTGATTTAACCAATGGAAGGTTGATTGTTATACCTGATGATCTCCATCAGTACGGTATTAACTCACAATCCTTTTCTGTGGCAAAGGCAGTGCGCATGAGTTGTAGCTTACCTTATTTTTTTGAACCTGTTAAGTTGAATACTTCTAAGGGGGCTACTATATTTGTAGATGGGGGAGTTCTTAGCAATTTCCCGATTTGGCTATTTTATCAGCAGGATAAGCCTTTTAAAACAAGGCCGGTTCTTGGCGTAAAGCTTAGTTATAGTGAAAAAGAACGACCTAAAAAGAAGATTAATAATGCAATTGATTTATTTGGAGCATTATTTGAAACAATGAAGGAAGCACATGATGGGCGGCATATTTCAAGACGACATGAAAAAGATATGGTGTTTATCCCTGTTGAGGATATTGTAACAACCGAATTTGAATTAAATGAACAAAAAAAACTAGCCCTTATAGAGCTAGGTAGAAACAGAACGAATGAATTTCTAAAGAAGTGGTCTTTTTAGAAAAACGCTCTGTTTTTCTTTTTGCCTTTTTTTCCTTCTATGACAGTTAAATGAGAAGGAGTTTGTTTTTTCTTTTTGATTGCAGAGGATTTTCTTGCCTTTTTAGCTTGTGAAATGTTTTTGACATTAGAAGACTTCGTGCTACGGTCGTCAAAACGTCTTTTAGATTGCTTTGCAGCTTTCATATAAGAGGAATGTTCTTTGCCCATTCTTCTTTTTGAAAATAATCGATAAACAAGATAGATTAAACCAGCAATAGCAGCATAGATGGCGATTTGTTTTAAAAGCCATAGAGGATCAGATACTAACGTTGTAATAAAACCAATAACCCCTAAAGAGATAACAATCATGACAATCCAATTCACACGACGATTCATTTGACCACCTCCAAGAAAAGATACCAATCAAAGTAGATTATAATTAGACAATTTGTTCTGTAGATGTTTCTGTCTCTTTTTCCATCCGAATTAATTCATTAAAGCTTGCAATCGCCACTTCAACTTGATCGTTTGTAGGCTCCTTTGTTGTTAACAGTTGTAACCAGAGTCCTGGATATCCTAAATAGCGTAACACTGGTAGTTCACGAACTTTATTCGTTAGCTGTAACACTTCGAAGGAAATACCTAATACAACAGGTATCAAGGCTAGTCTGTTCACGATTCGCAGCCATAGAGGATCAGTCGGGACAAGAGTGTAAACAAACACACCCACAATCACGGTGAATAAAATAAAGCTACTACCACATCTGTAGTGCAACCTGGATTGACTTTGGACATTTTCAACTGTTAATTCCAAGTCGTTTTCATAAGTATTAATTACTTTATGCTCTGCACCGTGGTATTGAAACACCCTCCTAATTAAAGGTGTAAAAGATATAGCATATATATATGCTAATAGTAACACAAGTTTGAAAGCGCCTTCTAAGAGAATTTGCCCGAAGTCTGATGATATAAGGGGGCGGAAAAATTCGGCTAAAAAAACGGGTAGAAGAGTAAAAATCACTTTTCCAAAGAAAAATGAAAGGACCCCGACTGCTGCAATTCCCAGCCACATCGTAAGCTTTGAATCATTCTGTTTCTCAGCTAACATTTTTTCGTCATTTTCAGGATCTACTTCAAAACGTTCAGTAGCAAAATTTAGATGCTTTGAACCATTTGCACTTGCTTCGATAATGGCAACAATACCTCTTAAAAAGGGTATTTTTTTTAGTTTTGATAAAACAGGTTGATTTTTTCTAGGTAAATGAAAATAATCAATTGAGTTATCGTTTCGTCGAATGGCTGTTACATAATGATGCTTACCACCAAACATAACACCCTCGACAACAGCTTGCCCACCATATGCAGGCTTGTTTTGATTTGACATATGACACCAACCTATCTATTCCTAATTCTAAATTAAAGTAAACAACGTCTAATACAATGTTTAGCTATTATCTCTATAATACAGAATTTGAAAGGAAACCTCTAGAGCGATGTTTAGAAATGAACAATATGATTGCGTATTTCTTCTTCTGTTCATGGTTGGATTTTTTGTCAAAATAAAACCTTAGCCCCCATGTCATCTTCGTTAGTGTAACCAATAGCCTGGAAAACATTCCTTTATTTACATTATACCCATGCATTTTCCTGCTAGACATGGAATTTCCATTTTATTTGAAAATTATCTCGACTTGGTGCACGTAAACTTCCTTAGGTCATCTGTGCTTTTTTGTGCACCAACACCTCTAATATAGTCTTTTAAAATTTCTTCAACAAAAAACTGTATTTCTAAAAACATGGACAATCAAAAAATTGGACATAGTAATAATGGAGGTGTTGGAAAATGGCGGATAAAAAGAAACAAAATGATGATGAACAAAAGCTAGAGGATAACCCTAAATTAGAACAAAACAAAAAAGAAGAACCAATGTCAACGGTCGGAAAAACGATAACTACAGGTTTTGTTGGAGGAGTATTTTGGAGCTTGTTAGCATACTTTTCTTATATTTTAAATTTTACGGAAATTAGTCCTAACTTAATTCTGCAACCATTTGCATTAGGTGATTGGAAGGATAGAACATTAGGGCATCTAATAAGCATCGTTATACTGGGACTGGTGTCTATCGGTGTAGCATTAGCTTATTTTGCTATACTGAAACGATTTAAATCCTTGTGGATTGGTGTTGCATTTGGTGGGGCCTTGTGGGCATTAGTTTTCTTTGTTTTAAATCCAATCTTTCCAAATTTGGATACGGTTTTTGAACTGCCTCGTGGAACTGTTGTTACTACATTATGTCTTTATATTCTATACGGTGCATTTGTTGGATACTCAATTTCATTTGATTACAATGAATTTCAAGCTAATCCTAAAAGCTGAACGAAACAATAGTAGAGATGTGTTCAGATATGATAGAATGTTCATGTGATGAACATTCTTTTTTTATTCTATTATGTATAAGCTTATGTTGAAGCTTATTTGTTAATTGTAGCAGTGGGAAGTTGTTCCTATGCGATATTAACAGATTGTTTAACTTAAGGATTAACTGTGAGGTGTAAGAGAGTCATGAAGGTTTTAGTTATTAATGGGCCGAACCTAAATAGGCTTGGATTAAGAGAACCTGAAATATACGGTTCAAAAACATTAACAGATCTTGAGAAAGACCTTTTAACAATTGGTGAAAAAGTAAATTGTGAAGTTACATGCTTTCAATCAAATCATGAAGGAGATTTAATTGATGCAATTCATGAAGCAAATGAGCAATATCATGGTATTGTTATAAACCCTGGTGCTTTTACACATTATAGTTATGCAATACGAGATGCGATTGCGAGCATCTCTCTACCAGTCATTGAAGTACATATCTCAAATATCCATGCTAGAGAGGAATTCAGACATACATCTGTAACAGCACCGGTCACAGTTGGGCAAATTATTGGACTTGGCTTTAAAGGATATGAGCTGGCGATTTTAGCATTAAAAGAACGAATTGGAGGGTAAAATATGAAACTTGAAAAAATTCGTCAACGTTTTAAAGAATTATCAATTGATGGTCTTTTAATAACGAGCAGTTATAATAGAAGATATATGACTGGCTTTACAGGTACCGCTGGTGTGGTTGTCATTTCTGAAGACAAAGCAGTTTTTATAACAGACTTCCGTTATACAGAGCAAGCAGCAAAGGAAATCGAAGGCTTTGAAATTGTTCAGCATACTGGCCCAATTATTGAGGAGGTAGCTGATCAGGTTGAAAAGCTAGGTATAAAACGACTTGGTTTTGAACAGGATTCTTTAACTTATCAATTATTTTCTTCATACAAAGAAGCAATAAAGAGCAGTGAATTTATTCCAGTTTCAGGTGCTGTGGAAAAGTTACGCTTGATTAAGTCACCAGCAGAGATTAAGATATTAAAGGAAGCTGCTGAAATAGCGGATGCGGCTTATAAACACATTTTAACTTACATAAAACCAGGGTTAAAAGAAATTGATGTGGCAAATGAGCTTGAATTTTTCATGAGAAAAAACGGAGCTGTTTCATCATCTTTTGACATCATTGTAGCCTCAGGATATCGCTCGGCCTTACCTCATGGTGTAGCGAGTGAAAAGGAAATTGAAAAAGGTGATTTTGTAACACTTGACTTTGGTGCATACTACAAAGGATACTGTTCAGATATTACTAGAACGTTCGCAGTAGGTGAACCAAGTGACGAGTTAAAGAAAATCTATTCGATTGTTCTGGAGGCTCAATTACGGGGCATGAACGGCATTAAGCCAGGTTTAACTGGTAAACAAGCAGATGCTTTAACACGTGACTACATAAAAGAGCAAGGATATGGGGAGTACTTTGGTCATTCTACCGGACATGGTCTTGGTATGGAGGTTCATGAAGGTCCAGCCCTTTCCTTTAAATCGGATACAGTTCTTGAGCAAGGAATGGTTGTCACGGTTGAACCGGGAATCTATGTAGCCGGCCTTGGTGGAGTAAGAATTGAAGATGATACAGTAATCACGGAAAAAGGAAATGAGTCTTTAACTCATTCACCGAAAGATCTTATTATTTTATAATAGGAAACATCTTTTTATATAAAAGAATGATGTAAATATTCGTTTACCATTCCTTATTTATATATCACTAGGAGGATTTTTTTAATGATTTCAGTAAATGATTTTCGCACAGGTTTAACAATTGAGGTAGACAACGGCATTTGGCGTGTAATGGATTTCCAGCACGTTAAACCTGGAAAAGGAGCAGCGTTTGTTCGCTCAAAATTACGTAACTTACGTACAGGTGCTGTTCAAGAAAAAACATTCCGTGCGGGTGAAAAAGTAGCAAAAGCGCAAATTGAAACACGCAGAATGCAATATTTATATGCAAATGGCGACCAACATGCTTTTATGGATACAGAAACATATGACCAAATTGAATTAAACTCTACTCAAATTGAGTATGAATTAAAATTTTTAAAAGAAAATATGGAAGTTCAAATTGTAATGTTTGGTACAGAAACTCTAGGGGTGGAATTACCAAATTCAGTTGAATTAGAAGTAACAGAAACAGAACCTGGTATTAAAGGAGACACTGCTTCTGGTGGAACTAAACCAGCTACTCTAGAAACTGGTTTAACAGTTCAAGTTCCGTTCTTTATCAACCAAGGTGATCGTTTAATCATTAACACAACTGAAGCTTCTTATGTTTCGCGTGCATAATTTAAGTTAATAGTAGGGAAAAGAGGTGCAGAGTATGCATCTCTTTTTTTGTGAAACAAAGAAAATCGGGTGGTGCACTGGCACCGCCCGATTTTTTTCTGTCTAATTTTTCTCTTTGCAGCATATGTTGTACAAACTGTGTTTTAGGAGGACAACATGAAACGATTATTCTCTCACATTGATTCTACTGTTATGACAATGGCTGGACTGAGGTTTTTATCTGCTTCAATTGAACTTACAGCTGCGATATTAATGCTTCTCTTTAATGATGTAAAGAAGGCTGTTACGATCAATTCTTTGTTAGCAATTGTAGGTCCAGTCATTTTTATTGTAACAATGACGATTGGAATCTTTCACATTGCTGATCAATTATCTTATGCCAAATTATTATTTATTGGTCTTGGGGTGTTCTTTATCTTATTTGGAATCTATAAGTGAACGTGTCTACTTCCTACAAAACATTATGTAAATAAGTAATGATTATGGTCAAGCCTGCATACATTAGAGTAACGAATAGGTTAATAGGAGGAAGCGGTATGAAGGAAATGATAGAAATGCTTCCGGAATCGATTAGTAAAGAACTTGTGAAGCTTCACCCTGCAAGTCTGTCTCGAATAGAAGAAATCCGAATACGTGTTATGAAAAGAGTTGAAGTGATTATTGCTGGAAAGCCTGTCTTTCTTTCTTATAACACAACCTATGAGGATTCAATCAATCTATTAAATGAGCTTAGTCATTACTCCATTTACACATTAGAGGATGAATTAAAAAAGGGTTATATTACCGTCCGAGGGGGACATCGTGTTGGTTTATCAGGACGAGTCATTACAGAAAATGGACGAGTCAAAGCCATTCGTGATGTAACTTCGTTTAATATCCGAATCGCAAAAGAAAAGATAGGTATCGCTGAGAAATATCTTCCCTATCTTTATCAACAAAAATGGTTGAACACATTAATTATTGGCCCTCCTCAAACAGGAAAAACGACTCTATTAAGAGATTTTGCTCGCTTAATTAGTAGTGGATATCAACAAATTGAATCCAAAAAAGTAGGAATTGTTGATGAAAGATCGGAAATTGCCGGGTGTGTAAAGGGTGTTCCACAGCATCAATTAGGTGAACGTGTGGATGTTCTTGATGCTTGTCCAAAGGCTGAAGGAATGATGATGATGATCAGGTCGATGAGTCCTGATGTGTTAGTTGTTGATGAAATTGGTACGTTAGAGGATGCAGAAGCTGTAATGGAGGCTGTTCATGCGGGAGTTCAATTATTTGTAACGGTACATGGATACCGTGCAAGTGAGTTGTTGAATCGGCCAAGCTTAAAAGCGTTATTTGAAGCCAACGTCTTTGATCGTTATGTAGAGTTAACTAGAAGGGATGGCCCAGGAACGGTTCAACAAATAGTAAACAATCATGGTCAACACTTACTAAAAAAGGAAGTGTTACATAAATGATCAAATGGGTAGGTGCGATCCTCATTGTCATTGCAACAACCTGGGTGGGTTTTGAAGCGGCAAAGCACTTGAGTCAAAGGACGCGGCAACTAAGGCAGCTTAAGGTTGCATTACAATCACTGGAGGCAGAAATTATGTACGGCCATACCTCTCTTATTGTTGCGTCCCAAAATATCTCAAAGCAGCTGCCTAAGCCGTTATCATGGTTTTTTGAACAGTTTGCTAAAAAGCTGGTTAAGGGTCATACAAGTGTCAAAGGGGCTTGGGAGGAGAGTCTTCAAGAAATTTGGCGTTTTACAGCGTTTAAGCAAGGAGAGTACGAAGTCCTAAAGCAATTTGGGGAAACTTTAGGACAGCATGATCGTGTTTCACAGCAGAAGCATATAAAGTTAGCGCTCTCTCATTTAGAAAGGGAAGAAGCAGATGCAATTGACCGTCAAAATCGCTATGAAAAAATGGTGAAAAGCTTGGGTGTATTATCAGGGTTATTATTAGTCATTTTATTGATGTAGAAGTGGAAGGGAGTCGTCTTTAGGTGGGTGTAGATATTAACACGATCTTTCAAATTGCCGGGATAGGAATCGTCGTTGCATTTCTCCACACAATTTTAGATCAAATGGGAAAAAAAGAATACGCACAATGGGTTACACTCATTGGCTTTATTTATATCTTATTCATGGTTGCATCTATAGTAGATGATCTATTCAAGAAGATAAAATCTGTCTTTCTTTTCCAAGGGTAAGGGGGGCGGCCACTATCGAAATTATTCAAATCGTAGGACTAGGGCTAATTGCAACCTTTCTTGCACTGATCGTAAAAGAACAAAAGCCGACCTTCGCTTTTATGCTTGTTGTGTTTGTCGGCTGTGTTATTTTTCTGTTTTTGATAGATCAGGTGTATGAAATCGTTCGGATGGTAGAACGAATTGCATTTAACGCAAATGTGAATCTCATTTATGTGGAAACTATTTTAAAAATCATTGGAATTGCTTATATCGCAGAATTTGGTGCACAGATTACGAAAGATGCTGGACAAGGTGCCATCGCTTCTAAGATTGAATTGGGAGGGAAGATTCTCATATTAACAATGGCGATTCCAATTTTAACGGTCATTATTGAAACAGTCCTTGGGATGATACCTGGAACTTAATTTTACCTGTTACAGGGCTAAAGCGCCCGAATCACTCATCTCTGACCTCTCAGGCAGTAGGAAACAATCAAGAATCAACTAGTAAATCACAACAATTAATACTCTATTTGACATGTTTTAGTGGAGGTGTATGAATGAGAGCATTTCTTAATATCTTACTCTTTCTTTCTATTTTTCTTGCGATCCCAATAAGTGTACAAGCCTCCACGACAGCACCTCAGGAAACCGAAGATCCGGGAATGGAATTGAACACAGAAACATTTGTAAATGAACAGGTTGAGAAACTTGATGTCACCGACATTAAATCCTATTGGGATGCGGTGATGACGGAATACGGGGGGTTTCTACCAGAAAGTCAGAAAGGGAGCTTACTTCAATTTTTAAGTGGGGAAAAAGAGCTTTCCTTTCAAGAATGGATGAAGGCATTTCTCAAGTTTTTGTTTCATGAATTAATTGCTAATGGAAAGCTGCTAGGCACATTAATATTATTAACCATTTTTAGTATGCTGCTTCAATTACTACAAAATGCTTTTAATCAAAGTACAGTAAGTAAAGTGGCATACGCATTGGTATACATGGTGTTAATTATTATTGCACTGAACAGTTTTCATGTTGCGATTGAATATACAACCAATGCGATCGAGTCAATGACAAATTTTATTTTAGCTCTTATACCGTTGTTATTAGCCTTAATGGCTTCATCAGGGGGAATCATTTCAGCGGCATTTTTCCATCCAGTAATTATTTTTTTAATGAACACTAGCGGATTATTAATCCAAAATGTAGTCTTACCGCTTCTGTTCTTATCGGCTTTATTAAGTATTGTTAGTACGTTAACAGATCAATATAAAGTAACTCAGCTAGCGGGACTGCTAAGAAATATAAGCATCGGTTTACTTGCTTCATTTCTAACCATTTTTCTTGGGGTGATATCCGTCCAAGGGGCATCTGCAGCTGTGTCAGATGGAATCACCATTCGTACAGCAAAGTTTATTACTGGAAACTTTATACCAGTACTAGGTCGGATGTTTACTGATGCAACTGATACAGTAATCAGTGCTTCAGTTTTATTAAAGAATACAGTGGGTGTAATCGGGGTAGCGATTCTCTTAGTTATTGCCGCATTTCCAGCGATTAAAGTATTATCTCTAGCCTTTATTTATAAATTTGCTGCATCTATCCTTCAGCCGCTTGGCGGAGGCCCGGTTATTACCTGTTTAGATATTATTAGTAAAAGTGTTATTTATATCTTTGCAGCATTGGCAATCGTTTCTCTTATGTTTTTCTTGAGCTTAACGGTGATCATTGCAGCAGGAAATCTGACGATGATGATGCGATAAAGGAGGAATCTAGGATGTCATTTTTAACAGAATGGATTACCAATATTATCGTGTTTATTTTACTGGCTGTTGTCATTGACTTGCTTCTACCAAATTCATCTATGCAGAAATATGCAAAGATGGTCATCAGTTTATTGCTAATCATTGTCATTATTAACCCAATCTTTAAAATATTTTCTGCTGATATGAATGAGGTTTTGAGTGAATTTAGATTGCAAGCTTCTTCAGAAGGTGAAAATGGAAAAAATTTAATAGAATTTCAGAAAAAAGAAATACAAGCCTCACAACGTGCATATATTTTAAAACAAATGGCTGTCCAAATGAAAACGATGGCAGAAGAGGAGCTGGTGCAAAGTTATGATGTCATGATTGATACGATCCACCTTTCCGAAAACAAACAAGTAGAAGAAATCAATTCTCAAAAAGACTTGCAACATATTCAGGTCATATTAAAACCAAATGTAGCAAAAGAAGCGGCAGAGGATGGGGCGGTTGAAGTTGTTCAGCCTGTATCCATAGATACTACAAGTGAATTAGTAAAAGAAGAACTAGTTGATGAAAATCAACTATCAAAAATGGTAGCATCATTGGCTGAAATTTGGGAAGTTGAAGAAGAAAAAATCTCAATTGACTTGGAAAGGGGGGAGGAGTCATTAAATGAGTAATAAAGAAAGCTTCATTGATAAGCTAAAGTCAATGCTTGGTCAATCAGATTCTAAAAAACCATCAAAATATCATTATTTTATTCTCGTATTCGTGCTAGGCGTAGCATTCATGCTGTTTAGTAATCTTTTTACAGGTAGTGAGGATTCAGTACAAAATGCACTACCGGTCACATCTAGTACTGAGGAAGCTGAAAGTACAGAAGTGTTTAAGCAGGCAAAGGGTGATACGACTGGCTCCATCTCTGATTATGAGGCTGAATACGAAAACCAATTAAAAGAAGTGCTTGAAACAGTCTCAGGTGTAGGAAATGTACATGTTGTTGTAAATGTTGATTCAACAGCAAAGAAAATAATTGAAAAAAACAGCGTTTCCCAAAGCCAAACAACAACAGAAACGGATCGTGAAGGTGGGAAACGAGAAGTGGAAGATCAATCAATAGATGAACAAGTTGTCATCATCCAGGATGGTGAAAAAGAGACTCCAATTATTGTTCAAACACAAAAGCCGGAAATTCGTGGGGTTCTAATTGTTGCCGAGGGTGCTGACAACATTCATATAAAAAAAACAATAGTAGAGTCAGTTACACGGGTGTTAGGAGTACCTAGTCATCGAGTAGCTGTAGCATCGAAAAAAATGAAGGAGGATGAATAGATGATGTTGAAAAAACAAACGGTTTGGTTATTAACAATGTTAAGTTTAGTGGTGGTATTATCAGTTTATTATGTAACATCTCCTGAAGGTGGAACAAGTAATATCGTAATGACAGGAGAAGATCAAGAAGTTAGTGAAAATGCAACAGCTGAAGAAGCTGCCGAAGAGCAACCTGCAGAAGAAGGAACTGAAGGTGAAAATACTGAGGGTGAAGCAACTGAAGGCGAAGGCACAGAAGCAGGAGAAGAAGCTGATGTTCAAACAGAAGAGTTAGAAGATGGAACAGTAATCTCTAGTGTTTCTAGTGATGAGTTATTCACAGAATTACGTTTGCAATTAGATGATCAACGTAATGAAATGAAAGAGCAATTGCAAGCTATTGTAGCTAGCAATGACGCGTCAGCGGAAGAAAAAAGTGATGCTTATGACGAGATGGAAGCTTTAAATGATGCAGCGCGTAAAGAAATGCTTTTAGAAACTTTAATCAAATCAAAAGGCTTTGACGATGCGCTAGTACGTGCTGAAGGAAATGATGTGAAAATTACGATTAAAGCAGAAGAGCATAGTAAAACAGCTGCAAATGAAATCATGCTACTAGTAAGAGATGAAATGGAAAACATGGAAGATGTTATTGTTACCTTCCAACCAGTAAGAGATAAATAATTTTTAAAAATAACCAAAAAGGTTAGCCCTAAAATGATAGGGCTAACCTTTTTACCATCTTATTCTGTTTTTAGAAACGATTAAATATAGCACAATACTAAAATAAATCTACTTATTACCGGTAGAAACGAAAAGAAATGGGTAGAATTATTGTTGAATTTCTTCTCACATGTACTGTAAGATGGTATTATGGGACTAAGTTTTAGTACTAGATTATAAATTAGCAGATCATGTACTACGCATGATCAATGAATTAAAGGGGTGCCTAAGCATGCTAAAAATACAAGAAATAAGAGAAATGATTAAATTAATTGATCAATCTTCTATTAATGAATTTACATTTGAACAAGATGGTTCCAAAATAAAAATGAAAAAGCAATCACAGGAAGTTGAAACAGTTGTAAGAAATGTAGTAGCCGCTCCACCAGTGGAAGCAGTGTCTACACAACCACAACCTGTCCCAACTCAACAGCCTGTTCAAGAGGCTTCTGCACCAAAAACAGAAGAGACTAAAGCTGACACATCAAACTTACATAAGATCACTTCTCCAATGGTAGGAACATTCTATGCAGCTTCTTCTCCTGAAGCAGGAAATTATGTATCAGTTGGTTCAAAGGTGACGAATGACACTGTTGTATGTATTGTAGAAGCGATGAAACTCTTTAATGAAATCGAAGCTGAAGTAAAGGGTGAGATCGTCGAAATACTAGCAGAGAATGGACAACTAGTTGAATATGGTCAACCTTTATTCTTAGTTAAGCCTGAATAAGGAGCATATAATATGATTAAGAAAATACTAATTGCAAATCGAGGAGAAATAGCTGTTCGAATTATTCGTGCATGCAAAGAGCTTGAGATTGAAACCGTAGCTGTATTTTCCGAAGCAGACCGTGAAGCTTTGCATGTACAGCTTGCTGATGAAGCATATTGTATCGGACCAACTGCTTCAAAGGACAGCTACTTAAACTTTACAAATATTATTAGTGTAGCAAAGCTTACTGAAAGTGATGCTATTCATCCTGGATATGGATTCTTAGCTGAAAATGCTGATTTTGCAGAGCTCTGTAAAGAAGTAAACATCACTTTTATCGGACCAAGTGCAGAAGCAATCTCGAAAATGGGAACAAAAGATGTTGCGCGTGAGACAATGCGTGAGGCTGGAGTTCCGATTGTTCCAGGTTCAAGAGGTATTATTGAAAGCATTGATGATGCCAAAAAACTAGCAAATGAAATGGGATATCCTGTTATAATTAAAGCGACAGCTGGCGGTGGCGGAAAAGGGATTCGTGTTGCAAAAGATGAGCAAGCTTTAGTAAAAGGAATCGAAATTACCCAACAAGAAGCTGCTACAGCATTCGGGAATCCAGGTGTATATATCGAAAAGTACATTGAAGATTTCCGCCATGTTGAAATCCAGGTGTTAGCAGATAGCCATGGCAATACAATCCACTTAGGAGAGCGTGATTGCTCAATCCAAAGAAGACTTCAGAAATTAATTGAAGAAACACCATCTCCTGCGCTAACTGAAGAAATTCGAGCAGAAATGGGTGATGCAGCCGTAAAAGCGGCAGAAGCTGTTGCTTATACTGGTGCAGGAACAGTCGAGTTTATTTTTGATCATGTGAACAAGAAGTTTTACTTTATGGAAATGAATACGCGTATTCAGGTGGAGCACCCAGTAACAGAAATGGTAACAGGAATTGACTTAATAAAAGAACAAATTAAAGTTGCTTCTGGTGAAAAATTATCAGTTACACAAGATGAAGTTACGTTTAATGGGTGGTCAATTGAATGTCGTATTAACGCAGAAAATCCTGAAAAGAACTTCATGCCGTCACCTGGTAAGATTCAGATGTACTTGCCGCCGGGTGGTTTGGGTGTTAGAGTGGACTCAGCGGTGTACCCTGGTTACTCTATTCCACCGTATTATGATTCAATGATTGCGAAACTTATTACTTACGGTGCAACTAGAGAAGAAGCAATTTCTCGAATGAAGCGTGCTTTGAGTGAATTTGTAATTGAGGGAATATCGACAACCATTCCATTCCATTTGAGACTGCTTGAGCATGAAAAGTTTGTAAGTGGAGATTTTAATACGAAATTCTTAGAATTGCATAAGGTTATGGAGTCATAAAATTACACGGAGGTGCTGATTCTTGAAAGATACTAATAATGTTTTAGAGATGAATCCTGAAAACAACGGTTTAGGTAAGGTCGAGATTGCTCCTGAGGTAATTGAAGTCATTGCAGGTATTGCGGCTTCAGAAATTGAAGGAGTAGCATCAATGCGTGGTAATTTTGCTGCAGGTGTTGTTGAGAGACTTGGAAAGAAAAATCACGGAAAAGGTGTAAAAGTTGATTTAACTGAAGAAGGAATTATTATCGAAGTTTACTGTGTCATGATCTTCGGAGTTTCTATTCCAACTGTTGCTCAAAAAATTCAAGACAATATCCGCCAAGCGTTGTTAAATATGACAGCTTTAGAGGTGAATGAAGTCAATATTCACGTTGTTGGTGTCCAATTTGAGACAAAAACAAATGAGGTAGAAGTAGATCAAGAAATGTAACATTTCATACTTCTATTAAAGATATATGTGTCTGTGAGCCAAAGGATCTTCCTTTGGTTTCTTTTTTTGTATGATAAGATGGTAGGGTTGACTGGATGTTTGTATAGACAAATAACTGGTTTGAGTCAGGTATTTCTTACATGAAACCGTATCAGGTGATTATAGAATCTTTATGACTGGTTATATTGATAATAGAGCAATATTCAATCAACCTGAATGCTTTTACCTAATTGAATAGATTATAGTTTTAAACAGTAATGGAAAAGGAAACATCAAATTTAAAACAACGAATGTTTTTTATAAAAAAAGCCTTTTCATTCGGGTATTCCTAAAAAACAGGTGATTTCTGAATGAATATGTTTGTGAGATATGTTATGATCACATTATGACATTCGACATTTTTTAACATTAAAGGAGCAAGTAAAGGATGAAACGAAGAACAGCAAGAGAAAAGGCCCTTCAAGCGCTTTTTCAAGTGAATGTAAGTAATACAGATCCCAATGAAGCAATAGAACATGCTTTAGATGAAGAACGTTCTAATGAATTTATGAATCAACTTGTTTTCGGAACAATTGAGCATGAAAAAGAGCTTGATGAGCTAATAAGTCCGCATCTAGTAAACTGGACAATTGATCGCTTGGCAAACATAGATAAAACCATTCTTCGTATGGCTGCCTATGAGCTAAAATATGAACAAGATGTTCCTGCTAATGTGACAATTGATGAAGCAGTGGAACTTGCAAAAGCGTTTGGGGATGATCATTCTAGCAAGTTTGTTAATGGTGTTCTTTCTAAAATTAAACAAAATTTACAGATATAATTAGGGATAATTGAGGAGGAATAAGGAATGGCTGCAACAATAATTGATGGTAAAGAGTTATCTAAAACAAAAAGAAGTGAGTTGGCTGTTGAGGTAGAACAAATTAAAGCAAAAGGTGTGCTACCGAAACTTGTTGTTATTTTAGTAGGGGACAATCCAGCATCACTCTCTTATATTAGAGGAAAGCAAAAGGCAGCTGAGGAAATTGGTGTAGGGTTTAAATTGGAACATTTCCCTGAAAGTCTTTCGGAAAAAGAGCTGCTAGATGTGATCGAAAGCTATAACAATAATGATGAATATCATGGTATTTTAGTTCAGCTTCCGCTTCCGGTACATATCAATGAAACAGCTGTTGTAGAGAAAATTTCACCTCAGAAAGATGTTGATGGCTTCCACCCAATTAATATCGGTCGCATGATGACAGGGCAAGAAACATTTTTACCATGTACACCTGCTGGTATTGTAGAAATGATAAAATCGGTTGGCGTAGAAATGGCTGGTAAAAACGTGGTTGTTGTTGGAAGAAGTAATATTGTCGGAAAACCTGTGGGACAACTTTTATTAAATGAACATGCAACAGTAACTTATTGTCATTCAAAAACAAAAGATTTGACATCCTATACAAAGGAAGCAGATATTTTGGTGGCCGCTGTTGGACGAGCTAATTTTATAAAAGGCGACCAAATTAAACCCGGTGCGGTTGTCATTGATGTTGGTGTTAATCGCCTTGAAACTGGAAAATTAGTAGGGGACGTTGTTTTCGAAGAAGCAAAAGAAGTTGCAAGTTATCTAACTCCGGTTCCAGGTGGAGTAGGCCCAATGACGATTACTATGCTTGCGCATAACACTGTTCAATCTGCCAAGCAAGTTCTGGAAACGAAATAAGAAACTTATAATAAGAAATTCAAAAAAAGGGCAGAATGGAACTTCATATTCTGTCCTTCCTTCAATTTTTTTGTTAAGGGAAGGAGGCATGTTAATGAATGAACCAAAATATGTAACTGTTACAGCACTAACAAAATATATAAAACGCAAATTTGATGTTGACCCACACTTGTCAGACATTTGGATAAAGGGGGAAATCTCAAACTTTAATTTACATAGTCGTGGTCATATGTATTTTACTCTAAAAGATGAAAAAGCACGAATTCAAGCAGTTATGTTTGCTGGGGCAAACAAATCATTAAAATTCCGACCAGAGAATGGTATGAAGGTATTAATGCGTGGTGAAATTTCTGTTTATGAACAAAGTGGCGGCTACCAGGTTTATGTTAAAGAAATGCAGCCAGACGGAATTGGTAGTCTATATCTAGCTTACGAGGAGTTAAAAAAGAAGCTTCAAAATGAAGGTCTTTTTAATGAAATACATAAAAAACCAATACCGAAATACCCGAATGAAGTTGGAGTCATAACTTCACCAACTGGAGCGGCCATACGTGATATATTAACAACAATAAACAGACGTTATCCTCTAGCAAAAGTCATTCTCATTCCTGCCCTTGTTCAAGGTGTTCAAGCTGGGGCGTCGGTTGCAAAAGCCATTAAAACAGCTAATAAATTAGGAACATTGGACGTTTTAATTGTTGGTCGAGGTGGCGGATCTATAGAGGAGCTTTGGGCTTTTAATGAAGAAATTGTGGCAAGGGAGATTTTTGCTTCAACTGTGCCAATTATCTCTGCAGTAGGCCATGAAACAGATTTTACAATTGCTGACTTTGTTGCAGATTTACGAGCACCAACCCCTACAGGTGCAGCAGAGCAAGCTGTTCCACATGCCAGTGATTTGATTGATCGTGTGTTAGACCGGAAAAATAGGGTGAAACGAGCTTTACAAGAGAAGGTAAATTCTCAGAAAGAAAAGCTGAATCATTATCAAAATTCGTATGCATTTCGTTATCCAAAGCAGCTTTATCTACAAAAAGAACAGCAACTTGACACAATAATGGACCGATTATCAAAAGAAGGCCAAAGAACGATAAATCGCAAAAGAGATAACTATATGTATTTGCAGAACCGTTTGGCCCAAGTACATCCAAAAGATCAAATAAAAAGATCCAATCTAGAGCATGAAGCCTTACTTAAAAAGCTTAACAGGGAAATGAGTACATTAATAACGCATAAACAGTCGCAATTTCAAGCAACACTTGCTAAACTAAATGCATTAAGTCCATTAAAGATTATGGATCGTGGATATAGTCTTGTTTATCAAGATGACAAGCTGATTAAAAGCGTAAATGGTATAAAAACAGGGCACAAACTGAAAGTACAATTAAAAGATGGTCAGATTGATTGTCAAGTTCAGGGGATAGAGGAGCGAACAATACATGAGTGATGAAAAGCAAACAAAAAATGAAGAAGTTTCATTTGAAACTGCGATGCAACAGCTAGAAGAGATTGTTGGCAAGCTTGAAGAGGGTGATGTTCCTTTAGAAAAAGCAATTGAATATTTTCAAAAAGGAATGGAACTTTCAAAGTTATGTCATGATAAGCTTCAGCATGTTGAAAAACAAATGGATTTTATTTTACGTGAAGATGGTGAGCTAAAGCCATTTGAGCTTCAGGAGGAAGAAAAATCGTGACCAACATGTTAAACGATTTTTTAAGTACTAGAAAACAAAAGATTGAAGAGGCACTTCCTTTTTATATAAAAGAACTTCAAACGCCAAAAATCTTACAGGAGTCAATGAATTATTCGCTAGAGGCTGGTGGGAAGCGCTTACGACCGATTTTAGTTTTAGCTGTGCTACATACATATAATAAACCTGAAGAACTTGGCTTGGCGACTGCCTGTGCCATCGAAATGATTCATACCTATTCATTAATTCATGATGATTTACCTTGTATGGATGATGACGATCTAAGACGAGGAAAACCAACAAATCATAAAGTATTTGGCGAAGCGATAGCTGTGCTAGCTGGTGATGGGTTATTAACTCAAAGCTTTGCCCTAATTGCAAATGATCCAACTTGTTCAGCTGAACAGAAGCTGAGACTAATATCTGAACTAGTTAAGGCATCTGGTGCAGAAGGAATGGTTGGTGGACAAGTTGCTGACATGGAAGGCGAAGCAAAAAAGTTAAGCATAGAAGAGCTTCAGTCTATTCATGAAAACAAAACAGCAAAGTTACTCGCTTTTAGTATTATTGCAGGAGCTATATTAGCTGAAGCGCCTGAAGAGGATATTAACAAGCTACGAGAGTTTTCCTATCATGTTGGAATTGCGTTTCAAATCCGAGATGATATTTTAGATCTAGAAGGAAATCAAGAAAAACTTGGAAAGCCTGTAGGTTCGGATACAATTAATGAAAAAACAACATACCCCTCAATCTTAACTATGCAAGGAGCAAAAACAAAGCTTGAGGATCATATTATGAAAGCAAAACAATTAATAAAAAGCTTATCTGTTCCATCTGAACTATTAGAACAAATGTGTGATTTAATTGCCAAAAGAGATCATTGATTAAAAAACCGTTTCCGTTTGGTAACGGTTTTTTTAGATCTCTCTATTCCTCATATAAATTAAACGTTTTCAAGCTTAATAAAAGTCAATTATATACATAAATCATTGTAATTATAGCATTTTTATGGTAAGTTTTTTTTGCTTGCAAAACGTTACGATCATCAAACATAGAGTATTGTTGAATTCTTAAAAACGTTTTCAAATATAAGGTTTTTACGTTAAAATAGATAGACAAGAATATAATAGAAGTAACGAAATCGACTAGAGAATCAAACTGAATTGAAAGTGAGTGATCCATTTGGATCTTCTATCCATTAAAGACCCTAGCTTTTTAAAAACATTATCTAACAATGAACTCGAAAAACTTAGTGCAGAAATACGTCAATTTCTTATAGAAAAATTATCTGAAACAGGCGGGCATATTGGGCCTAATTTGGGTGTTGTTGAATTAACAATTGCCCTTCATAAAGTGTTTGATAGTCCTCAGGATAAATTTATTTGGGATGTTGGCCATCAATCTTATGTTCATAAAATCTTAACTGGCCGAGCTGGTGATTTTGATACGTTACGTCAATATAAAGGACTTTCAGGATTTCCAAAACGTGACGAAAGTGAACATGATGTATGGGAAACCGGTCATAGCTCAACATCACTTTCCGCTGCAATGGGAATGGTGATTGCAAGAGACATTAAAAAATCTAAAGAACATATTATCCCGATTATTGGAGACGGTGCCTTAACAGGTGGGATGGCCTTAGAAGCACTAAATCATATTGGACATGAGCAAAAAGACATGATTGTTGTTTTAAATGATAACGAAATGTCGATTGCTCCAAATGTTGGGGCACTTCATAATGTCCTTGGAAGACTCCGTACAGCTGGCAAATACCATTGGGTTAAAGATGAGCTGGAATATTTATTGAAGAAAATTCCAGCAGTAGGTGGGAAGCTTGCCGCTACAGCTGAACGAGTGAAAGACAGCTTAAAGTATATGCTAGTTTCAGGCGTCTTTTTTGAAGAACTAGGCTTTACTTATTTAGGTCCTGTTGATGGACATAACTATGATGATTTGTTTGAAAATCTTCAATATGCTAAAAAGACTTCAGGACCTGTCTTACTTCATGTAATTACCAAGAAGGGTAAGGGATATCAACCTGCAGAATCTGATAAAGTTGGAACCTGGCACGGAACAGGTCCATATAAGATTGAAACGGGTGACTTCGTAAAACCAAAAGTAATTGGTCCTGCCTGGAGTAAACTAGTAAGTGATACAGTTCAAAAACTTGCTCGTGAAGATGAGCGAATTGTAGCTATTACACCAGCAATGCCAGTTGGTTCTAAATTAGAAGCCTTTGCTCAGGAATTTCCTGATCGCATGTTTGATGTTGGAATTGCTGAACAGCATGCAGCTACAGTAGCAGCAGGTCTGGCAACACAAAATATGAAGCCGTTTTTAGCGATATACTCGACTTTCTTACAAAGAGCCTATGACCAGGTCGTTCATGATATTTGTCGTCAAAACTTAAATGTTTTCATCGGAATTGACCGAGCTGGTTTAGTTGGTGCTGATGGTGAAACACATCAAGGTGTATTTGACATTGCCTTTTTACGACATGTTCCAAACATTGTCGTTATGATGGCTAAAGATGAAAATGAGGGTCAGCATTTAGTTAATACGGCAATTAAATATAATGATGGTCCGATTGCGCTACGCTATGCTCGAGGAAATGGTTTAGGTGTAGCTATGGACGAACAGCTTAAAGTGATTCCGATTGGAACATGGGAAGTGTTAAAGCAAGGTACGGATGCTGTTATTTTAACATTTGGAACGACAATTGAAATGGCAATGGAAGCAGCTACTATCCTAGAGAAACAAGGAAAATCAATTCGAGTTGTAAATGCACGTTTCATAAAACCTTTAGATGATAAGATGTTACATGAAATCTTTGCTGAGGGAATGCCGATTCTGACAATTGAAGAAGCCATTCTTCAAGGTGGTTTTGGAAGCTCTGTACTTGAATTTGCTCAGGAACATCAATATATACAAACTGTTATTTCAAGAATCGGTATTCCAGATCGATTTATTGAACACGGAAGTGTTTCGAAGCTACTTGAGGAAATCGAAATGACAACTGAACATGTTGTTCATAAGTTAGAAACTATGATTCCTAAACAAGAACAAAAGGTACTTCGCTCATGAGTAGTAAAAAAGAAAGATTAGATATTCTGCTTGTAGAAAATGGTTTGTTTGATACAAGAGAAAAAGCGAAGCGTGCAGTTATGGCAGGTCTTATTTATGGGAACGAAGAGCGATTAGAAAAACCCGGTGAAAAGGTCTCAAGAGATGTTGTATTAACAATTAAAGGTCAAACACTTCCTTATGTAAGTCGTGGTGGCTTAAAACTGGAAAAAGCAATAAATGAGTTTGATATTAATGTTAGTGACAAAATAATGATTGATATCGGCTCGTCGACAGGTGGATTTACGGATTGTGCCCTCCAAAACGGTGCAAAGTTATCTTATGCACTTGATGTAGGGTATAATCAATTAGCATGGAAGCTTCGACAAGATGAACGTGTAGTTGTAATGGAGCGAACAAATTTCCGCTACGTAACTCCAGCTGATTTTGAAAAAGGAATGCCAGAATTTGCATCTATAGATGTTTCATTTATTTCTTTAAGACTAATTTTTCCTGTCCTTAAAACAATTTTACGTGCAGAAAGCGATGTAGTTGCTCTTGTAAAACCTCAGTTTGAGGCTGGAAAAGAATTTGTTGGGAAAAAGGGCATTGTACGTGATCCTGAGGTACATGAGCATGTTTTAAAAGAAATGATGGAATTCGTTCTAAAGGAAGGGTATGATATTCAGAACCTTTCATTTTCTCCGATAACGGGAGGAGATGGCAATATTGAGTTCCTTTTACACATAAGATGGGAAGGTTCTCAGGAAAAAGGAACAAATCATTTTCAAAAATCAGCAAAACAAGTAGTAGAGGAAGCGCATGCCACACTAAAAGAAAAAAGGCAAAGTGATAAACAGGAGTAATAGCCCACAGCTATTTTCCTGTTTTTTTAATTGGCCCTAAAAATAGTCTGTATATTCATGCAATTCCTAATAATCAACAAAGAAATCCAAAATCCAATTTTGCATTATTTTATGCAGTTTTTCTAAAGGGTTTTTATTAAATCTGTACATTTATAAGGATTTAATATAAGATGAGAAGTATAAACATACAAAAGAGAAGAATTGCATCAATGCAAAAGGGGTGCCTTAGATGAATAAAGGACAAAGACATATCAAAATACGTGAAATAATTACAAATAATGATATTGAAACACAAGATGAATTAGTTGATTTATTAAAAGGGATGGGCTTTAATGTAACACAGGCAACGGTATCAAGGGACATAAAAGAGCTGCATCTAGTTAAAGTACCAATGCTTGATGGACGATATAAATACAGTCTGCCTGCTGACCAAAGGTTTAATCCATTACAAAAACTAAAGCGTGCCTTAATGGATGCATTTGTTAAGGTGGATTCTGCAGGGCATATGCTTGTGATGAAAACATTACCAGGAAATGCTAATGCAATCGGTGCTTTAATTGATAACCTGGATTGGGATGAAGTTTTAGGAACAATTTGTGGTGACGATACAATTCTACTCATTTGCAGAACACCAAATGACACGGATACAATCACACAACGTTTTTTAGACATGCTATAATTCCTTAGGAAATAAATTGATAGAAATTATTATAAGAGGTGTGATTCTGTTTGTTAGCGGAATTATCAATAAAAAACTTTGCGATTATTGAATCTTTAACAGTTTCATTTGAGAGAGGACTAACTGTATTAACTGGTGAAACCGGGGCTGGAAAGTCAATCATCATTGATGCCATTCATTTATTAGCAGGAGCAAGAGGATCTTCGGAATTTGTTCGGTATGGAGAAAAACGGGCAGAATTAGAGGCGCTATTTTTATTAGATGATACGAATCATCCTGTTTATCTCAAATGTGAAGAGTTTGGAATTGATGTTAGTGATGGAATGATTATTCTTAGAAGAGATATGTCTTCAACAGGTAAAAGTATTTGCCGGATAAACGGGAAGTTAGTAACAATTGCTGTTTTAAGAGAAGTTGGTCAGCTTTTGGTTGATATTCATGGGCAGCATGATAATCAAGAGCTTATGAACGAGGAAAATCATCTATCATTGCTGGATCAATATGGTGGGCAAGAAGTAAAGGATGCATTAGAAGCCTATTTAGATGTATACCGACATTATGATGGCTTAAAAAAGAAAATTACCCAGCTTTCCGAAAATGAACAGGAAATGGCTCACCGGCTTGATTTGCTTCAATTTCAATTAGATGAAATAGAAAAGGCAGAGCTACAGCCAAAAGAGGACGAGCTATTACAAGAAGAGAAAAATCAAATATCGAACTATGAAAAGATATATGATGCACTGCAAAACGGTTATAACTCACTTCATGGCGAACAAAAAGGGTTAGATTGGATAGGTCTTGCCATGAGTCAGCTTGAAAATGTGGGCCAAATTAATGCTACTTTAAAGGAACTTTCAGAGACGGTTTCAAACGCTTTTTATATGTTGGAAGACATTTCGTATCAGCTACGAAATGAATTGGAATCTCTAGAATTTGATCCTGGACGACTGAATTACGTTGAGGGTCGATTGAATGAAATTAACACTTTAAAGAGAAAATATGGTCAATCAGTTGAAGAGATTTTGACTTATTCAGCTAAGATTGAAGAGGAAATCGATACGATACAAAATAAAGATAGCCATATAACTAAATTACAAAAAGAGCTTCAATCTATTACAGAAGATTTATCCATTGAGGCGAAAAACCTTTCAATGATTAGGCAGAAGCATGCTAAGATGCTAATTGAGGAAATTCATCAAGAGCTTAAAGAGTTATATATGGAGAAAACAAGCTTTGATGTTAACATGAAAGAAAAAAGAAACAATGTTAACGAGATAAAATATACTTCAACAGGTGCAGAAGAAATTGAATTTTATATTTCTACTAACCCTGGTGAACCATTAAAACCATTAAATAAAACTGCATCAGGTGGAGAACTCTCACGGATCATGCTTGCAATGAAAAGTATCTTTTCACAGCACCAAGGAATCACATCAATTATTTTTGATGAAGTTGATACCGGTGTTAGTGGGCGTGTTGCTCAAGCTATTGCTGAAAAAATTTATCGAGTTTCTAACGGTTCTCAAGTTCTATGTATTACACATCTTCCACAGGTCGCTGCAATGGCTGATACACACTTATATATTGCAAAAGAAACAAAATCGGGTCGAACCAAAACAAGTGTTAAGCCATTGGTAGAAGACGAGAAAGTTAAAGAAATCGGACGAATGATTGCTGGGGTAGAAGTAACGGAGCTTTCAAAGGAACATGCAAGAGAACTTCTGTTACTTGCTTCTTCATCAAAACGTTAAGTTAAAGCTGCCACTATATAAGTTGGCAGCTTTTTCGGTTTTTATTTATGGTAATTTCATCCTTGTTTCACTTTCAAAATGATGTTAATTCTGACAACAAATCCTTTAAATTTCTATCCATTACAGTTATAAATCAGGCCTTAAAAGGCTACATTAAAACTGTAGCCATATAAGAAGATATGGTGTGGGTTAGGAGCGAGGAGAGTGAAGGTTTTTGCAGACAGATAAAATCAGAAAAATAATTGGTGTACTTCTCCTTGTTTTATTAATGAGTTTAGGTTTTGTGAAAGAAGTTCAAGAATACGTTAAAATACCTAAAAATTTGACGGTATTTGAGTCACAAAATGTGAGCGTGAATCGTTCGATACCTGTAAATGCTTCTCAAGATGCAGAGACAGCGTTTACTGTTCAGAAAAATACGGATGGTAAAACACTTGATGTTCATGGGAAAAAAGCAGGAGAAGGTGAAGTGGTATTTGATCTTGCTGGCTTTCCGGTGAAAAAAACAGGTGTAAAGGTGTTACCTGATTTCAAGGTCATTCCTGGAGGTCAGTCAATTGGTGTAAAACTAAATACTCTTGGCGTATTGGTGGTTGGACACCATCAAATTAATACTGCAGAAGGTAAGAAGTCTCCAGGTGAAATTGCTGGAGTGGAAGTAGGCGACATTATTACAAAGATAAACGGGAAAAAAATTGAGCAAATGAGTGATGTTACTCCATTTATTCAAGATGCAGGTAATACAGGTAAGCCACTTGATTTAGTGTTATCGAGAGAAGATCAAGAAATTAAAACGAAACTGTATCCACTAAAAGATGAAAATGATCGTTCATATCGAATTGGCTTGTATATTCGCGATTCGGCAGCAGGCATTGGTACCATGACGTTTTACGATCCAAAATCTAAAAAATATGGAGCATTGGGTCACGTCATTTCGGATATGGATACGAAAAAGCCAATCGTTGTTGAAAATGGTCAAATTGTTCGATCAACTGTTACTTCAATTGAAAAAGGTAGTAACGGAAACCCAGGTGAAAAACTAGCAAGGTTTTCAGGAGATCGCAAAATTATCGGTAACATTACACGTAATAGTCCTTTTGGTATCTTTGGTGAGCTTAATCAAGATATTACAAATGGAATAATGGATAAGGCGATGCCAATTGCTTTATCAAATGAAGTCAAAGAAGGTCCAGCAAAAATCCTAACAGTTGTTGATAATGACAAGGTTGAGGAATTTGATGTTGAAGTCGTTAGCTCTGTTCCTCAAAAGTTCCCGGCAACTAAAGGAATGGTTATTAAAATCACAGATGAAAAATTACTGGATAAAACCGGTGGTATTGTTCAAGGGATGAGCGGGAGTCCAATCATCCAAAATGGAAAAGTCATAGGTGCGGTTACTCACGTTTTTGTAAATGATCCAACCTCGGGCTACGGTGTTCATATTGAATGGATGCTAAATGAAGCAGGTATTGATATTTATGGAAATCAAGAAAAAGATAAAGCAAGCTAATAAGGAACTGTCAAGAAAATTTTCTTTTCTTGGCAGTTTTTTATCTTTTTCCTTTTCAATGTCCGTGGAATTATGTAAAATAAAGGTGAAAAGATTTTTCGACAAAACGAACATGGATTTGATTTGTCAAATGGTGTATAAAGTCGAAAAATAGAGTAAAATGAAGAAAAACTTTGTTATCCTCCATTTTTTAAAGTTTTTTCAAAAAAATAAAGGTATTTTTACTGGATTGTCGAATTGATTTATGTAATCATATGTATAGATATAAGATATAATGGCAAATCAAGACTGAGGAGGAAGTATTTGTGGGTAAAATTAAAGTTTGTATAGTTGACGATAATCGGGAACTTGTTGGTTTATTAGAAGAATATTTATCAAGCCAAGATGATATTGAGGTTCTTGGTGTTGCATATAATGGTCAAGAATGTTTAAATATGTTAAAAGATAAGGAGCCGGATGTTTTAGTATTGGATATTATTATGCCTCACTTAGATGGTCTTGGTGTTCTAGAAAAACTAAGACAAATGGATCGTCCGCAACCAAACGTAATCATGCTTACAGCATTTGGACAAGAAGATGTAACGAAGAAAGCGGTTGACCTTGGAGCTGCTTACTTTATTTTAAAGCCGTTTGATATGGAAGGTTTAGCAAGTCACATCCGTCAAGTAAGCGGAAATGCTGCGCCAATCATTAAACGAGCTAATTCTTCAATTAGACCTGCTGTTGAGCCACAATCCAAAGGCAAAAATTTAGATGCGAGCATTACAAGCATCATCCATGAAATTGGAGTTCCTGCACATATAAAAGGCTATTTATACTTACGTGAAGCAATCTCTATGGTTTATAACGATATCGAATTATTAGGATCAATTACAAAAGTGTTATATCCTGATATTGCAAAAAAATATAACACAACTGCATCACGTGTTGAACGTGCTATTCGTCACGCGATTGAAGTGGCATGGAGCCGTGGAAACATTGAATCCATCTCATCTCTATTTGGCTACACAGTAAGCATGACAAAAGCAAAGCCAACAAACTCAGAATTTATTGCAATGGTAGCTGATAAGCTTCGTTTGGAACATAAAGCGAGCTAATAAAGATAATGAAAAACCTCCTTAAACCAAAGTGTTAAGGAGGTTTTTGTGTCTAGCATTGAAAAATCACTTATATTTTTTCACATTTTGTTCTAATGACTCTAAGTGCTTTTGGGAAACTATTAGTTGTTCTTGAAATGTGTCTAAAATGTCTTTGGGAAATTCTCGAATAGATAAGAACTTTTTATACATTTTTATAGCGTTTCTTTCTCGGCCAATCTGTATTTGAAACACTTGATAGAGACTTCCTGTATCCTTTTTTATATAATGTCTTGCTCTATCTTTAGGAAGCATAATATTATATTTTTTAAATAACGGTAGCAACATGCTCATCTGGTGTTGATCTTCGATTTTTATTTGAACAAAAGGGCGGATACTACCGTATTTTTCAATAGAATAATCAAAGTTTGCTTGCTTTAAATATTTATCCTCAAGAGCATATGAAAGTGCCTCGGCCAGAGATATGTTTGAGTCTTCTAAAGCTTCCTGAGCTCCGTATTTTACAGATTCATTACCGATAGTATGGGCAGGAGAAAAAACCATTATAAAAAGAAATAAAACGGTGCAAATCATACGCGGCTTCATGTTGTGAATCTCCTTTAGCATCGCTTTTTTTTACTATTCACTAAAGATTAAAATCTTATGTAACGGGGCAGGGAAATGGTCTATCCCCAAGTTAGTATATGGCCAGAATGTGATAATCCTCCGCCAAATCCATAAAGTAATAAGGTGTCACCTGGTTTCACTTTTCCTTCCTTTATACCTAAATCAAGAGCTAATGGAATTGAGGCAGCAGATGTATTCCCATAATGAACTAAGCTATATAAGGTTTGGTTAATGCTGAATCCGCTTTTTTCACATATTGATTCAATCATGCGCAAATTAGCGCTATGTGGGATAAACCAATCAATATCTTCCTTAGTTAAGTTTGAGTCAGCTAACAACGTATTAATACCGGTTGGGACAGTTGTGACCGCCCATCGATAGACCTCTCTGCCATTTTGTACAAGTTGTTTTTTATCTTGAAGATCTTGCTCGAACATCGTAGTTGAGAGGTGTGTACCATACAAATGGATACCTTTTTCCCCTTCAGAATTCACGCATGATGCCAGAAAATGACCTTTGCTATCAGCTTCTACTAAAACAGCACCTGCACCATCACCAAATAAAATGCATGATGTTCGGTCTGTGAAGTCTGTTATCTTTGATAACGTCTCCCCGCCTATTACAAGTATTTTCTTATGAAGACCACTTGATAGTAAGCTGTTAGCAATATGCAGTGCGTATGTAAAACCAGCGCATGCTGCATTCAGGTCGATAGCCCCTGCCTGTCTAATACCTAATCTACCTTGGACATATGAAGCGACACTTGGTGTTAAAAAGTCTGGTGAAAGTGTACTAACAATGATAAAATCAACATCACTAATTTCTTTATTATATCGAATGACTAAATCTTCAACAGCTTTTACGCATAGGTCACTTGTGAATTCATTTTCCGCAGCAAGGCGTCTTTCTTTAATTCCTGTTCGTTTTGAAATCCATTCATCGTTTGTATCAATAATCTGAACAAAATCATTATTTGTCATGATTTTGGTGGGGACATAGGTGCCAATTGCTGTGATTCTGGCCTTTGATTGCATTCATATCACCTCATCAAATTTTATAAGTTTATCATAACACCTATTATTATTACTTGGTACTAAAAAATGAAAGAATAAAGGAAAGTAGGTAAAAAGGTAGAATAAAGAAGTTGATAAATTTAACTGTTCAAGATGATACAATGAGCGTGGGTAAAAAAGAAACCCTTAAATACTTATCGTCTGAGATAGGTTTTAAGGGCACAGTAGAAGAGAGATTAATTCTGATCTTCTTCTTTATTAATTTCTGCCAGTTTAGCAAGTAAAATATGCTGTGGCATATGCATTACCTGTTCTAATGGAACATTAAGCGAAGCTGCTAATTTTTGTGCAGTGTCTGCAGAGATTTGTAATGGTCTCATAAGAATCATCCCTCCTATTTATATTTAACTATTATTTTACATGAAAAGAAGGTGTAAACAAGATGACATTGATTTTTGGTCACAGAGGAGCAGCTGGAACGTACCCGGAAAATACGATGCTATCATTTCAAGAAGCACACCACGTTGGGGCAAACGGAATTGAGTTGGATGTTCAAATGACAAAAGATGGAGAATTAGTCGTCATCCATGATGAAAAAGTAGATCGGACTACAGATGGCTTGGGGTATGTAAAGGACCTAACCTTAAAGCAAATTTCTCACCTTGATGCTTGCTATCTATTTAAACAATATAGTAAAAAAACACCTATTCCAACCCTTGAAGAGGTATTAAATTGGGCTTCTCAGCTTCAAGATTCTTTTGTTGTTAATATTGAACTTAAAAATGGAATCATTCAGTATCCATTTATAGAACAGAAAACAATCGAATTAATACATAAATATAAAATGCAGAAGAATGTGATCATCTCTTCTTTTAATCATTATAGTTTAGTTACTTGTAAGCAGATTGATGCTGAAATTGAAACGGCTATTCTGTATATGGAAGGATTATATAAACCGTGGAATTATGCCAAAACGATTGGTGCTACTGGTTTGCACCCGCATTATTATGCAGTTAACTCTTTTATCATTAATGAGGCGAAACAAAATTCTCTTGATGTTAGACCATTTACAGTTAATGATGAAGAAGTTATGAAAAACTTAGTCAATGATGGATGTGCAGCATTTATAACTGATTTTCCTGAGAAAGCAGTAAATTTAAACAAAGAGGAGTGAGCTATTATACGAGCTCACTCTTTTTATTTATTCCCTTCAAACCATGCCTATTTACTTTTACTGAACCGTTTTTGTACTTTATTTCGTTTACGATCTCGATAAAAAATAAACCCTGCTACAAAGGCTAGTCCACCTAAAAATAGAATTAAGCCGATGATAAATTGTAGAGCTAAGAAAGGAATAGGAGGTTGAAGGATACCAAATGTCATATCTCTCATAAGCTTAATACCATAGGCAGCTAACACGCCTGGGATGACCATAATGATTAATGCAATTATCCTCGACATTATTCTTCGTCCTTTCGTATTCTCAGAATAATTGTCTGTTTCGAAGCTCGGTTTGTCAAGTGGTATTCTTTTAGGATAAAATAGAACTGTGCAAAAAATTGCAAATTCTGAACAAAGGTTATGGATGGACTTTAATGTGAAATGAAGGGGATAGATTGTATGCAACAAGTTGTGATCATAGGTGCGGGTAAAGGTGGTAAAGCACTAATAAAAAGAATGATTGAAACAAAGATGATGGATGTAATGATGGTTATTGATAAGAATGAGCATGCTCCTGGGGTGAAATATGCTAAAGCTCAAGGAATTAAAACAGCTACTAATTGGAGAGAGGTTACCAATCAAAAGGTAAATATTATTATAGATGCAACTGGATCTGATGAACTAATGCACGAGCTTCAACAGGAGAAACATCCTGATACAACCATTATACCGGGATCTGTTGCACTACTCATTTCTGAATTAGTGGAAGAAAAAGAGGTATTGATTGCTAGATTAAAGGAAGAAACATATAAGCAGCAAACTATTTTTAATTCCACAAATGACGGAATGATCGTTATTGATATTAACGAACGAATCATACTTTTTAATAAAACTGCAGAAAAAATCACCGGATTTCCTCGAAAAAAGGCAATTGGTTTAAAAATAAAGGAAGTTATTCCATCGACAAAACTCGGAAGAACCTTAAAAACCCGAGAAGTTGAGACAAATCAAGAACAGGTTCTTGAAAATGGATTGAAAATTATTACGACAAGAATTCCTTTAATCGATGAATCAGGAAATTTGTTAGGAGCCTTGTCGTTATTTAAAGATATCACCGAAGTGGTGAACTTAGCAGAAGAAGTAACAAATTTAAAAGATATACAAATGATGCTAGAGGCAATCATTCAATCTTCTGAAGAGGCAATTTCAGTTGTTGATGAGGAAGGTCGTGGAATCCTAATTAATCGGGCTTACACAAAACTAACCGGGTTAACAGAAGAGCAAGTAATAGGTAAGCCTGCTACAGCTGACATATCTGAGGGAGAAAGCATGCATATGAAGGTATTGCAAACAAGGCGCGCTGTTCGGGGTGTAAGAATGAAAGTCGGTCCAGCGAAAAAAGATGTTATTGTAAATGTTGCTCCTGTTATTGTAAGCGGAAAGCTCAAAGGTAGTGTTGGCGTGATCCATGATGTGTCTGAAATTCAAACACTTACAACTGAATTAAACAGAGCAAGACAGATCATTCGGACACTGGAAGCTAAATACTCTTTTGAAGATATTATTGGAGTTAGTGAAGAGATGAAAATGGCAATTGAGCAGGCGAAGCTTGGAGCAAAAACCCCTGCCACTGTTCTGTTAAGAGGGGAATCAGGTACAGGAAAAGAGCTGTTTGCCCACGCGATACATAATGCTAGTGATCGAAAATTTAATAAATTCATTCGGGTAAATTGTGCGGCTATTGCTGAAAATCTCCTTGAAAGTGAATTGTTCGGCTATGAAGAAGGGGCGTTTTCCGGTGCAAAGCGTGGTGGGAAAAGAGGTTTTTTTGAGGAAGCAAATAATGGAAGTATTTTCTTGGATGAAATTGGTGAACTTTCCGCAAATATGCAAGCGAAATTACTTCGTGTCCTGCAGGAAAATGAAATTGTAAGAGTTGGAGGAACAAAGCCCACTTCAGTTAATGTTCGTTGTATTGCAGCGACGAATGTTAATATCGAGAAAGCAATGGCCGAGGGGCTTTTTCGTGAAGATTTGTATTATAGATTAAATCGTTATCCTATTTCAATTCCACCTTTAAGAGATCGAAAAGAAGATATTCCTGCCCTTTGTGAGAGGTTAATTCGTAAGTTAAACCAAGACTACGGAAGGAATATTGAAAGTCTCACGTCCCAAGCAATTAAGAAGCTGATGGAGTATAACTGGCCGGGAAATGTAAGGGAGCTTGAAAATGTTCTAGGCAGGGCGATTATTTTTATGGAGCATCATGTGACAGCGATTGATGGGCAACATATACCATTGCTTCAGCAACCAGCCAAAGAGGACAAAATACAAGAAGATATCACAATTGTTCATAATAATAGTGAAACACTTGCGGAAGCTGTAGAAAGAGTGGAAGCGGAAGTGATTAAGAAGTCTTTAGAACAACATGATTATAACCGAACCCAAACAGCAAAGGCTTTAGGAATTTCACTTCGAAGTTTGTATTATAAGATGGAAAAATATAACCTTGCAAATAATAGCATGCAACATGATTCATAGTTTGCAAAATGATGCATAATCGTTATATGATAAGGGAGGATAAATTTCATGTATTTAAAAATTTGTCGCCCTTATTATACATATGTAAAAAAAGTTAAATGCTGATAAATGAATAATGGACAAGTTCAATATGAAAAATATAAATATTTTTGGCACACTTCTTGCTTAAAAGATAGTAGAAGCTGATGAAAAACATCTTGGAAGGAAATGAGTAGCAAATGAATTTGGAAAGCCTTCTAAATGAAGCAGTGAACAAAAAAGGGCAAACTGTTGCAGTTGCTCAAGCTGAGGATGAGGAAGTAATAGAAGCTGTAGTGCAGGCTACTCATCGAGGTCTCGCACAATTTCTATTATTCGGTAATCGAGATGAAATTGACTATTTACTGAATCAAAAGAATGCAGAAAAAGAACATGTGCACATTTTTCATGCTAGAACAAAGGAACAAGCAGCAGAACTAGCTGTTAGAGCGGTTCACCAAAATGAAGCAACCGTATTAATGAAAGGGAATATCTCAAGCTCTACCCTTTTAAAGGCTGTCTTAAATAAAGAGTATGGATTAAGAACGGGAAGGATTTTATCCCATGTAGCTTTGTTTGATATTCCGGGTTATAAAAACCCAATCATTGTGACTGATGCAGCGATGAATATTGCTCCTGATTTACATCAGAAAGAGCAAATTATTGTTAATTCTGTCCAGGTTGCTCAATCCATTGGTATAAAACTACCTAAAGTAGCAGCAATTGCTGCTATTGAGGGGGTAAATCCTTCTATGCAAGCAACGTTAGATGCAGCTTCACTAACGATGATGAATAAAAGAGGGCAAATAAAAGACTGTATCATTGATGGACCGTTAGCGCTTGATAATGCAATCTCTCTATCGGCGGCAGAACATAAAGGAATTACAAGTGAGGTGGCTGGTCAGGCTGATATCTTATTTGTCCCGACAATTGAAGTAGGAAATGTTCTTTATAAATCCTTAATTTATTTTGCGAAGGCCAAGGTTGGGGCAGTGATTGCAGGAGCAAAAGCACCAATTGTTTTAACGAGTCGATCGGATTCTTCAGAAAGCAAACTCTATTCATTGGCGTTAGCTTTATGTTCAACCGGAAAGTAATCATTAGGAGGAAACAACATGGAAATCTTTAAATATATGGAGCAGTACGATTATGAGCAATTGGTATTTTGTCAGGATAAACAATCAGGACTAAAGGCGATTATTGCCATTCATGACACAACGTTAGGACCTGCGTTAGGTGGAACACGTATGTGGACATATAATTCTGAAGAAGAAGCGATAGAAGATGCTCTTCGCTTAGCAAGAGGAATGACTTATAAAAATGCTGCTGCCGGATTAAATCTTGGTGGAGGAAAGACAGTAATAATTGGAGATCCTCGAAAAGATAAAAATGAAGAAATGTTTCGAGCATTTGGTCGCTACATTCAAGGGTTGAACGGTCGCTACATTACAGCGGAGGATGTTGGTACAACAGTTGCTGATATGGACTTAATTCATGAAGAAACGAATTATGTGACTGGAATTTCACCGGCTTTTGGATCATCGGGCAATCCATCACCTGTTACAGCTTATGGAGTTTATCGTGGCATGAAAGCTGCAGCAAAAGAGGCATTTGGTTCTGACTCGCTTGAAGGAAAGGTCGTTGCTGTTCAAGGAGTAGGAAATGTTGCGTATAATCTTTGCAAGCATTTGCATGAAGAGGGTGCAAAACTAATTGTTACAGATATTAACAAAGATGCCGTACGTCGTGCAGTTGAAGATTTTAATGCTAGAGCAGTAGAGCCGAATGAAATATACGGAGTAGAGTGTGATATCTATGCTCCTTGTGCTCTGGGGGCAACAATTAATGATGTAACAATTCCGCAGTTAAAAGCTAAGGTTATTGCTGGAGCGGCAAATAATCAGTTAAAAGATACGCAACATGGTGACATAATTCATGAAATGGGTATTGTTTATGCACCAGACTATGTAATTAACGCAGGTGGCGTAATTAATGTAGCTGATGAACTGTATGGATACAACAGTGAAAGAGCATTGAAAAAAGTTGAAACAATTTATAATAATATTTCACGAGTTATTGAAATTGCAAAACGCGACGGAATTCCTACTTATCTTGCAGCAGACCGACTAGCAGAGGAAAGAATTGAACGAATGAGAAACTCTCGTAGTCAATTTTTACAAAATGGACATCATATTTTAAGTCGTAGATGAACTAAGTAAAAGGAGTTAGGAGTGTACTTCTAACTCCCGTACATAATCATATTTTTGGAAAAGATGTCTGAGATACAGCGGAGGTTTAGACGTTGGAATTAAAAGAATATCGAATCCTTGTCATTAATCCGGGATCCACTTCAACAAAAATTGGTGTTTTTGATAATGAAAGATCAATCTTTGAAAAAACATTAAGACATGATTCTGAAAAACTGAATACCTATCCTCACATTATCGATCAGTATGAGTTTCGAAAACAAACGATTTTAGAAACGCTAGATCAAGAAGGGATCAACATATCAAAATTAGGTGCCGTTTGTGGTCGTGGAGGTTTACTTCGTCCAATTGAAGGTGGTACTTATACAGTTAATGATCAAATGATTGAAGATTTGCGGAATGGATTTGCTGGTCAGCATGCGTCTAATTTAGGCGGTATTATTGCATTTGAAATTGCCAATGCCTTAAATATCCCTGCGTTTATTGTTGACCCTGTTGTTGTAGATGAAATGGAAGAGATTGCAAAAATCTCAGGTGTTCCTTCTATTCAACGAAGAAGTATCTTTCATGCCTTAAATCAAAAAGCTGTTGCAAGGAGAGTAGCATCGGATTTAAATAAACGATATGAAGAACTGAATTTAATCGTTACCCATATGGGTGGTGGAATCACAGTTGGTGTTCATCGTAACGGACATGTAATCGATGTGAACAATGGGCTGCATGGTGACGGGCCTTTTAGTCCGGAGCGTGCTGGGACCGTTCCAGCAGGAGACCTTGTAAGCATGTGTTATTCAGGTGAATACTTTCGTGAAGAAATGATGAAAAAACTAGTAGGTCAAGGTGGCCTAGTTGGATACCTTGGAACGAATGATGCGATTAAAGTTGAAAAAATGGTGGAGGCAGGAGATCAAAAAGCTGCCCTGATCTATTCAGCTATGGCCTATCAAATTGCGAAAGAAATAGGTTCGGCAAGTGCTGTGTTAAAAGGGAAAGTTGATGCGATTGTGTTAACAGGCGGACTTGCATATGGCAAAAAGTTTGTAAAAGAGATTTCTTCCTACATTGATTGGATTGCAGATGTTTTAGTTTTTCCAGGTGAAAATGAACTTCAGGCATTAGCAGAAGGTGCTTTACGGGTTCTAAGAAATGAAGAAGAGGCAAAACATTATCCTAACGAAAAGATGGTTTCAAAGGTTTTTTAGTACTTGTCTAGGATTAGCAAGTGTTTGAAGTTAGTGAAAGAGAGGGTGTTTTAATGGCAACGGAATATGATTTGGTTATTCTCGGCGGAGGTACAGGTGGCTATGTAGCGGCTATTCGTGCTTCTCAGCTTGGTCTTAAAACAGCAGTTGTTGAAAAAAGCAAGCTAGGAGGAACCTGTCTTCATAAAGGGTGTATCCCTAGCAAAGCTTTATTGAGAAGTGCTGAGGTATATGCAATGACTAAAAAAGCTGAAGAATACGGTGTTGAAACTTCCGGCGTGAATTTGAACTTCTTAAGAGTTCAAGATCGTAAGCAATCGATAGTAAATCAATTATATACCGGTGTTCAGCAGTTAATGAAAAAAGGAAAGATCGATGTTTATGAAGGAATCGGTCGTATTCTAGGTCCTTCCATTTTTTCACCGATGCCGGGTACCATCTCTGTTGAAATGAACAATGGAGAAGAAAATGAAATGTTAATACCAAAAAATGTAATTGTTGCGACTGGCTCCAGACCACGTAGTCTACAAGGCTTAGAAATTGATGGAAACGTTGTGCTAAGTTCTGATGAAGCACTTGAATTAACAGAACTACCAAAATCAATCCTGATCGTCGGTGGTGGGGTAATTGGAATTGAGTGGGCATCCATGTTATCAGATTTTGGTGTTGAGGTAACGGTACTGGAATATTCAGATCGAATTCTCCCAACAGAAGATAAAGAGATAGCGAAAGAAATGAATAAGCTAATGACAGCTAAAGGCATTACAATTGTCACTAGTGCCAAGGTTTTACCTGAAACAGTAAGTAAAGACAACAATGGTATATCTGTAAAAGCTGATCAAAACGGGGAAATGAAAGAATTTACAGCCGAAAAAATGCTAGTATCAGTTGGACGATTACCAAATGTTGAAGGAATTGGACTAGAAAATACAGATATTCAGCTTGAAAAGGGTTATATCCATACCAATGATTTTTACCAAACGAAAGAGTCTCATATTTATGCGATTGGTGATGTGATCGGGGGGTTACAGCTTGCTCATGTTGCCTCACATGAGGGGATCATTGCCGTTGAACATATAGCAGGAAAAGAACCGATGCCAATGGATGAAACCCTTATTCCAAAATGTATCTACAGTTCTCCTGAAATTGCTAGTGTTGGCTATACAGAGGACGAGGCAAAAGAGAAAGGTTTTAAAGTAAAGGTAGGGAAATTTCCTTTTAAAGCGATAGGAAAAGCTCTTGTTTACGGAGAAACAGATGGATTTGTTAAGCTGGTCGCTGATTCAGAGTCAGATGATTTATTGGGTGTTCATATGATTGGACCTCATGTCACAGACATGATTTCCGAAGCAGGCCTTGCAAAAGTGTTGGATGCAACCCCATGGGAAATTTCACACACGATTCATCCACATCCAACGTTATCTGAAGCAATCGGTGAAGCAGCTCTAGCGGTTTATGGAAAAGCAATCCATTTATAAATTACATTTATTTTGCCTGAAATAAAGAGTCTGGTAGAACAAAAGGTCTTAATCTATTACAGGAATGACTCTACCAGTGCTCATCCTTTTAAATAGGAGGAATTGATATGACAGAAAACCGTCATCTCTCATTAAACCTTACGGATGAAGATGTGTTAAATATGTATGAAACGATGTTATTAGCAAGGAAAATTGATGAACGAATGTGGCTATTAAACCGTTCAGGTAAAATACCATTTGTCATTTCCTGCCAAGGACAGGAAGCGGCCCAGGTTGGTGCTGCTTATGCGTTAGATCGTAACAAAGACTATGTACTTCCTTACTACCGTGATATGGGTGTTGTTTTAGCGTTTGGTATGACAACAAAAGAACTTATGCTTTCTGCATTTGCTAAAGCTGAGGATCCTAATTCAGGTGGTCGACAAATGCCCGGACATTTTGGTCAAAAGAAAAATCGGATTGTAACAGGATCTTCACCAGTTACGACACAAGTGCCACATGCAGTAGGGGTTGCTTTAGCTGGTAGAATGCAAAAGAAAGATCTTGTAACATTTGTTACGTTTGGGGAAGGCTCTTCGAATCAGGGAGATTTTCATGAAGGAGCCAATTTTGCTGCTGTTCATAAGCTTCCTGTTATATTCATGTGTGAAAATAACAAATATGCTATTTCAGTTCCCTATGAGAAGCAAGTTGCCTGTGAGAAAATTTCAGATCGTGCCATAGGGTATGGCATGCCTGGTGAAACCGTTGATGGAAATGATCCACTTGAAGTATATCGAGCTGTAAAAGAAGCTGCAGACCGCGGGCGTCGCGGAGAAGGTCCTACCTTAATCGAAACAATCTCCTACCGCTTAACACCACACTCTAGTGATGATGATGATCGTAGCTATCGTGAGCAGGAAGAAGTGGCTGAAGCAAAGAAAAATGATCCTATCTTAAAATTTGCTCAATACTTAAAAGAATTAACTATTTTAACCGATGAGAAAGAAAAACAAATCGTCGAAAACATTATGAATCTTGTGAACGAAGCAACTGAATACGCTGAAGCGGCTCCATATGCGGATCCAGAACATGCGTTAAAGTATGTATACGCAGAGTAAGGGGGAAGAAAAATGGCGATTATTTCTTATATAGATGCCATTACAATGGCGATGCGTGAAGAAATGGAGCGCGATGAAAAAGTTTTTGTGTTAGGAGAGGATGTTGGTTTAAAAGGTGGAGTTTTTAAAGCAACAGCTGGATTATACGAAAAGTTTGGTGAAGAAAGAGTCATTGACACTCCTCTGGCCGAGTCGGCAATTGCCGGTGTAGGAATAGGGGCAGCAATGTATGGAATGAGACCGATTGCTGAAATGCAGTTTGCAGATTTTATTATGCCTGCAGTGAATCAAATTATTTCAGAAGCAGCAAAAATTCGTTATCGCTCTAATAATGATTGGACTTGTCCTATAACGATAAGAGCACCCTTTGGTGGTGGAGTGCATGGTGCATTGTATCACTCGCAATCAGTGGAGGCGGTTTTTGCTAACCAACCAGGCTTGAAAATTGTCATCCCGTCTACTCCTTATGATGCAAAAGGGTTATTAAAGGCTGCCATTCGTGATGAAGATCCAGTGTTATTTTTCGAACATAAACGTGCCTATCGTTTAATCAAAGGTGAAGTTCCTGCAGATGACTATGTGTTGCCAATTGGAAAAGCTGATGTAAAGCGTGAAGGAGAAGACGTAACGGTTATCACTTATGGCCTATGTGTTCATTTCGCTTTGCAAGCTGCTGAACGTTTAGCTAATGATGGTATTTCTGTACACGTTCTTGATTTAAGAACCATTTATCCTTTGGACAAAGAAGCAATTATTGAAGCTGCTTCAAAAACAGGAAAAGTGCTTCTTGTAACAGAGGATAATAAAGAAGGAAGTATTATTGGTGAAGTGTCAGCCATTATTGCAGAAAATTGCTTATTTGACTTAGATGCACCAATTAAACGTTTAGCTGGACCAGATGTTCCAGCAATGCCTTATGCCCCAACGATGGAAAAATTCTTTATGATTAATCCTGATAAAGTAGAGGCAGCGATACGTGAGCTTGCTGAATTTTAATAATAAAGCCTTTTTAATGAGGAGGATTATAAGTGGCAATTGAACAAATTAAAATGCCTCAACTAGGTGAAAGCGTCACAGAGGGTACCATTAGCAAGTGGCTTGTGGCTGTTGGAGATACAGTTAATAAATATGATCCCCTTGCTGAAGTAATGACAGATAAAGTAAATGCAGAAGTACCGTCTTCTTTTACTGGTGTAATACGTGAGCTTATTGCAGAAGAGGGAGACACTTTAGCGGTTGGTGAAGTGATTTGCACAATAGAGGTAAGTGGTATTGAACATAAAGGTGAAAGTAAAGACGCTACTCAAAGTAATGAGGAATCTGTTTCAGAACATAATGTTAGCATGAATGATCAATCGAATAAAAAACGCTACTCACCTGCAGTTCTGAGAATTGCCCAAGAACATGATATAAACTTAGAGCTAGTAAATGGAACGGGTGCAGGTGGAAGAATTACGAGAAAAGATCTATTAAAGCTAATAGAAAGTGGGTCAATTCCTTCTGATCATCAAGAAGAGAAAAAGCCGGTTGAGGAAGTACCTGTAAATGATATTTCACAACCACTACCTAAGCAAACTCAGCCTCTACCTCAGAGTGCTCCGGGAGATATTGAAATCCCGGTATCAGGAGTTAGAAAAGCAATTGCTGCAAACATGGTTCGGAGCAAACATGAAGCTCCTCATGCATGGATGATGATGGAAGTTGATGTCACAAATTTAGTCCAATACCGTCATTCTGTAAAAGATGAATTTAAGAAAAATGAAGGCTTTAACTTAACTTTCTTTGCCTTTTTTGTAAAAGCAGTAGCTCAAGCACTAAAAGAATTTCCTCAAATTAATTCAATGTGGGCGGGAGATAAAATTATCCAGAAAAAGGAGATTAATATCTCTATAGCTGTTGCAACAGAGGATTCTCTTTACGTACCGGTCATTAAAAATGCAGATGAGAAAACGATCAAAGGAATTGCAAGAGAGATTACAGATCTTGCTTATAAAGTTCGGAGCGGGAAATTAGCCTCAGCTGATATGCAGGGAGGAACATTTACGGTAAATAACACTGGTTCTTTCGGATCCGTACAGTCAATGGGGATTATAAATTATCCACAAGCTGCAATTGTTCAGGTTGAATCTATTGTTAAGAGGCCTGTCATCATTGATGGCATGATAGCTGTCAGGGATATGGTTAATTTATGTATGTCTTTAGATCACAGAGTGCTTGATGGATTAATTTGTGGTCGATTCTTATCACGTGTTAAAGAAATTCTGGAAACAACGTCAAAAGATACAACATCTATTTATTAATTTCTTCAAAAGGAAGCAAACAGTTATGGCCTACAGGTTCGGTTTTGAAGTACAAAATCCGAATTAACATTGCTTTTCAAAATAGTAATTCGCACTAGGATTAAAAGCAATTTGGCAAATAAATCAGCAAACAAAAAATGCTTGGAGATGTATTATGCTCCAAGCATTTTTTTTACCAAGATAACACCCGATTAAGCGATTTCCAAATCTTCAAGAATCGCAAGGAAATAAGCTACTAAAATAAGTGGAGAAATTCCTCTTAATGAGGAGGTAGCACAAAAAATAGATTAAATAGACGGAAACAATCCGCCTATTTAATCGAAAAAGATGAAAATGAACCATTTTACTTTGTGTAAGCGGAAAAATTCCGCTTATATCCCTAAAATCGAGTTCCATTCTTCGTCTAACCGGAAAAATCCCGCTTATTTAATTGGTGTGCTAATTTAGTTTTATATTCGGAGACTGAACCTGTTCGGTTATGGCTGTTTCCTTTTTATTTTAACATTCTTTTTAAACAAAATAACATATTGCATAGAATGCTTAATATAAATGTTTTTTAAAAAACAAATCTTTTTCTAAATCAAACTGAAATAACAAGGAGCAAAGGTTTGTAGAACATCATTGCTGTTGGAAAAAAATTATAATAAAATAAAAATGTAAGCGCATTCTTTGTGTTTGGTGAAAATTGAGTGTGCTTCACGGCACCTAAGAATGCATAACATATGATAAGTCAAACATGTTAGTCGATAAGGGGGTGGGCTTCCTTATAGGAAGCACATAATGGGAGACGGACAAACACGTGAAGAAAACAAATGGGAAGTGTGGAAACAAGAAGCGGAGAAAGCGTTAAGGGGTAAAACGCTTGAAACTCTTCAAAAAGTTACATACGAGGGAATTAGAATAAAACCAATATATGATGAAACAGATTTAAAAGAAACTATATTAACACATAGCTTAAAAAACAAACTTGATCCATCCTGGAAAATAAGTCAGCCAATAAATGGTGAGTACGCAGAAGATATACAAGAAAAAATTAAGAATTCAAAAGTAAGAGGTCAAAATTCTTTCTTTCTAAATTCTTTCCAAAATCTAATGAAAAAAGAAGAGGTACAAACTGCCTTTAAACACTTGGATTGGCAGAATGATTCTATTTTTTGGGATGTAGGAAGTCATCTTGGATTAATTCCGCTTTTTTTACATATGAGAACAGAGCTAAATCAACTAAAAGATTTACAAGGTACGATTGGCTTTGATCCATATGAAAACATATTAAGAAACGGGGAGGATTCTTTATCACTTTCAACTAAGCTAGATTTTCTGGCAGATACAATCAAATGGATGAGTGAGTATGACTGTAAGACACGCTGCATACTCATGAAAGGGAATATATACAATGATGCCGGTGCAAATGCTAAACAAGAACTTGTTTACACCTTCTCACATGCTCTTGAAGTTATAAATGAATTACTAAATCGACAAGTACCATTGCAACAAATCGTAAATAGAATCACATTTTCATTTGGAATAGGCTCGAATTTTTTTATGGAAATAGCAAAGTTTCGAGCTGCTCATCATATATGGACATCACTCATGAATGCTTTAGGAGAGGCAAATACATCACCTGGCCTTTATTTACATGCAGTCACCTCAACCTACAATAAAACAATATTTGATGTTCATGTAAATTTATTACGTACGACGACAGAAAGCTTTTCGGCAATAAGTGGAGGAGTAGATGAGTTAACCATACTTCCTTTTGATTCTGTCCTAGATCAGCAAACAGAGCTTGGTGAAAGAATTGCCCGTAACACTCACTTTATTTTGCAGGAAGAAAGTTTACTTTCAAAAACGAACGATCCTGCAGCTGGATCTTACTATATAGAATCGTTAACAAATGAATTGTCAGCAAGGGTATGGGAGGAACTAAAAGAAATTGAGGATAAAGGTGGATTTCTCAAACAGTTAATATTGGGGAATGTACAAACAGAAATAAATAAGATTGCTGAACAAAGAGTCCATGACATGAATTATCGGAAAAACTTAGTAATTGGAACTAACACCTTTGCGAATCCTTCTGATCAAGTTTCAGACAATACACTTCACAACCAAAAAATCTACGAGAACAAAGAAAATACATTGCAACCTGTTTTCTCATTTCATGAGGCAATGCAATTTGTCTGTAAAGAAGGAACAACACCACGCTTAAAAAGCGACTCTCTAGAAAGTTCTTTGAGAGTAGAACCTCTAAAAACTACTAGATTAGTAGAGCATTTTGAAAAGCTTCGAATTAGGGCTCTTCAGGCAAAAAGAAAAGGGCAGGACATAAAAGTCGGTGTTGTAACGTTTGGTAAATTAAAAGATTACAAGCCAAGACTTGATTACATTTCGGGTATCCTTTTCTCTGGTGGAATAGATGTAGAGATTGTCTCAAAGGAAGAAACAACTAGAAATGAGAAAACACGCTGCCTTATCCTCTGTGGAAGCGACAATTGTTATCAAAGTATTGATTTAACGTTTATCGAGCGTTTAAAAGCTGATAATCAAAAACTTCATCTGTTTATAACAGGTAGTGGACAAGAAGAGATCGTAAATAAAGTACAGTTAGATGGCATGATTACTTCAAATATGAATGTTTATGAATTTTTAAAAAACATTCAGAACATATTGGGGGTTAGTGGAAATTGAAAAGAGTATCCATTTCTAATGCGCCGTTAGTAAAAGCAAACATTCAAAAAGACACTAATTCTTCACCTTTTATGACAAATGAACAAATTGAAGTAAAAAATATTTATAGTAAAGATGATTTAGAAAATTGTAGACATCTAGGAACTTTTCCAGGGGTAGAGCCATTTGTACGTGGTCCATATGCTACGATGTATGTGAATCGCCCTTGGACGATTCGTCAATATGCAGGCTTCTCAACAGCAGAGGAAAGTAACGCCTTTTACCGAAGGAATTTACAGATGGGACAAAAGGGACTATCCGTTGCGTTTGATTTAGCGACTCACCGGGGGTATGATTCTGATCATCCTAGAGTGGTAGGAGATGTAGGAAAAGCGGGTGTCGCAATTGATTCCATTTTAGATATGAAAATTCTGTTTGATCAGATTCCATTGGATGAGATGTCAGTATCTATGACGATGAACGGTGCGGTATTACCGATTATGGCCTTTTATATTGTAACGGCTGAAGAGCAAGGGGTTGCAAAGGAAAAGTTATCAGGAACAATACAAAATGATATATTAAAAGAATATATGGTTCGGAACACATATATCTATCCTCCTGAAATGTCGATGAGAATTATAGGTGATATTTTTGAATATACAGCAAAAAATATGCCGAAGTTCAATAGCATAAGTATTTCTGGATATCATATGCAGGAGGCAGGGGCGCCTGCTGATCTTGAGCTAGCTTACACGTTAGCCGATGGACTTGAATATATAAGAACAGGGTTGAAAGCAGGGCTATCAATCGATCAGTTTGCACCTAGATTATCTTTTTTCTGGGCAATCGGGATGAATTACTTTATGGAAGTGGCAAAAATGAGAGCCGCACGTTATTTATGGACATCGATTGTTAAGGATTTTAGCCCACAAAATCATAAGTCACTAGCTTTGCGAACACATTCACAAACGTCAGGATGGAGTTTAACAGAACAAGATCCATTTAATAATGTTGTACGGACTTGCCTAGAAGCTCATGCAGCTGCAATGGGGCATACACAGTCTCTTCATACAAATGCATTAGACGAGGCAATTGCTTTACCAACAGATTTTTCTGCTAGAATTGCTCGTAACACACAGCTTTATCTTCAAAGTGAAACTGGTATTTGTGATGTGATAGATCCATGGGGCGGCTCCTATTATGTTGAATCTCTTACTTCATCATTAATTGAGCGTGCCAAAAAGCATATTGATGAAATAGAACAGCTTGGCGGCATGACAAAAGCAATAGAAACTGGTTTACCGAAAATGAAGATAGAGGAAGCGGCTGCTAGAAGACAAGCAAAAATAGATTCTGGAAAAGAAGTGATTATAGGAGTTAATAAATTCAGGTTAGATCATGAAGACCCGATTGACATATTATCAATTAATAATACGGAAGTAAGAAAGAAACAAATTGAAAGAATCCAACAACTTAAAGAAAATCGAAATGAAGACGAAGTCAACCATACTCTTCATCTATTAACGAAAGCTGCTGCTAGTGGTGAAGGGAATTTATTAGAATTGGCAGTTGAAGCTGCAAGAAAACGAGCGACTTTAGGTGAAATATCGTTTGCAATTGAAAAGGTATCAAAACGCCATCAAGCCATGATTCGGTCAATAAGTGGAGTATATAGCTCTGAATACTCAAATGATGAAGAAATAAAAAGAGTGAGAGAAAGAACTGATCAATTTTATGAGCTAGAAGGAAGACGTCCAAGAATCTTAATAGCTAAGATGGGGCAAGACGGTCATGATCGCGGGGCAAAGGTAATCGCCACAGCTTTTGCTGATCTGGGCTTTGATGTTGATATTGGTCCGCTTTTTCAAACACCAGAAGAAACAGCCAAGCAAGCAGTTGAAAATGATGTGCATGTTGTTGGTATGAGCTCTCTTGCGGCAGGACATAAAACGCTTCTTCCGCAATTAATATCCGAATTGAAAAAGCTTGGTCGAGAGGATATTGTGGTCATCATTGGCGGTGTTATCCCATTTCAAGATTATGAGGACTTAAAAGAAAAAGGCGCAGCTGAGATCTTCGGTCCAGGTACCGTTATTCCAGTTGCGGCGGAAAAAGTACTTAATAAAGTTTTCGATGTATTAGGCTATGAGGAATGGCAAGAATGAGTAAGTTTGTGAAAAAAAATCGTGATATTCCTGTTGAGCATTATATTAATGGAATTAAAAAAGCTGATCGTGTTATTTTGGCACAGGCTATTACTTTAGTTGAGAGTAATGCAAAGCACCATTTTGAAAAGTCTCAACAAATTATCGAAGCGTTACTTCAAAAGAAAAGTAAATCAATAAGAATTGGAATTACTGGCGTTCCTGGGGCAGGGAAAAGTACATTTATTGATTCATTTGGTACTTTCCTTTGTGAGCAAGGAAACCGAGTGGCAGTTTTAGCGGTTGATCCTAGTAGTCAAGTTTCTAAAGGTAGTATTATGGGAGATAAGACACGGATGGAACGTCTATCCAAGCATCCCAATGCTTATATTCGTCCTTCCCCTTCTGGTGGAAATCTTGGAGGAGTGAATAGAAAAACGAGAGAGACGATGATTTTATGTGAAGCAGCTGGGTATAATATTATTCTTGTTGAAACAATGGGTGTCGGACAAGGAGAATTTGTCGTTCGTGATATGGTAGATTTTTTTCTTCTCCTTGTTTTAACTGGTGCAGGTGATGAGCTGCAAACGATGAAAAAAGGCATAATGGAGTTGCCAGATTTAGTCGTTGTTAATAAAGCAGATGGAGATAATAAAGAAAAGGCTACTCATGCTAAGCGCGAATATAATACCATTCTTCATTACTTAAAATCCTATACAGAAGGCTGGATCACAAAGGCTGTTACAGCCTCAGCAAAAGAGGAAGAAGGTATTAGTGAAGTTTGGGATATTATTTATGCCTTTCAAGAATATACAAAGAAAAATCATTTATTCTACGAAAGAAGGGCTGAACAACAGCGAAATTGGCTTCACGATTTACTTAAACAAGAATTATATCGTTATTTTTATAATCACCCTGAAATTAAGGAACAGCTTATAAAAACAGAACGTACCGTTATAAGTGGAGAAAAAAGTGTTGCTTCTAGTGCACTTGATTTACTGAATTTATTCATGGAAAAGAAAATTTAAGCGATACATTTGCTCAATTTATTAAAACATTGGTAAAATACATCTATAGAGAGTAAAGGAGAGATTTTCTTTGAGCATGGATTTTAATTTATTTATGAATGATATTGTACAGCAAGCACGTAAAGAAATTGTTGCTGCAGGCTATACGGAGCTAAAAACACCTGAAGAAGTGGAAGATGTTCTTACTAAGCAAGGTACAACACTTGTTATGGTAAACAGTGTTTGTGGATGTGCAGGAGGAATTGCAAGACCTGCTGCTGCTCATGCTATTCACTATGATAAGCGTCCTGATCAATTGGTAACTGTTTTTGCTGGACAAGATAAGGAAGCGACAGCTCGTGCACGTGAAATGTTTACAGGCTATCCACCATCTTCACCTTCGTTTGCATTATTAAAAGATGGTAAACTATTAACAATGGTTGAGCGTCATGAAATTGAAGGACATGATCCAATGAGTGTTGTTGGCAAACTTCAAGCTGCTTTTGATGAATATTGTGAGGAAGTATAAAATGAAATAAAAGAAACTACACCAGGCTGTATGTTAATTAGCAGCGAGAGGTGTAGTTTTTTTATTGTAATATTATTGCTTTTTACTTATTAATCTTTTTTTATATTTTTTCAGAAAAGTATTAATAGATAGAAAAATTTAATAATTACATTTTTATAAATTATGATTGCATAAATATAAACCTGTGTTAAAATACAAAATATCGAATAAATATTACATGATATTTAGAAAAAACTAATAGATGCTTATTATAGGAGGAAACTATCATGAAAAAATTATCACTATTTATTATAAGTATTTTAATGGTTGGCTTATTAGCAGCATGCGGTACAGCAACTGAAGAAGGTAATGAAACAACAGGATCTGAAGGAGAAAGCAAAAAAGTCTTAAAGATGGCAACTTCAGCTGATTACCCGCCATTTGAATATATTGATACAGCAAAAGGCAGCGATATTATTGGATTTGATATTGATTTGGTTAATGCTTTAGCAGAAAAAACGGGTTATGAAGTGGAAGTCCAAGATATGGATTTTAACAGTTTAATTCCAGCTCTACAAGCAAAACAAGTTGATTTAGTATTAGCAGGAATGACACCAACACCTGAACGTGCGGAAAACGTTGATTTTACAGATATTTATTATACAGCTAATCATATGATTGTCTCATTAAAGGATAATGAAGTGAAAAGTGTTGAAGAACTAGAAGGAAAAACAATTGGTGTACAACTAGGTTCAATTCAAGAAGAAAAAGCAGCAGAAATTGCTGAGCAAGTTTCACTTAAGGTTGAAAACCGCAATAAAATTTCTGAGTTAATTCAGGAGTTAAAATCAGGTCGTATTGATGCAGCGATCATTGAAGATACAGTTGCAGCTGGATATTTTGAAAAAGATGATCAGTTAGCTGGATTTACACTTGAATCAAGTGAGGAAGCAGGTTCTGCAATTGCCTTCCAAAAAGGTAGTGAATATACAGAAGAGTTTAATAAAGCACTAAATGAGATGAAAGAAAATGGTGAGCTTGATGAATTAATCATCAAGTGGTTCGGTGGCAAAGAATAAGGTAAAAACCTTATTAGAAGAGGCTAACTCAGAAGGATTTTCCTTTGGTTTGAGTCAGCCTCTTTTCATTCGTGGATTATTGCTAACAGAAAGGAGTTGAATGGATATGGACTTAAACTTTGCTTCTATTGTCCCATCTATACCTTTTATATTAGAAGGAATAGTAGTAACATTAAAAATTGTTGTTTTATCTTTATTGCTTGGATTTGCTTGGGGGATTGTTCTTGCCCTACTTAAAATAAGCCGAATTAAACCATTGATGTGGATTGCTGATGCATATACATCAATATTTAGAGGAACACCACTAGTCTTGCAATTGCTTATCATCTATTTTGGATTACCGCAATTACTTGGTTTTCCAATTGATCCGTATCCGGCAGCAGTTGCTGCCTTCACATTAAATTCAGGTGCATATATTTCTGAAATTATTCGCGCGGGAATTAACGCAATTGATAAAGGTCAACAAGAGGCTTCAATGGCTTTAGGTATTCCTTATCCTAAAATGATGAAGGATATTATTTTACCTCAAGCATTCAAAAATATTTTACCTGCATTAATGAACGAATTTATTACGTTAACGAAAGAGTCGGCAATTGTAACAGTAATAGGAGTTCAAGATATTATGAGACGAGCTTATCAGGTAGGTGCGGATTCATATAATTACTTTGCACCGTTACTTTTTGCCGGAGTCATTTATTATATTTTAGTTATGTTCTTAACTCTTCTTGGTAAAGGACTAGAAGGGAGAATGAAACGAAGTGATTAAAGTTGAAAATCTTCATAAATCTTATGGTAAGTTAGAAGTGTTAAAGGGGATATCTACTACGATTACTTCAGGTGAAGTAATCGCCATTATCGGTCCTTCCGGGTCAGGAAAATCTACGTTTTTACGCTGTTTAAATTTACTTGAAAAGCCAACCGATGGAAAGGTATGGATAAATGATAGTGAATTAACACACCCGAAAACAGACATTGCCAAGGTGAGACAAAATGTTGGGATGGTGTTTCAGCATTTTCATTTATTTCCTCATAAGACAGTACTTGATAATTTAACGTATGCACCAATTACTGTTAAAGGTCTTTCGAAAAATGAGGCAGAAGAGCAAGCGAAAACCTTGTTAAACAAAGTAGGTCTTCTTGAGAAAGCAAATGAATATCCAAATCGTTTATCAGGTGGACAAAAGCAAAGGGTTGCTATTGCCAGGGCACTAGCGATGAATCCAGATGTTATGTTGTTTGATGAACCTACCTCTGCTTTAGATCCTGAAATGGTCAAGGAAGTATTAGAGGTTATGAAGGATTTGGCTCAAACTGGTATGACTATGGCGATCGTGACACATGAAATGGGGTTCGCTAAGGAAGTTGCAGATCGTGTGCTTTTCTTAGATGGAGGCTTGCTTGTGGAAGATGCACCGCCAAGCGAGTTCTTTACGGCTCCTAAAACAAAGCGTGCTCAGGATTTTCTTGAAAAGATGCTTTAATAGATATAATCAAAAAGATGATCTTAAATTGATCATCTTTTTTCGTTTTTTAAACTAAATAGTGTAAACTATTGTACATAATGGAGATATAAGGAGATTATCTATGTTTAAGATAGGCTACCGTACGGCAAAAACGGCACTTGGAACCACACTTGCTATTATGCTTGCACAATTTTTAGGATTAGACAATTATACCTCTGCGGGAATTATCACAATACTATGTATACAGGTAACGAAGAAGAAATCTTTAAAAAGTTCTTGGGCGCGCTTTCTGGCTTGTTTGATTGCAATGATCTTTTCTTTTGTATTTTTTGAAGGTATTGCCTACCATCCGTTAGTAATCGGACTTCTTTTATTATTTTTTATTCCAACAACTGTTATTGTAAAGGCGACAGAAGGTATCGTGACAAGCACTGTTGTTATATTCCACTTATTCAGTGAAGAACAAATAACACTTGATATTATCGGAAATGAATTATCAATCGTTGTAATAGGAATCGGTATGGCTCTTATTATGAATTTATATATGCCTAGTGTGGAGAAAAAATTAAAAAATTTACAGATTGAAATTGAGGAAAATTTGGCTGTTATATTTCAAGAAATTGAACGTTATTTAACAGAAAAAGATCAAAAATGGGATGGAAAGGAAATTACGAAGACAGCAAAGCTCATAGACGAGGCAAAAACAATCGCATTTCGAGATGTTGAAAATCATTTTTTACGTCATGAGAATTCGTATTATCATTATTTTAAAATGAGAGAAAAACAATTTGAGATTATTGAGCGAGTTATTCCGATAGTCACCTCAATACATATTGCTATGGAACAAAGTAAAATGATTGCCGACTTTTTACATGAGTTAAGTTTGAATATCCATCCAGGAAATACAGCAAATAAATTTCTTAGCCAACTACAAGAGATGAAAAGGTCTTTTGAGGAAATGGATTTGCCAAAAACAAGGGAAGAGTTTGAAGCAAGAGCAGCTTTGCTGCATTTTGTAAGAGAGATGGAACAGTATTTGGTGATAAAAAGTCAATTTAAAGGGATGGAGCCCAACCAGAGATTGCATGGAATGAAAGCAACCTGAACATATTAAAAAGAAAAAGGACGGTGATTTTTAATGAAAGCATTGTTTCTTTTTCTTTTTATTATTCATTCACCATTCTGGCCTTTAGGAGATAATCCAATACCTGGTGATCCTTTTATCATTATTAATAAACAAACAAATGAACTGGCTTTTATTAATGATAATGAAATAAAGGAAATTCATCATGTGGCAACAGGTAAAACGAAGGAACTTACACCTGAGGGAAAGTTTACAATAACAGTTAAGGCAGTTGACCCTTATTATCGGAAAAAAGATATACCAGGAGGTGACCCTAAAAACCCTCTTGGGACAAGATGGATTGGTTTTGATGCAGAAGACACGGATGGACGAACCTTTGGGATTCATGGAACAAATAACAAAGATTCTATTGGACACTATGTAACGCAAGGTTGTGTAAGGATGCAAAACGAAGAGGTTGAAACGTTTTATAAAAAAGTTCCTTTAGGCACGAAGGTGCTTATTACTAATACAGAAGAATCTTTTGAGAATTTGGCGATAAAGCATGGTGCAATAACAAAAGAGTCTGGAAGATAGGTTTTACCACCTTTCTTTCAGACTCTTTTGCTGTATTCCAACAAGATTTTGACCTTAGAACATGAATCTTCGGGTCAACTCATGAATATCTTTTAAATTATTGAAACGAGGTAATGTATAAAATAACAAATACATTACCTCATAGGAATCATATAGTTTCTAGTATTAAAACCAAGCTGATACACCAGCAAGTAGAGTTGTGATAAGCATAACGCCAATCATTAAATAAACGACAACTTTTTGTGTTTTACGTGACATATTTCTTCACTCCTTGTACGTATTATTCTATCGTGAAAGTTTCATTTGGACAACAGTTAAAATGTGAAAGAATTTCGTCAAAAAAAGAGGAATTTCTTTAGTGGAAAGAGAAGAAATATTATATCTTGATAGCGTTTTCATCATCATAAGGTGGGGAGAGATGAGTGTTGATAAACAAAGTTGATCATATTGGAATTGCCGTACATTCAATAGAAAGTGCATTAACATTTTATAGAGACGTTTTGCAGCTTCGATTATTAGGGGTTGAAGAGGTTTCGACACAACAAGTGAAAGTGGCATTTTTAAAAGCTGGAGAAACAAAAATTGAATTGTTAGAACCAATGTCTGATGAAAGTGCTATTAGCAAATTTCTCTCAAAAAAGGGGGAAGGAATTCACCATATAGCTTTAGGGGTAGATGACATAAGTGCCCGTTTAAAAGAGCTAAAGGAAAAAGGAATTCCTCTTATTGATGAAAATGTAAGAAGCGGTGCAGCTAATTCAAATATTGCGTTTATTCACCCAACGGCAGGGAATCGTGTGTTAGTTGAGTTATGTGAAAAAAAGCGGGGTGAACGTAATGAATCATGATATTTATGAAAAAATTAACGAATTATACGATCGAAGACGAGCGGTAGAGTTAGGTGGCGGTGATGAAAAAGTAGCAAAACAACACGAAAAAGGAAAATTAACCGCCCGAGAAAGAATCGATTTGTTACTTGATCCTAATTCTTTTGTTGAAATTAATCCTTTTATTCAACATCGATGTAATGATTTTGGCTTATCTGATAAAGCTGGTCCTGGTGATGGTGTTGTAACGGGTTATGGGAAAGTAAATGGAAAACCAATATATCTGTTTTCCCAAGACTTTACTGTTTTTGGCGGAGCTCTAGGTGAAATGCATGCGATGAAGATTGCAGCTGTTATGGATTTAGCTGCAAAAAATGGTACTCCTTTTGTTGGACTAAATGACTCTGGCGGTGCTAGAATTCAAGAGGGTGTGGTATCATTAGATGGCTATGGCCAAATCTTTTACCGAAACACAATTTATTCCGGTGTTATTCCTCAAATTTCTGTGATATTGGGTCCGTGTGCAGGAGGGGCTGTTTATTCACCGGCTATAACGGATTTTGTTTTTATGGTCGAAAAAACTAGCCAAATGTTTATTACAGGACCGAAAGTAATTGAAACCGTAACAGGTGAGAAAATAAGTTCAGAGGATTTAGGTGGTGCAAAAGTACATAATACCATTAGCGGAAATGCTCATTTTTCAGGTTCTACTGAAGAGGATGTACTTTTACAAGTACGGAATTTATTGAGTTATTTACCGCAAAATAATGAAGAAAAGCCACCTGTCAGGTCTGTACAAAATTCAGATGATTATCGACCTGATTTAACAGATAGTATACCTTTTGATGCCGTAAGACCATATGATGTGAGAACAGTCATTAAACAGGTTGTTGATGAACAATCATTTTTAGAAGTTCAGAAGGATTTTGCCAAAAACATTGTGATCGGATTAGCTAGGATTAAGGGTGAAGTTGTTGGTTTGGTTTGTAATCAACCGAAGTATATGGCTGGCGGTTTAGATATTGATTCTTCTGATAAAGCAGCTAGATTTATACGTTTTTGTGATTCTTTTCAAATACCACTTATCACGTTTGAGGATGTGACTGGCTTTTTCCCAGGGATTAAACAAGAACACGGAGGAATTATTCGTCATGGTGCCAAAATTCTATTTGCTTATTCCGAGGCAACTGTTCCTAAAATAACAGTTATCTTAAGAAAAGCATACGGTGGTGCTTATGTAGCACTAAATAGTAAATCTATTGGTGCTGATCTTGTATTTGCATGGCCGAATGCGGAAATTGCTGTTATGGGCCCACAAGGAGCTGCGAATATCATCTTTGCTAAAGAAATTCAAGAAAGCCCTAACCCGGAGCAAACAAGGGCTGAGAAAATTGAGGAATACCGAAAAAAGTTCGCCAACCCATATGTTGCCGCAAGCCAAGGCATGGTGGATGATGTGATTGACCCTAGAGATACAAGGATTAAACTTATTCAGGCATTGGAAATGCTAAGAACAAAAAAGGAAAATAGACCAGCAAAAAAACATGGGAATATTCCCCTTTAATGCGTAGGAGGAAATGAATTTATGATTAATAAGCAACGTTTATTAGACGAGTTCCTTGAATTGGTTCAAGTTGACTCAGAAACAAAATATGAAGCAGAAATAGCAAAGGTACTAAAAAAGAAGTTTTCCGATCTAGGTTTACAAGTTGTTGAAGATGATACAACAGGTATAACAGGTCATGGGGCTGGAAACCTTATTTGTACATTGGAAGCTACTAAAGAAAATGTTGAACCAATTTACTTTACATCCCACATGGATACAGTAGTACCTGGTAAGGGGATTAAGCCGAGCATTAAAGATGGGTATGTGGTTACAGATGGAACAACTATACTCGGTGCAGACGATAAGGCTGGTTTAGCAGCTATGCTTGAAGCAATTAAAACATTAAAAGAAGAAAATATCCAACATGGAAAAATAGAATTTGTCATAACAGCTGGAGAGGAATCTGGATTAGTCGGAGCAAAAGCACTGGACGCAAATCTAATGACAGCAAAGTTTGGTTATGCACTTGATAGTGATGGTAAGGTTGGGACAATTATCGTCGCAGCTCCAACACAAGCGAAAGTTAAGGCAACAGTTTATGGGAAAACAGCACATGCTGGTGTAGCTCCTGAAAAAGGTGTTTCAGCGATTACCATTGCTGCAAAGGCTATTGCAAAAATGCCTTTAGGAAGAATTGATCATGAAACAACTGCCAATATAGGGCGTTTCGAAGGAGGTACGCAAACAAATATTGTTTGTGATTTAGTACATATCCTAGCAGAAGCCCGTTCTTTAGTTCCGGAAAAAATGGAAGAACAAGTAAAGAAAATGAAAGAAGCTTTTGAAACTGTTGCCGCAGAGATGGGTGGAAGTGCAGAAGTTGATATTGAGGTTATGTATCCAGGGTTTAAATTTGGTGACGGAGATCATGTTGTAGAAGTTGCAAAACGTGCTGCTGCAAGAATTGGTCGTAACAGCGAATTGCAAACTAGTGGTGGTGGTAGTGATGCAAACGTAATCGCTGGTAATGGAATTCCTACAGTTAACTTAGCAGTAGGATATGAAGAAATTCATACAACAAATGAAAAAATGCCAATTGAGGAACTAGAAAAAACAGCCGAACTGGTTTTAGCTGTTATTCAAGAAGTGGCTCAGTAATGCTTAGCGCTTGGAGTATTCCAAGCGTTTTTTGGTGTTTCATACCCAAAAAGTGAATCTCTCTCCAAATAGCTTGATTATTACCATCAATAGATTTCTGAAAAATAAAGAAAATAAGAAGGTAGTTGATCAAAAATTTAAGGAGGGGTTTGCGTTGATAAAGAAAAAGCTTGGGTTAATTACTACGAGTGCTTTAGTTGTTGGGTTAGTAGCATGTAACAATAACGAAGGTGCTTTTGAAACCAATAACAGAACAAATACAATGGACGTTGCAGAAAATGTAAACTATAACGGCCGAACAAGCTATGGACCTTTTACGAGGGATATAAATACACTTGACAGAGCGGAGAATAATCGTTTTAGAACAACAAATCGTGATAATAATATTAAAGATAATGATTATGAACTTGTTACTGATCGTTTCATGGGAATGGGAAATGATGATCAGAATGGGATGACAATATCAAGTTCGAAAACAGATCTTTCAAGTGAGAAATACCCGCATACAAAGGCAATTGCTGTTCAAGAAGCAAAATATAAATTTATTAGAGCAAATTCCAAAGAAGATGCAGAAAAACAAGCTCGTCAGTTTATTGAACAACAAAAGCAGCAAGCACAGCAAAAAGCGAATCAGTTAACGCAGCGTTATACTGGGCAAGCAAACCAGCAACAAGCTCAGCAGCAGGCAGCAAATCAGCAACAAGCACAAACGAAGCAACAAGCAAATGCTCAACAAAATAATCAAGCAACAAACCAACAGCAAGCAAAAGCGCCAGCACAGCAACAGGCACCAGCACAGCAAGAGCAAGCAAAAGCACCGGCACAACAACAGCAGGCACCAGCTCAGCAAGAACAAGCAAAAGCACCTGCTGAAAAGCAACAACCTGCACAAGGTGTAAACCAAGCTGTTCAGCAGGTTATTGACTTAACGAATGCAGAAAGACGTAAAAATGGATTACCTGATTTAAAGGCAGACACACAATTGAATGGCGTAGCTCAGAAGAAGTCAGAAGATATGAGACAAAATAATTACTTCTCACATACTAGCCCAACATATGGTTCTCCATTTGATATGATGAGGGATTTCGGAGTAACATATAAAACGGCTGGTGAAAATATCGCGCAAGGTCAACGAACACCACAAGAAGTAGTTCAAGCTTGGATGAATAGTGAAGGACACAGAAAAAATATTTTAAGTAAGGATTTTACACATATAGGGATTGGATATGATTCAAACGGACATCATTGGACACAGATGTTTGTAGGGAGATAAAATGCCACTATTTAACCAAAGAGGTGAGTCTGTTTTTATACTGACTCACCTCTTGGTTATTCTAGTGTAAACTCTTTAGTGATTTTATAAGTTGCGCCTTCCTCAGGAGTCATCCATGCTGTTAAAAGGTATTCTCCTTTTTGAAGGTCTAATTCAGTCAAGTTGATTTTATATTTAAATTCTGCTCCAGGTGCAATGCTCTCCTCTCCCAAGGCTGAAAGAAAGGAGGCAGTACTTGAATATAGGAACAATTCCTGACCTTCCTTCGTTGATACAGAAAAGTCAACTCTTTGTGAGCTTGTAAATTTCAAAGTGATTGCTTTCTCCGTTTGATTTTTTACTTTATATTCATATTGAAGTGGACTAAGTTCAGTTATGCTAGGTGCCATCTCACCGGCAACAATACCCTGATCACTTTCGGGATTATTGCCTCCTCCTTGTTGGTTATTACTTGTATGACCATCACCACACCCAACTACTATTAACATGGTTATTAATAAACTAATGATCGCTCTCAATATCTACACCTACCTTATATCGCTTATAGTATTTGTCGTTTTTCTAATAGAATAGTTACAAAAACTTAAGTCTTATTTTATTTTTCTCAAGTGTTTGTTTCAGATGTCTGTTTATAAGAAAATATAACTGAATTTTAAAAAAATATTGTATAACAATGGGAATTCTGTATAATGAGAAATATAAGTCATGTTAACTTTCCTTACACATAAGGTTAATTTTTATGACATAAATAGTAAAAGTTCATTGATTTTATGTTTAGTGTAAGTAAATGTGTCGAAGGGATTTGAAGTAAAGGAGGTAAGTTGTAAGCAAGACCAGAAAAGTTTTATATTTCCCCCTAAAAATATAGATCCTTTTTTCTCTGGTCTTGCTTAATTCTTATCTCAAACATATGCTTCAAAATTTTTTAATAAAGTAATTATTTGAAGATTATTACAAAAGCATTTAGCCATTTAGGAGGAAAATAATAATGAAACTTACTTCTCGTGAGCAGGAAAAGCTCATGATTGTTGTTGCGGCAGATTTAGCTAGAAGAAGACAAAATAGAGGCCTAAAACTGAACTATCCTGAAGCTATTGCGATCTTAACCTACGAGGTGTTAGAAGGTGCGAGAGATGGAAAGTCTGTTTCAGAACTTATGCAATATGGAAAACACATATTATCCAGAGAAGATGTTATGGAAGGAGTACCAGAAATGATTCATGACATCCAAGTAGAGGCAACATTTCCTGATGGAACAAAATTAGTAACGGTCCATGAACCGATTTCATGATACGAAAAGAGGATGAAGAATGGTACCAGGACAATTAAGGTTAAAAAAAGAGCCGATTATTTGTAATGAAAACAAAAAGTCAACCAAACTTGAAGTTGTTAATAATGGAGATCGACCTGTACAAATTGGATCTCATTTTCATTTTTACGAGGTTAATAGTTCGCTTGAATTCAATCGAGAAAAAGCTTTTGGGAGAAGATTAAATATTCCTGCGGGTACAGCCGTACGATTTGAACCAGGAGATCAAAAAGTAATAGAGCTTATCTCATTTTCAGGTGAAAGAAGAATATACGGTCTTAACAATTTAACAAATGATGCACTGGATAAAGGAGTGTAACGATGAGCTTTCGAATGTCACGACATCAATATGCAGATATGTTTGGTCCAACAGTTGGCGATCAGGTAAGGCTTGGAGATACTGAATTATTTATTGAAGTTGAAAAAGATTACACCACATATGGTGATGAAGTTAAATTTGGTGGAGGAAAAGTGATTAGGGATGGCATGGGGCAGCATCCTCTGGCAACAAGGAAAGATGCTGTAGACCTTGTTGTGACTAATGCGTTAATTCTTGATTATACAGGCATTTATAAAGCTGATATTGGTATAAAAGAAGGAATCATTACTTGTATAGGAAAAGCGGGTAATCCTTTGATTATGGATTCTGTGGACATTGTGATCGGGGCTTCAACTGAGGTTATTGCAGCAGAAGGAATGATTGTTACGGCAGGAGGAATAGATGCGCATATTCATTTTATTTGCCCACAGCAAGTTCGTACTGCGATAGAATCGGGTGTTACAACGATGATAGGAGGAGGTACAGGTCCCGCTACAGGAACAAATGCAACAACTTGTACACCTGGAGCTTGGAATATCCATCAAATGCTCAAGGCAGCCGAAGAATTTCCTGTTAATTTAGGGTTTCTTGGCAAAGGGAACGCTTCTAATGAAGAAGCACTACAAGAGCAAATTGAAGCAGGAGCAATTGGATTAAAGCTTCATGAAGATTGGGGAACAACAACATCGAACATTGATAAAGCACTATCAGTAGCCGATCAATACGATGTTCAGATCGCAATCCACAGTGATACGTTAAACGAAGGTGGGTTTGTGGAGGATACTTTAAATGCTATTGATGGGCGTGTGATTCATACATACCATACAGAAGGTGCAGGTGGAGGTCACGCCCCTGATATTATTAAAGCTGCATCTTACCCGAATATACTTCCTTCATCAACAAACCCAACGAGACCATATACGGTTAATACAATTGCAGAGCACTTAGATATGCTGATGGTATGTCATCATTTAGATCCATCTGTACCAGAAGATCTGGCCTTTGCAGATTCTCGTATTCGAAAGGAAACAATCGCAGCAGAAGATATTCTTCATGATTTAGGTGTGTTTAGTATGATCAGCTCCGATTCACAGGCAATGGGAAGAGTCGGTGAAGTTATTTCAAGAACGTGGCAAACAGCTGATAAGATGAAACGTCAACGTGGTGAGTTAAACCCTGGAGAAGAAAACGATAATGCTAGAGCCAAAAGATATGTTGCTAAATACACGATAAACCCTGCAATAACCCACGGTATCTCAGATTATGTGGGGTCCATTGAAGTAGGCAAGCTAGCTGATTTTGTTTTGTGGGACCCAGCCTTCTTCGGTGCTAAGCCAGAGTTAGTAGTAAAAGGAGGAATGATTGCGTGGAGTGTAATGGGAGACCCGAATGCGTCAATTCCAACTCCACAGCCAGCCTTGTATCGTCCAATGTTTGCAAGCTTTGGAAAGGCGAAATATTCTACTAGCATGACATTTTTGTCGAAGGCAGCTTATGAGCAGGGAGTAAATAAAGAACTAGGTTTACAAAAGAAAATAGGAATTGTAAAGAATATCCGTCAATTAAAGAAAAGTGATATGAAATTAAATGGGGAAACACCACGAATAGAGGTTGATCCACAAACCTATGAAGTTACGGTTGATGGTCAATTGATTACGTGTGAACCAGATAACATAGTACCTTTGGCTCAACGATATTTTTTATTTTGAGGTGAGAAGATGATCATTGAAAAAATAGTAGGAAATGTAAAGGATTTAGAAAAAGCTCCACATCATGTTGAACGTGTTTACTTAAGAAGTGATGATTTAGTTAAGAAAATTCAACGCGTCAAAACAGATCATGGAAAAGAGCTTGGGATCCGTCTAAAAGACGTGAAAGAATTAATGGATGGAGATATTCTTTTTCAGGATGAAAAGAATTCGATTGTTATTAGTGTGATAGAGGATGATGTTATTGTCATTAAACCAACTAGCATCCTTCAAATGGGAGAGATCGCCCATCAATTAGGAAACCGACATTTACCAGCTCAATTTGAAGGTAATGAGATGATCGTGCAGTATGACTATTTAGTAGAGCGTTTGCTAGAGGAGTTGGAGGTTCCATATGCTAGGGAAAATCGGAAAATGAATCAAGCCTTTAAACATATCGGACATTCACATGACTAAACACTTGTTTCAATTGCTGCAAATTTGTGATTCAAATTTTCCATCAGGAGCATTTTCTCATTCTTTTGGATTAGAAACGTATATTCAAGAAGATAAAGTGGTAGATAAAAAAACATTTTTATTAGCGCTTAAACAGTTTCTGCAAACCCAATTTGTTTTTACAGATGGTTTAGCATGTCGGTTAGCCTTTGAATATTTACAAGAGAAACGATTAAATTCGATTTGGCAACTAGATCATGAACTTTTTGCTCTTGCCATGGCTAAAGAAACACGTGAGGGAAATCGTCGAATTGGTCGGCAAATGGTGAAAGTCATGAATGAGCTGTTTCCAAACCAACAGTTAGAAACTTATCAACTAAAAATTAAAGATAAGAAAGCTCATGGTCACAGTTCAATCGTTTTTGCAGTTGTGTGTCAAGGTTTAGATATAGAGTTGGAGACAACCTTATCTACTTATCTTTTTGCCACAACTTCCTCCCTCGTTCAAAACGCAGTGAGAGGAATTCCGATTGGACAAACTGATGGGCAAAAAATTTTAGTTGAAATACAACCGTTCTTGAATCAGATGGTCAAACAAATAATGAATCTTAATGAAGAACACTTTGGTGCGGGGGCACCGGGTTTGGAAATTGCTCAAATGGTACATGAGCAGCTTTCAGTACGATTGTTTATGTCATAATTTAACAAGATATGAAAGGATGAATAAGATGAGTGAACCAATTAAAATCGGTATCGGAGGACCTGTAGGTGCAGGCAAAACATTATTAGTAGACAAATTAACAAGGGTGTTAATGGATGAGCTTGAAGTTGCGGTCATTACAAATGATATATATACAAAAGAAGATGCTCAGTTTTTAATAAAAAACGGTGCATTACCAGAAGATCGAATTATTGGTGTTGAAACAGGTGGATGCCCTCATACTGCCATTCGTGAAGATGCCTCAATGAATTTTGCGGCAATAGATGAATTAAATGAGCGTCACCCGAATCTTGACCTTATTTTTGTGGAAAGCGGTGGAGATAATCTAGCTGCAACCTTTAGTCCTGAGCTAGTAGATTTTTCTATTTATATTATTGATGTTGCACAAGGGGAAAAAATCCCCCGTAAAGGTGGTCAGGGGATGATCAAGTCTGACTTATTTATTATCAATAAAATTGATTTAGCACCTTATGTTGGGGCTGATCTTGAGATTATGAGAAAAGACACACTATCATCAAGAGGAGATCGTCCATATATTTTTACAAATCTTAAAGATGGAACAGGTGTTAATGAGGTAGTGGATTGGATTCGTAAGGAAGCATTTTTGGTTGGTCTTGAAGCATGACGTATACAGGGTACCTTCAGCTTGAGGTAGAGAAAAAACAAAATAAATCTGTGATTAGTAATAGTTTTTTCGATGGCGTGTTAAAAATAACACGTCCGACCTATCTTCCTGAAGGTCTGCCTCTTTTAACACTTATCCATGTGGGTGGTGGCTATGTTGACGGTGACTCCTATAAAACCGAGGTTGTAGTAGGTGATGGGGCAAAGCTAGCTTTAACTACGCAAGCTTCCACAAAGGTTTATAAGTCACCTCGATTAGGTGTAACTCAAGACATGGATTATTTTTTAAAAAATAATAGTGAGCTATATGTGAAACAAGATTCATTAATTCCCTATAAAGATGCTAATTTTTCACAACAAACGAATGTGTATATGGAATCATCTTCAACCTTTTATTATACAGATGTGATCACACCCGGATGGTCTGAAAATGGGAAGCTTTTTCAGTATAAAAAGGTGGCTTCAAAAATGAAAATCTTTATTGATGGCAAGCTTCAGGTATTTGACCATCAATTGTTAGTTCCGGATCAAAATCTTCATCAATTCATGCAACTCGAAGGATATACCCATTTAGGAACCTTGTTTATGATTCATCCTCATGTAAATGAAACGTTAATAGAGAAAATTAGAGAGGCTTTATCTTCTTCTATAGATGCTAGAATTGGGATAAGCTTATTGAATATTCCAGGCTTGGCATTAAGAGTACTAGCTAACAGTACACCTGCAATAGAAATGATCTTTAGTTTGTGTGAAACTTTAATCCGAAAAGAATTGGATGAAAAAGAAATGATAGAGTGGAGAAAATGGTAATAGATTAGAGAGAACGCTTATATGCTTACGCTTCTTCTATACCTTTTTAAACAAGATCATCTTCCAAAAGCCTGATATTCATAGTATGATAGTCTTAGTTAGAAAGAAACCTCAGGGGATTTATGGAGGAGATTATAAGATGGATATTTCGAAAGTTGTTGTTTTTCGAACAAGAGATGAAGAATACGGAATGCCAATTGAACACGTGATTTCTATAGAAAAGCTAGAGGATATCAACGTTATTCCAAATATGCCTTATTATATGAAGGGTGTTGTAAAGGTTAGAGGAGAGTTGATTCCTGTACTAGATACACATCAAATTTTTCATCGTCAACATATGACAATGGATGAAGATGTGAAATTAATTGTTATTCAATCAGACGATATTTCTGCAGCTCTAATTGTTAAAGAGGCAAAGGAAATCTTAGATGTTCTAGAAGATCAGTTAAAATCCATTAGCATCGGAGCTTTTCAAGCTACAAAATACTTTGAAGCAGTGGCAAGTTTAGAAGATCGTTTGATTACGATTATTAACCCGACTCTTCTTTTAGCAAGTCTAGAAAACTTTACTGTTGTAAAAGAAGGAATGCTGAGTCACCAATCTTAATAATTGGTGGCTTTTTTATTTGCGTAATATAAGGAAAAGAGAAAAAGTAAACTCCACATGAGCATGCTTATACATTAACATGGTAAACTAATGATAATGATTTTATATGTGTGGTGGAAAGATGGCGGAGCAACCTGTAAATCAAAGAAGAATTATTTTACATGTTGATATGAATAGCTTTTATGCTTCAGTGGAAATGGCATTTGATCCTTCTCTTAAAGGAAAGCCTTTAGCAATAGCAGGGAATGTTGAGGAACGAAAAGGAATTATTGTTACATGCAGCTATGAAGCACGTTCGAAGGGTGTAAAAGCAACTATGCCTCTTTGGCAAGCTCGTAAGCTTTGTCCTGAATTAATTGTAAGAAAACCAAACTTTGATCGATATCGAACAGCATCTCGTGCAATGTTTGAATTATTAAGGGAATATACAGAATTAGTAGAGCCTGTTTCAATTGATGAAGGTTATATGGACTTAAGTGAATTTCCTGGATCAAAACCACTAGAGATTGCAAGTTCTATTCAAAATAGGCTTTTGGAGGAACTGTTGCTGCCTTGTAGTATTGGAATTGCTCCCAATAAGTTTCTAGCTAAAATGGCATCAAATATGAAAAAGCCACTTGGAATTACGATTTTAAGGAAAAGAGATTTATCGAATAAATTGTGGCCTCTGGCAGCAAACGAAATGCATGGTATCGGTGAGAAAACAGCTGAAAAGCTAAAAACAATAGGGATTCATACTATTTATGATTTAGCACATGCTGATATAGGGGAAGTAAAAAGCTTACTGGGTATTAACGGTGAACGTCTCATACAAAGAGCGAACGGAAACGATTTAAGAGAAGTTAACCCTAATTCAATCTATGATTTTAAGAGCATTGGTAATTCTACTACGTTGTCTAAGGATACGACGAATGAAACTCAAATTAATGAAGTGTTAAGAAAGTTAGCTCATTCCGTATCTCTTCGAATGAAAAGGAAAGAAGTTTTAGCTAACAAAATTTTTGTCACAATTCGTTATAGTAACTTAAAAACTATTACAAGAAGTAAAACAATGAAAAACCCTGTTGGAGAAGAGGATGATATTTATCATGAAGTAAAAGATCTCTTTTTCAATCACTGGAATGAAGAGCCTATTCGATTACTTGGCATAACTGGACAGGATTTAGTTGAAAGGGAAGATGCAGTAAAGCAATTGGATTTGTTCTCATTTGAAAATGATGCAAAAGACGAACCGATACTTTCCGTTATTGATCAGATCAATCAAAAATACGGAAGTCAGCTTATTAAACGTGGAGTAAAAGGAAAACAAGAGGAACCTGGAACACCGGGGATAAGCTTTAATAAAGATTTTTGAGTTAGTAAACGATTACATAAGATAAGTCACTTGAAATGTAGCTGAAAAATGTGGTATTTTCAAAGTTGAAGTTAAATGAAATAATTCGAATAATGTGTCAATTTATCATTTATTGGCGGAAAACTAAACTTTTTTAGGTTATGATAGTAATTGGATGATTGTTTAGTTTTACATACTATAAGGATTAGAAGGGACGTAAGCGAATGTCGAAACAACAAATTGGTGTTATTGGTTTGGCTGTAATGGGTAAAAACTTAGCTTTAAATATTGAAAGTCGTGGATTTTCAGTATCTGTTTTCAACCGTTCAGCAGAAAAAACTGAGGAATTTTTAACAGAAGCAAAAGGGAAAAACGTGGTGGGTACATACAGTATTGAAGAATTTGTTCAATCATTAGAAACTCCACGAAAAATTCTTTTAATGGTTAAAGCTGGTGTACCAACAGATGCAACAATCGAACAGCTTCTACCACATCTTGATAAAGGTGATATTTTAATTGACGGTGGTAACACACTATATACAGATACACAACGTCGTAACAAAGAACTAGCTGAGAGTGGAATCCATTTCATAGGTACAGGCGTTTCAGGTGGAGAAGAAGGCGCGTTAAAAGGACCTTCTATTATGCCAGGTGGACAGAAAGAAGCGTTTGATTTAGTTCAACCAATTCTTGAAGCTATTTCTGCAAAAGTAAATGGCGATCCTTGCTGTACGTATATTGGTCCAGATGGAGCTGGACACTATGTGAAAATGGTTCATAACGGAATTGAGTATGGAGATATGCAGTTAATTTCTGAAGCATATTTCTTATTGAAAAATGTATTAGGTTTAACGGCAGACGAGCTTCATGAAGTATTTGCTGAGTGGAACAAAGGTGAGCTTGACAGTTACTTAATTGAAATTACAGCAGATATTTTCACAAAGAAAGATGATGAAACTGGAAAACCTCTAGTGGACGTTATTCTTGATACAGCAGGTCAAAAAGGGACAGGTAAATGGACGAGTAAGAGTGCTCTTGACCTAGGTGTACCTCTTCCAATTATTACTGAATCAGTATTTGCTCGTTTCATTTCAGCTATGAAAGAAGAGCGTCAAAAAGCTAGCAAAATTCTTTCAGGTCCAGCTGCTAAAAAATATGAGGGTAACAAAGAAGAGCTTATTGAAGCGGTTCGTAGAGCTTTATATATGAGTAAGATTGTTTCTTATGCTCAAGGTTTTGCTCAAATGAGAGCAGCTTCTGAAGAGTATAACTGGGATTTAAAATATGGTGATATTGCGATGATCTTCCGTGGTGGATGTATTATCCGTGCAGCTTTCCTACAAAAAATTAAAGATGCATATGATAAAGAACCACAATTAGCAAACCTATTACTAGATGATTATTTCAAAGAAATTGTTGAAGGGTATCAAGGTGCACTTCGTCAAATCTTAACTGTAGCAATCGAAAATGGAGTTCCAGTACCATGCTTCTCATCTGCACTTGCATACTATGATAGCTATCGTACTGAAACGCTTCCTGCGAACCTTTTACAAGCACAACGTGACTACTTTGGTGCTCACACTTATCAACGTGTTGATAAAGAAGGGATTTTCCATACTGAGTGGATGGAAAAATAATATTTGTAAACAAGAAGACAGAGTCCGCTCTGTCTTTTTTTTTGTTACCTAAAATCCTATAAATCAAATAATGTAAGCCTTTACATTGTGTGATTACCATGGTATATTCAGGTAGCGAGTTATCTTTTTAGAAGATAAATGCATTTTAATTACATAGGAGTTGATGGTATAAGTGGAAAAATATTTAGAATTTTATCCAAAACGCGTACCGAAAGAATTAACACTCCCAGAAACAACCCTCATTGAAAACTTAGAAATATCTTCAAGACGTTATCCTGATAAAACTGCCCTTAATTATTATGGAAAAAAGATTTCGTATCGAGAACTATATTCAGAGGTTCTTAGTTTAGCTGGATATCTTCAAGCAAACAATGTGAAAAAAGGAGATCGTGTTCTCCTTTATATGCAAAACTCTCCACAGTGGATCATTTCATTTTATGCAGTTGCTCGAGCAGGAGCAGTCGTAATTCCAATAAACCCCATGAATACAAGTGAAGAATTAGCCTTTTATGTAAAGGATTGTGAAATAAAAACAGCTATTGTTTCGCAGGAGCTTTTTGAAAATGTCCGAGCATTAATGAACAAAAGCACAATCGAGCATGTTGTTGTAGGAACATACTCTGATTATATTGATTCAGAACCTAATTTGAATCTTCCACAAGAGGTTTGTGCTCTTCGTCAGGAACTTCCACCAGAATATACTCCATGGCACGAGGCTCTCTCAGCTAGATATTCACCTAAAGAAGTGGATGTAAGTGCTGATGACTTAGTTGTTATGCCTTATACGTCTGGAACAACTGGTACTCCAAAGGGATGTATGCATACCCATAAAACGGTCCAAGCAAATATTATTACGGTTGGTGTATGGCAAAGTGTAACAAGCGAATCGGTGCATTTATTAACACTTCCGTTATTTCATGTAACGGGTATGCTTCATAGTTGTCATGGTCCGTTATCAGGTGGTTGTGAAATCGTCATTATGACAAGATGGGACAGAGAACTTGCAAGGATACTAATCGAACGGTACGGTGTTACACATTGGACGAATATAAGTACGATGTTAATAGACTTTTTGGCAAACCCTAATCTTATCAAAGATTCTCTTAAAACGTTGGAGGTGATTGGTGGAGGTGGTGCTCCGTTACCTGAGGCTGTTGGAGAGAAATTATATAATTTAGCCGGTATTAGATATGCAGAAGGTTATGGACTTTCTGAAACAATTGCTCACACTCACTTTAACCCACCAGATCGGCCTAAGTTGCAATGTCTCGGGATTCCATCTCCAAATACTCAATCCAAAATCATAGATCCACTCACTTTACAAGAACTAGGGCCAAATCAAGAAGGAGAGATTGTTGTCCGGGGCCCTCAGGTGTTTAAAGGGTATTATAACCGACCAGAAGAGAATGTTAATGCGTTTATAACCATTGAAGGTAAAACGTTCTTTAGAACGGGCGATATCGCAAAATATGACGATGAAGGCTATTATTTTATCGTAGATCGTATTAAGAGAATGATTAATGCATCAGGATTTAAAGTGTGGCCAACTGAAGTTGAATCAAAACTTTATAGACACCCTGCTGTCCAACAGGCTTGTGTTGTTGGTGTACCTGATGAAAGAAAGGGTGAGCAGGTTAAGGCATTCATTGTTTTAAATGAAGAAAATAAGGGCAAAGTTACGGAACAAGACATCATTGATTGGTCTAAAACACAATTAGCTGCTTATAAGTATCCTAGAGTGATAGAATTCAGAGACAAACTCCCGACAACGAGCAGTGGAAAGTTATTATGGAGAAAACTGCAGGAAGAAGAAAGAAACAAGTTAGTCGCGGGGGGAGAAAAATGATGATGAAAGTTGAGACGGTAACAGGTCCTATTGCCTTAGATCAGTTAGGGAAAACATTAAGTCATGAACACTTTGTATTTGGATATCCTGGTTACAATGGCGATAGTACTTTAGGTAGATTTGATTATAACCATGCTTTAACAATCGGTATACAAGTAGCGGAAAAGATCATGAAACATGGTGTCAAAACGGTTCTTGATCCAACACCAAATGAGTGTGGTAGAAATGTTCGTTTATTAAGAGATATATCCATTCAAACAGGCCTTCAAATTGTATGTGGAACAGGCTTTTATTATGAAGGAGAAGGGGCGACTCCATATTTTAAAGCTCGTGCAGCGTTAGGTCCTGCAGAAGAGGAAATATATGAAATGTTTATAACAGAGCTTCAAAATGGCATAGAGGATACTGGAATTAAGCCAGGGTTTATTAAACTTGCATCAAGTAAAAATGTAATAACAGACTACGAAAAAATGTTTTTTAGGGCAGCAGCTAGAGCACACAAAGAAACAGGTACCATTATTTTAACTCATACTCAGGAAGGGACTATGGGTCCTGAACAAGCTGATCTTTTAATAGAGCTCGGTGTTGATCCAGATTGTGTAGTTATTGGGCATATGTGTGGAAATACAGACGTCGAGTATCATAGGAGAACTCTAGAAAAGGGTGTGCGTATTGGTTTTGACCGAATTGGACTTCAGGGGCTTGCAGGATGTCCTACAGATCAAGAACGATTGGCTGTTCTTGTTGAGTTATTAAAGGAGGGCTTTGAAAACAGAATCTTCTTAGCGCATGACTCCGTTAACATTTGGTTAGGAAGAGAGCTGGTGGTCCCGGAAGCAGCTATACCTTCAATCGCAAATTGGCATCCTACGCATATTTTTGAGAATATTGTTCCACAGCTAAGATCTTTGGGGATTACTGAACAGCAGTTGGAGATTCTGTTTACTGAAAACATCAAATCGTTATTTTCGATCTCATCAAAATTTGCAAACAAATGATTAAACGATAAAAGGAGCTGCTACTTATCGTAGCAGCTCAAGTTAAGGAGATTTAAGGTTTGCTTCTTACACAATCTATTTTATTCAAACAAGTTTTAATTTGTATGAGGCAAATAGACGAGCTCATTCGCACATTTTTGTTGTATGAGAGCGATATAAATACGCATCTAAAATACTCTGTACATAGAAAAGCCGATTAGATTTATCCTAACAGGTTCTGTTTTGAAGTACAAAATACAAATTAACATTGCTTTTCGAATTCGCAAAACTATAATTGAAAAGCATTTTGACAAGTAAATCAGCAAAGAAAAATGCTTGGAAACATTAATGCTCCAAGCATTTTTTATACCAAGATAAGTACCCGTTTAAGCAAATTTTCAACTCTTCAAGAATCGCATGGAAATAAGCTACTAATAAGCGGAGAAATTCCCCTTATTGAGGAAATAACATGAAAAATAGATTAAATAGACGGAAAGATTCCGCCTATTTAATCGAAAAAGACGGAAATGGACCATTTTGCATTGCTTAACCGGAAAAACTCCGCTTATTTATAAACTATTGGTTACTCAATTAAGAATAATCTGCTTTATTTATCCGCCTCTCAGACAATTAGCCACCCCCCTGGTAGTTAAAATCATTTTTAGCACACTATTTGGAATAGCAATGAGCTTGCGAATTTTTATGCTGACAAATACTTATGTCACCATATTAAAAGTGGTTCGGAATTCTGGGCCTAGTTACCTTCCATTTAATTAAACCCCATAAATATCAATAAAAATAAGCAGTCTTATTCAGTAGCGAATAGGACTGCTTATTAGTTTGCTAATTTAGTTTTTGTATTCGGAAACCGAACCCGTTGGATTTATCCTAATCGGCTTTTACTATTTCTTTATTGAATTAAAATTTTGGGATCGATTCCAGGTCATCACATCCTGTTTTAGTTAACAGGCCACCACTGATTTCCATCTTCCTTCAAAAGCTCATCTGCTTCTTTAGGTCCCATTGATCCAGAAGGATAACTTGCAAGAGCTGCTTTACCTTTTGTCCATGCTTCTGAAATTGGATCTACAAAGCTCCATGATAAAGCTACTTCGTCCCAATGAGTGAAGTTAGTGGCGTCTCCACGCATGCAGTCATAAATTAATTTTTCATATGCTTCCGGTGTATTAATTCCATCAAGGAAATTATTAGATAAATCAAGCTTAACTGGTTTTGAGATGCCAGATTCATCTTCATCCTTTTTCGCATTTAACTGAAGAGTAATTCCTTCTTCAGGTTGAATGTGAATGATTAACAAGTTAGGTGGAACAGTTTCACCTTTTTTGTAATATAAATTCATTGGAATATCTTTAAATTGAACAACAATTTTTGTTGATTTTGCAGCCATTCGTTTTCCAGTTCTAATATAGAAAGGAACACCGGCCCATCTAAAGTTATCAATTAATAATTTTCCGGCAACATAAGTTTCAGTTTGAGAATCATCATCTACATTATTTTCATCGCGATAGGCAACTAGCTGTTTATCTTCTAGTTGACCTGCACCATATTGACCTCTAACAAAGTATTGACTAACTTCATCTTCGGCAACGGCTCTAAGTGCTCTCAGAACTTTTACTTTTTCACTTCTAATTTCATCAGTAGTCAGTTTAATAGGCGGCTCCATCGCTAATAAAGCAACCATTTGAAGCATATGGTTTTGAACCATATCACGGAGTGCACCTGAATTCTCATAATAACGTCCTCGGTCTTCCACACCTAAAATCTCACTAGATGTTACTTGGATATTAGATATGTAACGATTATTCCATAAAGGCTCAAATAGGGCGTTAGCAAAGCGAATTACTTCAATGTTTTGAACCATTTCTTTCCCTAAGTAATGGTCAATACGATAAATCTGATCTTCATTAAATGCTTCACGAATTTCTTGGTTCAGTTTTCGAGCAGAAGGAAGATCGTGTCCAAATGGTTTTTCGATTACTAATCTGCTCCAGCCATTCGTATCTGTTAATCCTTCTTTTTTAAGATTTTGTGCAATTGTACCAAAGAACTCAGGTGCCATTGCTAGATAGAAAATGCGATTGCCTTCTGTTTGATAAGTTCCATCAAGCTCACTTAGCAGACCATTTAATTCTAAGTAGGATGATGGATTCGTTACATCAAATGGGTGATAATAAAAATGAGATGTGAATTCTTCTAGATCCTTGGATTCTTTCATTGAAGTTTGAATAGAATCTGAAACATTACTACGGAATTCATCAGTTGTCCAAGGTCTTCTTGCTACCCCAACAACGGCAAAGTTTTTTCCGATTTTCTCATTTTGAACAAGGCGGTAGATAGATGGGAATAACTTTCGTTTTGCTAAATCACCTGTTGCTCCGAAAATGACAATAATTGATTTTGGATGTTCTTGTGTAATCACGTTCGTACCTCACTTTGTTAAATACATTTATTTATTTCATCAGCATATACATTCAAAAAAAGAAGACTAGATCGAATTTTTTGAACACTGAATGTAAAATACTCCTATACGAATACTTAATTTTAAAGGTTATCTTGCAGTAAATCAAACATAATAGCTCTAAAAAGACTTTCATCATAAACTATTATAAACGATTTGCAGAAAAATATCGTCTGATATGCATCTATTTTGTAGAAATCTTTGTATAATTCAGTCTATTTTAGACAATAATTGATGGATTGGTCAAGAGGTTGATTGAATTTTTATTCATGAAGGTATGAAAAAACAAGAATAAATGTAAATATTTAATGCGAAAGAGTGCCAATCCTTTAACAATTATCATGTCAAAAACCTATATTGTCATAATCATTCTCTTTCATGTATGCTTGATAATGTAAAGGAGGAGGCATTATATTGAATATTATGTTTCTCGGTACAGGAGCCGGAATTCCTGCTAAAGCTCGGAATGTTTCGAGTGTAGCCCTCCAGTTATTAGAGGAGAGAAATGCAGTATGGTTATTTGATTGTGGTGAAGCGACGCAGCATCAAATCTTACATACTTCTATTAAGCCTAGAAAGATTGAGAAAATCTTTATTACACATATGCACGGTGATCATATTTACGGCTTACCAGGGTTAATTAGTTCAAGGTCATTTCAAGGTGGAGAAACCCCTTTAACGATATACGGACCTAAAGGAATAGAAGAGTTTGTAAAAATATCACTTTCTGTTAGCCACACACATTTAACTTATGAAATAGAATTTGTAGAAATTGAAAATGGTATTATTTTTGAGGATGAATCTTTTCAGGTTATTGCTGAAAAATTGGAGCATGGAATTGACTCATATGGATACCGAGTAATTGAAAAAGATTTACCGGGTCCCTTACTTGTTGAAAAACTCAAAAATCTCGGAATACCTCCTGGACCGATTTATCAAAAAGTTAAAAAGGGTGGAGACATTCAGTTACCAAATGGCTCAGTTATTAATGGAGACGATTTTATTGGGCCGAAACAAAAGGGAAGAGTTGTGACAATATTAGGGGACACCCGATACACCGAGAAAAGTATAAAACTTGCGGAAGAATCTGATGTGCTTATTCATGAAGCAACATTTTCTAAGGAAGATCAACAGCTTGCATATGATTATTTCCATTCAACGACAATGGATGCAGCTAAAGTTGCATCAAAATCTAATGCGAAAAAGTTAATTCTTACACACATTAGCTCTCGTTACCAAACAACAGAGCAGCATGATTTACTACTTCAGGAGGCAAAGGATACCTTTCCTTTAACGTTAATAGCATCAGATTTTATGCAAATTGAAATACCGAAGAATAGTTAAAACAAGAAAGAGAGATGGATTTTAAGCCATCTCTCCTTTTTATCTTACCAACCTCTGTCATACTGTTTTGGGGGATCAAGCGTTTCTTTAAGCTGAGCTGCTGCTGTTCTTGGAAAATAAGGGTCTCGTAGCAACTCTCTTGCAATAAAGATAAGATCTGCTCGATTATTTTGTAATATTTCTTCTGCTTGTAATCCGGTCGTAATAAGTCCGACCGCTCCCGTCGCTATCTTTGCCTCTTCTTTAATTTTTTCAGCAAAACGGACTTGGTAGCCTGGAAACACGTTGATTTTGGCAGTTACAACTGCTCCTGAACTTACATCGATTAAGTCAACACCTTGTTCCTTCATTTTCTTTGCAAATTCAACGTAATCTGAAACATCTAATCCTTCCTCGTGATAATCAGAAGCAGAAATCCGGACAAAAAGTGGGCCACTCCAAACTTCTTTTACAGAATCGATTACTTCGCTTAATAAACGATAGCGATTTTCTGGTGATCCTCCGTATTCGTCCTCACGTTTGTTAGATAATGGAGACAAAAATTCATTGATTAAATATCCGTGTGCTCCATGAATTTCAATAATGTCAAAACCAGCTTCTTTTGCTCTTCTCGCTCCATCTTTAAATGCTTGAACGGTGGATGCAATATCTTCTTTTGTCATAGCTGTGGGTGTTTTGGAATGATCATCAAACGGGATAGCGGATGGAGCAAATATCTCGCCATCAACCGTAGCTTTACGACCGGCATGGGCAAGCTGTATCGCAGTTTTTGAGCCATATTCTTTTATACCTGATACTAGTTTTTTTAGTTGAGGAAGATGATCATCACTCCAAATTCCTAGGTCTTGAGAAGAAATTCGACCTTGTGGAGTAACAGCTGTTGCTTCAATCATAATTAACCCCACTTGACCTACTGCACGACTAATATAATGGGTCATATGAAAGTCTTCAACAAATCCTTGTTGACCTGTTGAGGAATACATACACATTGGTGACATAACAATACGGTTCTTTATCGTTACATCTTTTATTTGATAAGGTTGAAAAAGCTTCGTTCTCATTGTTTCTCCTCCATTATGTAGATTATGTTTACGCAAAAATTATAACAATCTAATAAAAAATAGGCATGTTTTCTGCTTGTTAGTTTTTATGTAGTTAAAGGTGAAAAAAGCCACTTCATTTTGTTAGTGGCTAGTTGGAAAATGCTTATACTGATCTATTTTCAAGCTTCTGTAGCAAATTCTTTATTTTAAAATGATGATAAATAGTAAGTGTAATGACAATAAAACTGAATAAACTTGATAGTATTGTACTTTTAAGTAATAAACTCATAACATTGCGGTTAAACACTTTCCCACCTCCATTCATTAGTATTTAATTTCAACATTTTTTGATGCAAGTAAAATATTCTAGAAGGATTTAGTGCTAAAATAAAACATGTATAAAAGTATCCTTTATGGAAGGTGTAAATATGAAGAAGTGTCCCTTATGTCATAATGATAATCAATGTACAGTTTCTAAAGAACCAGAAACATGTTGGTGCATGACTGAATCATTTCCAAAAGAACTACTAACATCTGCTTCAAAAGATTCGTGTATTTGTAAAAAATGTGTGAATGATTATAAAGAAAAAATGACAGGGGAAAATTATATTCTTGGGGTGAAAAGGTGAGGGTTACCGAAAGAGATGGCATTGTTGTGATTAAAGATATTAAACTAGAAGGATTTATTGATAAAGACCAAATTTGTTCAAAATGTGGGTCCCATATTGTTTATTACGATGATTTTGACACATACTTTTGCGCTTTATGTAATGAGTGGAAAGAAGAAAAATGTGATGACCCCACTTGTTTGTTTTGTCCTGTAAGACCTGAAAAACCTTTACCCTTATAGAGCTTTTCTAAAGAGGTAAAGGTTTTATTGGAGGATAATTACTTATTCCCTTCAGAAGAATTGGGGTGTCCGGTTACTGCAAAAGATGGAGGAACTTTTAACCAGCCTCTTTCAAGCATTGTTGTCTTAACAATAAGTAAAGAATTCACTTTTTCATTATAGAACTTCAAAAACATAGCTCCCACATCATTACGGATAGCTTGTGTTAATGTTCCATTACATAAATTAATTGCTGCCAGCTCTTTTGCAATTAATCCATTTGCTATTTCTTCATCAGACATCTTTGTTCCATAAGGAATGTCCAATGTGTCAGAGTTTGGCTTTGGGGGAGTTGCGTTTGGGATGGGGACGCCTTCTTTTATCATAAGCTGTTTAACATCGTTTGATTGTTCGGCACAGTTTTTAATGCTGTCTTTTAACATCTTCTGGATATCCTGATCATCTGATGTATTTTTTCCGATGTAGCAAAAAGCATTTGCTTCATCAAGTAAAATGGAGTAAGTCCACAAAGTCATTGCTTCACCAATATGCAGTGGTCGTTGAGTTGTATTATTTAGATTTGTTTTAATAAATTCAATTGTACCTTCAAGGAAATTAGACATCTGTATCACCTCTTAAACTTAGTTTTCAATTATTTTGTGCAAAAATTTATGAATTCACTCAGATTGAATAGGTAAGTGGGTATTAGATCTTAGTTTATTTTCTATTACGGTAATGATCGCCACTAAACTATCATGTTTTGACTTATAAGGTTTGCTCTAGAGGTTTTTTATTTGAAAAGGAAGAAAAAAACAGGGATTTCACATCAAATGAAATCCCTGCTATCTTTACTTTTTATTAGTGACCAACTCTTCAGAAAACATTGCTTTTAATTCCTCTGAACGTTCTGTTGCCCGTTTGATACATGATATGACCGCTTCCTGAACGTGTTTTTCCTTTAAGATGGATATTCCTGCCTCTGTTGTGCCATTCGGACTTGTTACTTCCTTCCTTAGCTGAGATGGATGTTTGTCTGAAACAGCAATCATTTCCGATGCCCCTAGTAAGGTTTGAACAATTAAATCTCTGGCAACAAAAGGGTCTAACCCTACTTCAACAGCAGCCTTCTCCATTGATTCTACTAAATAATAAATATAGGCAGGACCACTTCCAGATAACCCAGTAACAGCATCCAATTGATTCTCCTCAACAATCTTACAAATCCCGATTGCTTCAAAAAGAGATTTACATTTTTTCATTTGCTTCATTGTTACAGAATCACTTCCTGCAATAGCAGTGGCTGATTTTCCAATAGCAGCAGATGTATTTGGCATTGCCCTAACGATAGAAACTTTCTTTCCAAGAATAGCCGTAATTGTTTGTATAGAAATCCCGGCTAAAACAGACACAATAAGATGATCTTTGATTAAAGTTTGTACACCGTCAAGAGCTGCTTTTACATCTTTAGGTTTCATTGCTAGTACGATAATGGAAGCATCTTTTACTAATTGTTCTTTATCATGAGTCGTTTTTATGCCGTACTTTGCTGATAATTCATCTAGTCGATCTGAATTAGAGCGATTCGACACAATGATTTGCTCCGCTTGAAACACATTTCCTTTTATAAGTCCTGCAACCATGGCTTCAGCCATTGAGCCAGCTCCTATAAATCCGATTCTTTCCATAATTTCTCTCCTTTTTATTGTGTGATCTTATTAAGTTCGATTCCTGCTAGACCGCTAGTTTAACCGAGCCCTGCATTCCATAAATAAAAAAGCCATTCTGTCCTATAATAAGGACGGAATGACTCCGCGGTACCACCTTTTTTGGAATGCCTATGCATTCCCAGCTTATAATCTTTATCGCAGACATACGGTTAGGTTTACCTAACAGCTCATAGGGTAGGTTCAATAAAAGGTTAGCAATGGAGCCTTTCAGCCATGGACTCCACTCTCTTTTTGCGCCATTTTATCTACTATTCCTAATCAACGCTATGTATATTAAAAACACTACAACTATGCAAAGATATAAATTTTTATTCATTATGCAGCGTTAGATAAGCTGTTGTCAAGTTTTCTTTATATCATTAGAGATTTGAATTATTGGAATATAATGACAAGGTGGTAGTTGCAAGGTACAATTGTGGTAGATAATTTGTTTAGATTAAAGAAAGCCTAGTGAAGATACATAATTTGATTATCATGATTTCCTGCTTCTTTATTAACTTAACTTATATAAAAATAATAATGGGGATGAGTAAATGAACCAGACAACACAGGCAAAGCAAATTTTGAAAATCATTTTACCCACACCGTTTCCGGTGGGTGATGTGAATGTTTACTTAATCAAGGGAGAGCGTGTAACACTTGTGGATGCTGGACCTAAAACAGAAGAAGCGTGGCTTTCCTTTCAACATCAATTAAAGGAATATGGTTATACACCAGATGACATTGAACAAATCATCATTACACATCATCATCCAGATCATGTTGGTATGCTTGATTATTTTGACCACAACATTCCTGTCTTTGGCCACCCCTTTAACAAGCCGTGGTTAAAAAAAGATGAAGGGTTTCTGCAAGCTCAAGCACGGTATTTTGAACAACTTTTTCTCACCTTTGGATTAGATGAAAATTTCTTACCTTCTATACAAAAATTGAACGACACCTTAGAATATTCGTGTAATCGAACGTTACATCATGAGCTGGTAGAAGGAATGGAGATTGCTGGACTCCCTGGATGGATAGTTATGGAAACCCCGGGTCATGCCCAGAGTCACATCGTCTTATATGAAGAAAAGACAGGTATACTAGTTGGGGGAGATTTACTGTTAAAGGACATCTCTCCAAATCCTTTACTAGAGCCCCCAATGATTGACGGAGCTATCGACAGACCAAAGCCTCAGCTGCAGCTAAACAACTCAATTTCTAAATTGCTTGATTTGTCGCTATCTATTGTTTATCCAGGACATGGGGAAAATATTGAGAATGCTCATGAGCTTATTGCCTATCGTTTGAAAAAACAAGCTGAGAGGGCGGAGCTTGTTAAAGGGTTCTTGCAGAAAAAGTCTCTAACCGCATTTGAAGTGTGCAAAGCACTTTTTCCTACTATATATCACAAGCAGCTTATGCTGACTATGTCAGAGACTGTTGGACAGCTTGACTACCTTGAGGACAACGGTCAAATTAAAATTGATGAAACAAACACTCCAGCTCTTTATTATGCTGTAGAGAAAAAGAGGTGATCAGATGAATTCTCGTATACAGGGGTGCTATGTGGCTATTACCGGTGCTTCTAGTGGAATTGGTGAAAAAATTGCGATCGAATGTGCGAAAAATGGTGCTCATCTTGTTTTGCTTGCTAGAAGAGAAGAAGTTTTAGCAAAGCTTTCTGAGCGTATTAAGCATAATTACGGTGTTTCATGTCACTATTATTCACTAGATGTTCAGGACCTTCAATCAATTCAAACTGTTTTTTCAATGATCGAACGCGATGTGGGTTCGATTGATATTCTTGTTAATAATGCCGGATTCGGTATTTTTAATGAAGTGCTTCATTCCTCATTAGATGAAATGAAAAGTATGTTTGAGGTCAATGTCTTTGGTCTAGTTGCCAGCACAAAGATGGTTTTGCCAGCGATGATGAAGAGAAGACAGGGACATATTATCAATATTGCTTCACAGGCGGGGAAAATTGCAACACCAAAATCAAGTTTATACTCAGCTAGTAAACATGCCGTTTTAGGTTTTACTAACAGTTTAAGAATGGAAGTTAAGCAGCATGGGATTTTTGTTACCTCTGTAAATCCTGGACCGATTAAAACAAATTTTTTCACAATTGCTGATAAACAAGGGGACTATGTGAAAAATGTTGAACGTTGGATGCTCGATCCAAACAAGGTTGCTCGAATCATTGTGGCTTCTATGCTGACTCCAAGACGCGAAATTAATTTACCGGCTTGGATGAATGCGGGAAGCACCCTTTACCAGGTAATGCCGAGACTTTTTGAAAAACTAGCAGGCAAAGCATTTTTTAAGAAATAAGATTTTAGACATAGTGTTAACAGCATTATGTCTTTTTTATTTATTGCCTAAACTTCACTTTCGTTTTACATTTAATACAAAAATATCTTATAGGAGTCTTTTTATGATAGAGTTACAGTATTTTAAGCATGATCATATCCAAAAATTAATTAGTTGGATTTCTACACCTGAGTTTTTGCTTCAATGGGCTGGGCCTGCTTTTACTTTTCCGTTAACCAAAGAACAAATTGAACGATATATAGAAAAGGCAAATACTGATGTGTCTGATGCTTATGTTTATAGTGTTGTTCTTCAAAAAACTGGACACGTTATTGGGCATATATCTCTAGCGAATATTGATCGTGAGCATAAATCAGCAAGAGTTGGAAAAGTGTTGGTTGGGGATCAAGGTGTTCGAGGTAAGGGAATTGGGTATCTAATGATGACTGAAATAGTGAAAATTGCATTTGAACAGCTAAACTTGCACCGTGTTAGTTTAGGTGTTTTTGATTTTAACACTTCAGCAATTGCATGTTATCAAAAGGTTGGCTTTAAAAAGGAGGGGTTGCTTAGAGATTGCCGAAAAATGGGTGATCACTACTGGAGCTTATGGGAGATGAGTATACTTGCCCCAGAATGGGATGAGGCACAGAAGATGCTAGCTACTGTTGAAGCTAACGGTTCTTTACGGTCACACATCCAGGCTCTAGAAGAGCAGCTGTTAACTCCTACTGTTCGAACATCTCCTACTGAATTAAACAAGCTGCTTGCAGATGATTTTTTTGAATTTGGAAGTTCAGGGAACGTTTGGACAAAATCGGATTGTCTTGATGATGGGGGCTTGACGGTCCGAGATATGGAACTGTATGATTTTACTTTGCATCCCTTGTCAACGGATGTTGTTTTGACTACTTATAAAATAAATGATGCAACAAGAAAACAAACGACTTTACGGAGTTCGATTTGGAAATATAAAAAAGGTCATTGGCAAATGTATTTTCATCAGGGAACACCAACCGATTCAAAAATAATATTTTAATAAGTAAAGGTGGAAAATGCTTGGCTCAACAACAAAAGAAATTTATCTATACATTTACTAGTCATGAAGATGAGCTTTCATTGTGCCAACTGGAGATGCGCTCACTTTTTGGGTTTGATACAGATTCTAGTATAATTGAAACTACTGTAAAGATTGATCCAAGCCGAAGTCCGTTTATTAACGAAAGAATTGATGTTATGTATAGAGCGGATTCTTTTATGGGCATTGTTCAGCAAATAAAGGGATTGAATATAGAGGGTGCCACGTTTAAAGTGCTCTTCATTGAACATACTGATTTGGCCGGTTATGAAAAAGTAAGTTTTGATGAAAGACGTAAAATGGAACGTGAGATTGGGCTACAAATAGTTGGTAGAGTTGATTTGGTTAATCCTGAGTTATTGTTTGTAATTATGAAGCTTCATAATAGCTGGGTGTTTGGTCAATACAACAAAAGTGAATCCATTTGGTTTTATCATCAAAATAAACCTAAACAGTATTCAACGGCTTTAAGCACAAGAGTTGCGAGAGCTGTTGTCAATATTGCTGTTCCTAAGGTAGACAATATCAAAGCAATTGATCCTTGCTGTGGATCGGGAACAGTTTTAGTAGAAGCGTTATCAATGGGGATTAACATTGTTGGGAGTGACAATAACCCACTTGTCTGTCCACTTGCCCGAGAAAATATTGCTTATTTTGGCTTAGAGGGGGAAGTTAGTTTAAGGGACATTCTTGATGTGACCGGCTGTTATGATGTAGCTATTATTGATATGCCTTATAATCTTTGCTCAGTTCTAGACCCAGATAAGCAGCTTGACATGCTCCGAAGTGCCCGTAGCTTCGCTAGCAGAGTTGTTGTAGTGACAATTGAAACGATTGATTATTTAATAGAAAAAGCAGGGTTTAAAATTGTTGATCGTGGTGTTGCGAAAAAGGGAAGTTTTACGAGACAAATTCTTGTCTGTGAATAGTAGCCTTGTGATGTCTTCTTGACTCACAAGGCTCTTTTATTCTTGATTTGTTACATAGCTATAGACAGCATCCTCTATAACCTCATACCATTCTGTATCATCGTTTTTATCCGCGGCTATCTTTTCGAGTAAATAAGCCGAATCCTCACTTGATAATGGATCTTCATCAAGATTTCTTCCGTACTGTAAAAAACTTTTTCGAAGCATTTTGAAAAGTATCTTTTCTTCCATATTTCACCTCGTTAAAGGTAGTATACATCTTTTGAAGTATTTGTTCATCATGCTTCATGGTGAAAACTACCATTGAAATCGAACGTATATTCGCTTAATATATAGAATATACTTTATACGAACATATATTCTATTGGAGGAAACGGCTATGATTGAAAACTACGATCAGCTGCCAAAACAAAAGATTCTTTGTATTGATATGAAAAGCTTTTATGCAAGTTGTGCCGCCGTGTTGCTTGGGTTGGACCCATTAACATGTTATTTGGCTGTTGTAGGTGATACGGAGCGGCAAGGGAGTATCGTCTTAGCTGCATCTCCTCGACTTAAAAAGGAGTTTGGAATTAAAACGGGGTCCAGGTTATTTGAAGTGCCAAAAGATCCCCGTATTACGATTGTGAACCCAAAGATGGCGACATATGTCCGCATTTCAACGGAGTTGACAAGGCTTTTTCATCGATATGTACCGAAAGATGCAATCCATACCTATAGTGTTGATGAAAGTTTTATCAAAGTGGATGGGGTAGAGCATATTTGGGGAGATGCTTTAACAATTGCTCATAAAATTCGTGATGACATGGAACGGGAATTTTCCCTTCCAAGTGCCATTGGAATTGGACCAAATATGCTTTTAGCGAAAGTGTGCTTAGATACTGAAGCGAAAAAGACAGGTGTTGCCGAATGGACATATGACGATGTGAAGGAAAAGTTATGGAAAATCGAACCGCTAAGTGACATGTGGGGGATTGGATCAAAAGTGCAAAAAACCTTAAATCGAATGGGGATTTTTAATATCGGACAGCTTGCTAACTATCCTCTTGAGCTTTTGGAAAAGAAATTTGGTGTGATGGGAAATCAACTCTATTATCATGCATGGGGTGTTGATTTATCAGAAGTTGGTGCTCCAATTATGCAAGGGCAAATCAGTTTTGGAAAAAGCCAAATGTTGCTCCGTGATTACCCTGACCCGGAAGAAGTCAAACATGTGATGTTAGAGATAAGTGAGGAAGTTGCCCGTAGAGCACGCCAGCATCAAAAGGTTGGTCGTACAATTAGCCTTGGAATTGGGTATAGCCGTGATGAATTTGGTGGCGGGTTTTATCGCTCTAAAACAATTGAGGAACCAACAAATATTACAATGGATATTTATGAAACATGTCTTCAGCTTTTTGAAAATTTTTATGAAAATAAAACCGTACGGAAAATTTCAATCGCCCTCTCGAATATTGAAGATGACTGTGAAATGCAGCTGGATTTATTTCGACCAAATCGTACAAAACAACGCACTTTAGGATATGTGATGGACTCGATCCGTCATAAATATGGCTCTGATGCCATTTTACGGGCTGTGTCCTATACACCTGCTGGCACAGCCAAGCAACGTGCCACGCTTGTTGGTGGGCATAAAGCATAAAAGCCTATTTCAATTTGGAAAAGCTACGATCCTTCTGTTTAGGAATAAAGTATAAGGACTTTATTTGCTTTTTTAGGAGGATATCATGTGGAAACAAATCGGTCATGTTTAACATATGTAGCTCTAGGAGATTCCTTGACAGTTGGAGTAGGCGCATCATTTCTAGCACCTGGATTTGTTGGACGTTATGTGAGATTAACTGAGGAAAAGCTAAATACCCACGTATGTGCTGGTATTTACGCAAAATCTGGTATAGAAACAGGCGGTGTTTTACAAATTGTAGAAAGTCCTGTGCTGCATCAGAAAATTAAACATGCCAACATTATTACCATCTCAGCTGGAGGAAACGATTTAATTCAAGCTAGCAAAGAATTCGTGGAATCCCGTGATACAACAGACCTAACTCAATCTGTAAAAGAGTGCCATAACAATATGGTGAAAATAATGGAAACCATTCATGAATTGAAAAAAGAATGTGGTGTTCCTTTTATCATTTATTTGCTTAATCTTTATAATCCATTGCCGGAAATTGCACTTGCAGATACATGGGTTCGTTTTTTTAATCGTCAATTAAACAGCTTTGATAATGGAAAAACAATTCGAGTTGCAGATATTTACTCGGTATTTAAAGGTCGACAAGAAGATCTTTTATCTAAGGACCATATCCATCCAAATAATCTCGGATATCAAGAGATTGCTCATACATTAACTCAACTAGGCTATCCGAAAGCTTTTCACTAGTAAATCGTTTTGAAGGTGGTGACGAGACATGATACGGGATAGAGGAAATATAAAATGGACATCTATGATGCTCCCTGAACATGTTAAGCTTTTACGAGACTGGTCCGAAGAAGATACCTATCAGAAGAAACCCGAACTTGATGAACAGCAACTTGAACAATTTAATGAAACCATTTGTCAGGCAATGGAGGAGCATACAGAACTTGTGTTTACCTATTATAAAGATCATTTTTTTCATACGTGCTCAGGTTATGTACATTATATTGATCCCATTCGGCATACTTTGCGAATTATAAATGAGGAAACTGGTGATCGTCAGCAGCTGTCGATTCAAACAATTGTAGATTTAAAACAAAAGTAAGAGGATGAGTAGGTATAGTACTCATCCTTTGTTTTTTTACAAAAATGATCCTCTAGGAGTAAATTTATGCAAGAATATACAGCCTGTGATAAAATGTGCTTATATAAAAAGGATTTTAAAAAGGAGATTTATCATGCAGGTGACTTTTACAGATGAAGCAATACAACAACTAGAACCAAAATTAGCTGAAAATAATGAACGGTTTTTAAAAATAAAATACGACACTGAAGGTTGTGGCTGCGTCATGAGCGGTGTAACAGCATTGTGGCTTGTTGAAGAACAAGATCAGGATGATGTGAATATAGAGACAAATTACGTACCTTTAGTAGTAGAAAGAACGAAAATGGTCTTTTTAGATGATCAACTAACGATTTCTTATAACGAGTCAGCTAGAAGCTTCATGATAAAAAGTCCCTCACAAATATTAAATCCGCGTATGAGTTTAGTTGTAAAGTGAGGAGTATAGATGAAGGATCGATTAAATTCCATAAAAAATGTAGCTTTAAATAAAACATGGGTATCCTTTTTAAATGAAAACCATCCATATAGTCTTCTTCACTGGTCAATTGGTGGATCACATGAAGACACGAAGGACGTTTGGCTTTTGCAAGACGAGATGTCTTTTGAGGCACAGGAATTTCCTACGATAGACGAAGCGCTTCGATGGATTGAAGAAAACATGGAGAATATTTCAGATGTCTTAGGTTAATTAGGTAAGAATAATGGAAGCCAATCCTTTTGGATTGGCTTTTAAGATATGAGGATGGAATCTTAAATGGGAAATTAGTTGTTGACTTCTTGTAAAGGGGGTGATAGAATTTGAACTCTGCTTGGAGATAACCTGTTTAGTTTTAGGTTTTGACAAGTTGAAAGTAAGATGATATATTTAGTATCTTGATTTTCAATAAGGGACATTGCTTTATTGAAAGAAATAAAGTTATTGACTTCTGTGAAGTTCGGTGATAAGATAATTAAGTTAAGTCGCTTGAATGAAAGAAATATAATTTTCGTGGAAGTTGACACTGAAGAATATATGTGATACAATGATTTTTGTCGCTAACGATTGAGTAAGCGAAGTAGTTCTTTGAAAACTAAACAAAACAGAAACGTCAACGTTTTAAAGATTTAATTATGAGCTTTATCAACTCTTTATTGGAGAGTTTGATCCTGGCTCAGGACGAACGCTGGCGGCGTGCCTAATACATGCAAGTCGAGCGAATCAATGGGAGCTTGCTCCCTGAGATTAGCGGCGGACGGGTGAGTAACACGTGGGTAACCTGCCTGTAAGATTGGGATAACTCCGGGAAACCGGAGCTAATACCGGATAACATTTTGAACCGCATGGTTTGAAATTGAAAGACGGCTTTTAGCTGTCACTTACAGATGGACCCGCGGCGCATTAGCTAGTTGGTGAGGTAACGGCTCACCAAGGCAACGATGCGTAGCCGACCTGAGAGGGTGATCGGCCACACTGGGACTGAGACACGGCCCAGACTCCTACGGGAGGCAGCAGTAGGGAATCTTCCGCAATGGACGAAAGTCTGACGGAGCAACGCCGCGTGAACGATGAAGGCCTTCGGGTCGTAAAGTTCTGTTGTTAGGGAAGAACAAGTACCAGAGTAACTGCTGGTACCTTGACGGTACCTAACCAGAAAGCCACGGCTAACTACGTGCCAGCAGCCGCGGTAATACGTAGGTGGCAAGCGTTGTCCGGAATTATTGGGCGTAAAGCGCTCGCAGGCGGTTTCTTAAGTCTGATGTGAAAGCCCACGGCTCAACCGTGGAGGGTCATTGGAAACTGGGGAACTTGAGTGCAGAAGAGGAGAGTGGAATTCCACGTGTAGCGGTGAAATGCGTAGAGATGTGGAGGAACACCAGTGGCGAAGGCGACTCTCTGGTCTGTAACTGACGCTGAGGAGCGAAAGCGTGGGGAGCGAACAGGATTAGATACCCTGGTAGTCCACGCCGTAAACGATGAGTGCTAAGTGTTAGAGGGTTTCCGCCCTTTAGTGCTGCAGCAAACGCATTAAGCACTCCGCCTGGGGAGTACGGTCGCAAGACTGAAACTCAAAGGAATTGACGGGGGCCCGCACAAGCGGTGGAGCATGTGGTTTAATTCGAAGCAACGCGAAGAACCTTACCAGGTCTTGACATCCTTCGCTACTTCTAGAGATAGAAGGTTCCCCTTCGGGGACGAAGTGACAGGTGGTGCATGGTTGTCGTCAGCTCGTGTCGTGAGATGTTGGGTTAAGTCCCGCAACGAGCGCAACCCTTGATCTTAGTTGCCAGCATTCAGTTGGGCACTCTAAGGTGACTGCCGGTGACAAACCGGAGGAAGGTGGGGATGACGTCAAATCATCATGCCCCTTATGACCTGGGCTACACACGTGCTACAATGGATGGTACAAAGGGCTGCAAGACCGCGAGGTCAAGCCAATCCCATAAAACCATTCTCAGTTCGGATTGCAGGCTGCAACTCGCCTGCATGAAGCCGGAATCGCTAGTAATCGCGGATCAGCATGCCGCGGTGAATACGTTCCCGGGCCTTGTACACACCGCCCGTCACACCACGAGAGTTTGTAACACCCGAAGTCGGTGGGGTAACCGTAAGGAGCCAGCCGCCTAAGGTGGGACAGATGATTGGGGTGAAGTCGTAACAAGGTAGCCGTATCGGAAGGTGCGGCTGGATCACCTCCTTTCTAAGGAAAAATGAAGGACAAGCTCCTTCATAAAAAGACGTTTCTGATTTTGTTTAGTTTTGAGAGAATTATCTCTCAATATATGTTCCTTGAAAACTAGATAACGAAAACAATTCAAGTAATTCACTGAGTTTAAACGCTTAGTTTAGTGATTCTCTTAATAGTTAATAAACAGACATTAAGTAAGTATTGATGTCTTGAGGCGGAAGAGGAGCGAAGAGTACGAGGCGACGAAATGTTTGAGGAGCGGAATGGACGTAATTGGTCCATGAGCACCGCAGAACATGAAGTCAACGAAGTAATCTGAAGCTCATCTTTTGCCGGAGGTTAAGTTGTTAAGGGCGCACGGTGGATGCCTTGGCACTAGGAGCCGATGAAGGACGGTACTAACACCGATATGCTTCGGGGAGCTGTAAGTAAGCTTTGATCCGGAGATTTCCGAATGGGGAAACCCACTGCTCGTAATGGGGTAGTATCTTCACCTGAATTCATAGGGTGATGATGGCAGACCCGGGGAACTGAAACATCTAAGTACCCGGAGGAAGAGAAAGCAAACGCGATTTCCCAAGTAGCGGCGAGCGAAACGGAAGAAGCCCAAACCAAGAGGCTTGCCTCATGGGGTTGTAGGACACTCATGTACGGAGTTACAAAGGAACGGAGTAAATGAAGAGGTCTGGAAAGGCCCGTCAAAGAAGGTAACAACCCTGTAGTTGAAACTTCGTTCCCTCCAGAGTGGATCCTGAGTACGGCGGGACACGTGAAATCCCGTCGGAAGCAGGGAGGACCATCTCCCAAGGCTAAATACTCCCTAGTGACCGATAGTGAACCAGTACCGTGAGGGAAAGGTGAAAAGCACCCCGGAAGGGGAGTGAAAGAGATCCTGAAACCGTGTGCCTACAAGTAGTCAAAGCCCTGTTGATATTTCCTTGCGGAAAATCACGGGTAATGGCGTGCCTTTTGTAGAATGAACCGGCGAGTTACGATCCCGTGCAAGGTTAAGTTGATAAGACGGAGCCGCAGCGAAAGCGAGTCTGAATAGGGCGAATAAGTACGTGGTCGTAGACCCGAAACCAGGTGATCTACCCATGTCCAGGGTGAAGTTCAGGTAACACTGAATGGAGGCCCGAACCCACGCACGTTGAAAAGTGCGGGGATGAGGTGTGGGTAGCGGAGAAATTCCAATCGAACTTGGAGATAGCTGGTTCTCTCCGAAATAGCTTTAGGGCTAGCCTTGAAATGAGAGTCTTGGAGGTAGAGCACTGATTGGACTAGGGGCCCCCATCGGGTTACCGAATTCAGTCAAACTCCGAATGCCAAAGACTTATGTTCAGGAGTCAGACTGCGAGTGATAAGATCCGTAGTCAAGAGGGAAACAGCCCAGACCACCAGCTAAGGTCCCAAAGTATACGTTAAGTGGAAAAGGATGTGGAGTTGCTTAGACAACCAGGATGTTGGCTTAGAAGCAGCCACCATTTAAAGAGTGCGTAATAGCTCACTGGTCGAGTGACTCTGCGCCGAAAATGTACCGGGGCTAAACGTATCACCGAAGCTGTGGACTGTTCTTACGAACAGTGGTAGGAGAGCGTTCTAAGGGCTGTGAAGCCAGACCGTAAGGACTGGTGGAGCGCTTAGAAGTGAGAATGCCGGTATGAGTAGCGAAAGAGGGGTGAGAATCCCCTCCACCGAATGCCTAAGGTTTCCTGAGGAAGGCTCGTCCGCTCAGGGTAAGTCGGGACCTAAGCCGAGGCCGAAAGGCGTAGGCGATGGACAACAGGTTGAAATTCCTGTACCACCTCCTCACCGTTTGAGCAATGGGGGGACGCAGAAGGATAGGGTAAGCGCGCTGTTGGATATGCGCGTCCAAGCAGTTAGGCTGACAATGAGGCAAATCCCGTTGTCGTGAAGGCTGAGCTGTGATGGCGAGGGAATTATAGTACCGAAGTTCCTGATTCCGCACTGCCAAGAAAAGCCTCTAGCGAGGTGAGAGGTGCCCGTACCGCAAACCGACACAGGTAGGCGAGGAGAGAATCCTAAGGTGAGCGAGAGAACTCTCGTTAAGGAACTCGGCAAAATGACCCCGTAACTTCGGGAGAAGGGGTGCTTTTTAGGGTGAATAGCCCGGAAAAGCCGCAGTGAATAGGCCCAGGCGACTGTTTAGCAAAAACACAGGTCTCTGCGAAGCCGCAAGGCGAAGTATAGGGGCTGACGCCTGCCCGGTGCTGGAAGGTTAAGGGGAGAGGTTAGCGCAAGCGAAGCTTTGAACCGAAGCCCCAGTAAACGGCGGCCGTAACTATAACGGTCCTAAGGTAGCGAAATTCCTTGTCGGGTAAGTTCCGACCCGCACGAAAGGCGTAACGATCTGGGCACTGTCTCAACGAGAGACTCGGTGAAATTATAGTACCTGTGAAGATGCAGGTTACCCGCGACAGGACGGAAAGACCCCGTGGAGCTTTACTGTAGCCTGATATTGAATTTTGGTACAGCTTGTACAGGATAGGTAGGAGCCTGAGAAGCCGGAGCACTAGCTTCGGTGGAGGCGTCGGTGGGATACTACCCTGGCTGTATTGAAATTCTAACCCACAGCCCTGATCGGGCTGGGAGACAGTGTCAGGTGGGCAGTTTGACTGGGGCGGTCGCCTCCTAAAATGTAACGGAGGCGCCCAAAGGTTCCCTCAGAATGGTTGGAAATCATTCGTAGAGTGTAAAGGCACAAGGGAGCTTGACTGCGAGACCTACAAGTCGAGCAGGGACGAAAGTCGGGCTTAGTGATCCGGTGGTTCCGCATGGAAGGGCCATCGCTCAACGGATAAAAGCTACCCCGGGGATAACAGGCTTATCTCCCCCAAGAGTCCACATCGACGGGGAGGTTTGGCACCTCGATGTCGGCTCATCGCATCCTGGGGCTGTAGTCGGTCCCAAGGGTTGGGCTGTTCGCCCATTAAAGCGGTACGCGAGCTGGGTTCAGAACGTCGTGAGACAGTTCGGTCCCTATCCGTCGTGGGCGTAGGAAATTTGAGAGGAGCTGTCCTTAGTACGAGAGGACCGGGATGGACGCACCGCTGGTGTACCAGTTGTCTTGCCAAAGGCATAGCTGGGTAGCTATGTGCGGAAGGGATAAGTGCTGAAAGCATCTAAGCATGAAGCCCCCCTCAAGATGAGATTTCCCATAGCATTAGCTAGTAAGATCCCTGAAAGATGATCAGGTTGATAGGTCAGAGGTGGAAGCGCGGTGACGTGTGGAGCTGACTGATACTAATCGATCGAGGACTTAACCTAATTAAAAGCGTAAGCTTAGTGAATGAATTGTGAATCGTTATCTAGTTTTGAAGGAATATGCCTTCAAAATCTAAAATTATAATATATTAATAGAAATATTGCGCCCGTAG